>JBOHNM010000027.1:0-30274 GCA_050730675.1 Phycisphaerales bacterium | reverse complement strand
GATCCGTACCACATCGAGCGCCTCGGCCGTCTCTTCTGGTTCACGGTTGAGTTCGGACTGATCCGCGAGGACAACCGCGTCAAGATTTATGGCTCCGGCCTGGTCAGCAGCCACGGCGAGGCCGAGTATTCGCTCACGAGTTCCGACCCTGAGCGCCGGCCGTTCGACCTTGAGCAGGTCTGCAACACCACCTTCGAGATCGACCACTACCAGCCGATCTACTACGTTCTCGAGAGCTTCGAGCAGCTCCGCGATGCCATGAACACGTACGCCGAGAAGGTTGTTGGTCGTGCGAAGCTTGCCAAAGTGGCTTGAACGCCGACCCCGATCGACCCGGCGCTACACCTGAAACCACCCGAACAGAGCAGCTTTCTGGTCACGACGGGGGCCGGACTTCGGTACACTTGCCCTCCATGGTCCGCCGCCGCGTCCAAGCCGCGCTCACACTTACCGTCATCAGCGCCGGCGCTGCGCTGGGTGGGTGCCGAGCCTCCGGCACGGACATCGCGAAGGGTGTGGCCTCCTTCGACCCGACGGCCGCGACGGCGATGACCGCCGTGAGCGTGGGCATCATTGCGATCAACGCGATCGACTACAACATCCGCCTCGCCGAGGCCCAGCAGCAGGCGTACGAGATGTCGCCGGGCGTGCAGCGTGACCGCGCCATCAACCTGCTGACGGGCCTGTCCAATGGTTCGAAGAAGTTCCAGGAACTCAGCCCCGACGACAAGAAGCTCCTCGCCAAGCTTGTCGCGATGACGACGCCGCCCGAAGAGCAGCGCTGAGGACTTGGTTGGTTGAAGCAATCACACCGGGTTCGGCAGCGGCTTGCCCACGACGGCCGCCGCGGCGTTCGCGCATGCGATCTGCGTCATCATCTCGCGGAACTTCCGCTCGGCCGAGCCGATGTGCGGCGTCATCACGACGTTGTCCAGCGTGAGGAGATCGGCGTGAACGGCCGGCTCGCGCTCGAAGACGTCCAGCCCCGCACCCCAGATCTTGCGTGCCGTGAGCGCCGCCGTCAGTGCGGACTCGTCGATGGTGGGGCCGCGCGAGGTGTTGATGACGATCGCCGTCGGTTTCAGCAGGGCGATCCGGCGTGCATCGAGGATGTGGCGGGTTTCCGGCGTCAGCGGTGTGTGCACGCTTACGACGTCCGCGAGGCGCAGGCCTTCGTCCAGTTCCACGCGCGTCGCTGCGATCGGGGCGAGTTCCATGTCGAGCTTGCGCGAGCGGGACGTGTAGAGCACCCGCATCCCGAAGCCCAGTGCCCGCAGCGCCACCGCGCGGCCGATCCGCCCTGCGCCGATGACCAGCAGCGTCTGACCTGTCAGGTGGACGCCCATCCACCCCTTGGGGAACCCGTTCCCCTCGCGCTCCCACTTGCCCGAGCGAACGAACCGATCGCCCTCGGCCAGGCGCCGCGCCGTCGCCAAGATCAGCGCCCAGGTGAGGTTGGCTGTTCCTTCGGTGACCGCGTCGGGCGTGTTGGCGACGCCCACGCCGCGCTTGCGGCACGCCGCCACGTCGATGTTGTCCACACCGACGGCGAAGTTGCACACGGCCTTCAACTGCGGCCCGGCAGCATCCAGGAACTCGTCATCGACGCGGTCATGGAACATCGTGACGATGGCGGCCGCGCCGCGGACGAATGACAGCAGTTCCGCCCGAGTCATCTGCGGCTCATCCCGCGCGATCCGCACCTCCGCGCCGGGAACTTCGGCTCTCCCCGGCACCCCACGCGTGATGACCACCAGCGGCAATCCCATGCGTTGATCTTATCTGGCCGATCTGGTCGCCTGATCGTCGGTCCGCCGTGTGGAACTACTCGCAAGCAAAGCAACCCCACGCTTCTTCCTCGCTCAACGCCTGCGGGAATGCGATCGCATCTTCGATCGGAGCACTCTCGCGTCGGCGTTTCACCGCCGCCTGGATCGAGTCCTCGGGGTTCGCCCGCACGATCGGCACATCCGACCCGAAGACCAGCCCGGCGCGGCCGTCGGTGCCGATGTGGCCCGGGACGAGCCCGCTCTCCAGCAGCTCGCGCAGCGGCAGCACGCGGGCCAGCCGGTGGATCACCGACCGGTTGAGCACCTCCACATCCGACAGCAGGTGGCACGGCTGCACGCTGCACGTGACGCCGAGCGCCGCAAACCGCGGCACATCCATCCGGTCGATCAGCTCGCAGTGCTCGATGCGGTGTCCCATGGTCCGCGGCTTCACCCGCTCGATGCAGTCGAGCACCATCCGCACCGCCCCGTCGCCGATCGCATGGACGGCCAGAGGCAGATCCAGGCCGTCGGCGATGCGGATCTGTTCGTCGAGGGCTGCGGGAGCGATCATGCACCGTCCGCGCGGCGCATCGGTCAGCGGGTCCACGTACCGGTGGATCAGGTGGGCCGTGCGGCTGTTGAGCGTGCCGTCGGCGAAGATCTTGCCGCCGGCCAGGCGCACCCGCGACGTCTCGATTGCACGCCACGCCGGCGCGAGCGCGGGGAGTTCAGCAGCGGGGGGGTAGAGCCATACCGAGACGGGCAACTCGCCCGCGCGATCCAACTCCAGCAGCACCTCCATCAGCCACGGCTGGCTGTGCAGGTCATGGACTTCGACAAAGCCCAGCGCTGCCAGCGCCCGCGCCGCGCTGCGCACATACTCGACTCGCTCGGTCGCTGTTGGTTCAGGGGCCGCGTTCCATGCCGCGTACGCCGCCTCCTCGTAGAGCATTCCTGTCGCAGCGCCGGTCGCGGGATCAAGCTCGACCACGCCATTGGGCGGGACGGCCACGCCGGGCTGAAGTCCCGCCACGCTCATCGCGGAGCTGTTGGCTGCGGCGCAGTGGTGGTCGAAGCTCATGATGACGCACCGGGTCATGCCGGTCGCCTGGTCCATCTCGCGCAGTGTGGGCCATCGGCTCTCGGCCCAGCCGCCGACCCGTGCGGAGGTGAACCGGACGAACCCGTGCTGTCCCGCCTCGGTGCAGGCGCGATGGACGTGCTGCAGACACTCCTCGACGCTCTCGCAATGCGCCAGCGACGGCATCCCCAGCGATTGCCCGTACGCCGCCAGGTGGGCGTGCGCTTCGCGGAGCCGGGGTGGTCGTGCGTGGTGGATGCTCAAGGTGGGCTCGTGTGCACAGACGGTAGTCGCCGGGTCACCCGCGCAGGATTCGGTTGATCTCGAACCGCGCGGCTTCGGCCGTCAGGACCATCGCGTTGAAAGAGATCCGCACGATACCGATGCGGCAGCGCACGTCGATCCCCAGCGCATCGACGCCGACGGCTGTCGGTTCGGTCTCATCCACCTTGACCCGCGCCAGCGCCCTCACCAGGCGCGGCTTGTCCGCGTTCAACTCGCGGCAGAGTTTCGGCTCGTCGGCGATCAGCGGGTTGCGCAGGTCGATATCTCCCTCGTCGAGCACCGTCGTCCCGTGGCGCAACCCCGCGACATGCATCTGGGCCCAGAGCGGACCGGTCGGGCGAATGTGGTACGCCTGCCACCGGTCACAGGCCTCGCCATCGGTGACCGGGTCTGCCGCGGCGATCTCCACCATCAGTTGCACCGAGCGCTCCCCCTCGTCGGGCACGAAGAGCGTCCCCTCGGTGTGGTCGAGGACGTGGCGGGCCGCGGGGGCGATGATCCGTCCGGCCCGTCCATCGATGATGAACCGGATCGGTGTGACCGTCTCGCCCAGGGCCAGCACGCCGTCGCGCCGGGCGTACAGCTCTTTGAGGGCTGCGCCAACATCTTCGGTGCGTCCTGGCATCGCTTGATTCTGGCAGTCCGCCCGTCCCGGGCAACCTTCAGCGGAAGAGGGGTGAGCCAAATAAAAAGGCCCGCCGTCGCGGATTGGCGACGGCGGGCACGTTCGTCTCTTGGCCCCGGGCCTCAGCTGCCTGCGCCGAGCGTTGTCGCTTCAAGCGGGCGGCGAGCACTCGGGGCAACGATCACTTCTTCTTCTTACCCTTCTTCTTGCTCTTCTTCTTGGCTTTCTTCGCCATGATGCGCTCCTCGGACTGAGTCCGTGGCAGGTGAACTCCGCGAATGAATCACCGCAACGGCGCGGTGCTTCGCGGATTGAGTACACGTTTTGTATCGGTGCGATCCATAACCTTGCTTGAGCAAACTCCGCGCCGTACACCGGCAAACTACCCATCGCGCACCCCCAGAGCAATTATCCACAATGACATCATCACCCCCCATCCAGCTCGTTGTCATCGGCGCATCCGGTCGCATGGGCGCTCGTTTGTGTGCGCTCGCACACGAATACCGCGCGCTCCAACTCGCCGGCGCCATCGTTCGACCCGGCTCCACACACATCGGTTCACCCGCCGTCAGCGGCGACGATCGCGTGCGTTTCGTCGCACCGCAGGACGCGCCGGAGCACTTCGACGTGGTGATCGATTTCTCCTTCTCTACTGCGGTGCGAGAGGCCATTGCGCTCGCCACCTCAAGGCGAGCGGCGCTGCTCGTGGGCACCACCGGCCTCACCGAAGAGGGCACCGCCTTCCTCCGCGAAGCCGCCCGCAACATCCCGGTGCTGTTGGCCCCAAACACGTCGCTTGGCGTCGCCGCCGTTGCCGATGCCGCGGCACGCATCGCCAGGATTCTCGGCCCCGACTACCGGGCCGGGATCTTCGAAACCCACCACGCACAAAAGAAAGATTCCCCTTCCGGGACCGCCCATCGCCTCGCCAAGGCCATCCGAGAGGCCGGCGGCGACCTCCCCGCCGATCAGGTCGTCGCCCTCCGCTCCGGCGATGTGATCGGCGAGCACACCATCCGCTTTGCGGGGCCTGGCGAGTACATCGAGTTGACGCACCGTGCCACTTCGCGGGACCTCTTCGCCCGCGGAGCCCTTCGCGCTGCACAGTGGCTCGCCCGCAAGCCCGCGGCGTGGTACACGATCGAGCAGACCATGGGGTTGTGACGCGTCCGAGAAGGAAAAACGCCCCGGCGCAGACCGGGGCGTGGATCGCCGCCTGTTCAACTATCAGGCTTGTTCACCGCTTCGCCAACAGGTCGCGGATCTCCATCAGCAACTGCTGGTCCTTCGTCGGTCCGGCCGGAGCCGGCGCGGGCTTCTCGGCCTCGAACTTCTTGCGGGCCGTGTTGAACGCCTTCACGACGATGAAGATGCACAGGGCCAGGATCAGGAAGTTGATGCAGATCGTGATGAAGTTGCCGTACGCCAGCACCGATCCGGCCTTCTGCGCCTCGGCCAGAGGCAATGCCTTGCCGGGATTGGCCGTCGAGTAAGCGTTCACCGCCGCCTTCGCGGAGTCCGATAGCGGCACGTACGCGTCCTTGAAGTTCACGTTGCCGGCCATTCCAACCACCGGCATGATGACGTCGCCGATCAGCGACGCGATGATCCCGCCGAAGGCCGCGCCGATGATCACGCCGACCGCCAGGTCCAGCATGTTTCCTTTGAGCGCAAATTCTCTGAATTCGGCAACCATCCCCATGCGAGTCTCCTTGTTGTGTGTGACAGGCAAACGAACTGCCACCGTGGGACCGTCCAGTCTACAGCGAACGCTACCGTCATATGTGTTCAACGCGCAGAAGTGATCGGGGAATGTTCGTAGCTTTGCTGGGCATCGCGGCGACTTCACTCGCGCTTCACAGCGCATTCACGCCCACCCATCACTCTTGCAGGATGACCCCTCCTAACGGCGAAGCATCCGTCGCGGCACAGCCAGGCGTTTCACCTTGGATGTGTGGCGGACTGCTCGAAACATCTCCCCTCGCGGCCGATGCGGCGACCGACGTCTGCATTGTCGGCGCGGGCATCGCCGGACTGCTCATCGCCGATCGGCTCCGTGCCGACGGACGTTCGGTGATCATTCTCGATGCCGGGCCCGCCATTGGAGGCGAGACCTGCCGCACCACGGCTCACCTCGTTACGGCGCTCGACGACCGCTATTCCCGGCTCCAGCATCTTCACGGCGGCGACGGTGCACGCCTCGCCGCCAAGAGCCACGCGGCCGCCATCGATCACATCGAGAGCCTGGTGGAGGGTCTCGGTGTCGAGTGCGGTTTCCGGCGCGTTCCCGGGTTCCTCGTGGTGAACGACGAGCACGAACACGACGAGCCGCAACTCCTCGCCGACGAGTTCGATGCCGCCCGTCGCGCCGGCGTCGATATCGAAGTGGCCAGAGAACTCCCCCCCGGCTGGCCGCGCGAATGGCGGGCCGCCCTCCGCTTCAACCGGCAGGCGGAGATCGACCCCGCGCGATTCCTCTTGCCGCTGGCCCGTCGCATGATCGATCGCGGCGTGCGACTGTTCACCGGCTCGGCGGTTGCGGCTATTCATACCGGCGGCGCCGCCCGCGTGGAGACCCGCGCCGGTCCCACCGTCGCCGCGGCCCACGTCGTGGTCGCCACCAATACCCCGATCAACGACCTTGTCGCCGTTCACACCAAACAGGCCGGCTACCAGACCTATGTCATCGGGATCCTCGTCCCGCGCGGCACACTGACCCCCGCGCTTCTCTGGGATGGCCGATGGAAGAACGATCGCTCCTATCACTATGTCCGGCTCCTGGCGCAATCACCCGGCATCGAGTCCGATTCCGAGCTGCTCGTCGTCGGCGGCGAAGACCACAAGACCGGCCAGGACACGGACGGCATCGACCACTACCAGCGGTTGGAGTCGTGGACGCGCCTCCGCTTCCCCGCCTGCCGGCACGTCGTCTTCCGTTGGTCCGGCGAGTGCATGGAGCCCGTTGACGGCCTCGCGTACATCGGGCACAACCCCCTCGACAAACCCAACGTCTACATCGTCACCGGCGACTCCGGAAACGGCATGACGCACGCCGCCATCGCCGCGATGCTCATCCCCGACCTCATCGCCGGCCGCCCCAACACATGGGCAACGCTCTACGACCCCGCCCGCAAGGTTGGGCTCGCGTCCGTCGGCGAATATGCCCGAGAGAATCTCAACACCGTCGCGCAGTACGGCGATTGGCTCCGCCGCGGGACGGCACGCAACGAGGACGAGATCCCTGTCGCCAGCGGCGGTGTCATCTCGCACGGCGTCACCAAGCTCGCGGTCTACAAGGACGAGCACGGCCGCTGCACGCACCTCAGCGCCGTCTGCCCGCATCTCGGCGGCATCGTGCGCTGGAACAGCGTCGAAAAGACCTGGGATTGCCCGTGCCACGCGTCGCGGTTTGACCGCTTCGGCAAGGTCATCCATGGCCCGGCGAACTCGTCGCTCAAGCCAAGGGATGAACAGGAGAGCAAGTAGTCGGGTGGCATTGCCAGCCGCAAACGACCCCGGTCCAAAGAACGCCGTCGACGTGCCGGACGAAAGTGCTCCTGAAAAGCAGAGGGCCGCGCATTGCTGCACGGCCCCGCACTCTGGCTTAGTGGACCCGGGGGGAATCGAACCCCCGTCCCGAACAGTCCGCTGAAAGCGTCTACGCGCGTAGTCGTTGATTTACATTCGGTCCGAGGCCGCCCACGACAGGCTGCTGATCGTTCCTACGCCCCAGTGAGTTCTCGACCGCGTCCCCGGGGTTCCGCCGGCGGTCCAGCCCGGTGTTTTATGACCCGCCCGCTACCGGACGTTGCGAACGGGTCATGACCGCCTAATTAGGCAGCCAAGGCGTAGTTGCTGTTGGCAACTCTATTGTGCCTGCTTTTTACGTGGCCTGCAGGCTCCACGGCGCGCAACCTCCAGCTTCGCATGCCCGGTCGAAACCATATCGGGCCCTACACCCTCATCATATGCACGTAGTGTGCCGCACTACGCCGTCGCGGCGTGGTGTGGTCGGGCATCCGCCCGTGCAGCGCACCGCGCACGCTTTCGCGATTCGCGTCTATCCCTTCCGCTATTCTGATCGCCGCGATCTCTGCCGCTCGCACCCTCGCCCCGGAGTTCCGTTCATGCCCTCCCGCCGCGACTTCTGCCTCACCACCGCCGGCGCGCTCTCCGCCGCGGCCGCACACTCCCTCCTCCCCCGCGCCCGCGCGGCACAACCCACCTCCGAACCCGGCACTTCCGCGGTCTCCCCCGCCGCGCCTTCCAATACCCCCCAGCCCTACCGCACCGATAAACCCCTCCTCCAACTCCAGCAGGACTTCCTCGACCTCCGTTTCGGCATGTTCCTCCACTTCAACATGGCCACCTACCAGGACCGCGAGTGGGGCGACCCCCGCGGCCCCATCGAAGCCTTCAACCCCACCGCCCTCGACACCGACCAGTGGGCCGCCGCGGCGCTCTCCGCCGGCATGCACTACGGCTGCCTCACGACGAAACACCATGACGGCTTCTGCATCTGGCCCACCGCCTCCGGCGGCGACAGCATCCTCAAGACCACGCACAAGCGGGACATCGTCCGCGCGTACGTCGATTCCTTCCGCAAGGCCGGCCTCGCCGTCGGCCTCTACTACTCCATCCTCGATCTCCGCGGCGACATCCGCCACCACAACGTCACTCCGGAGAAGATCGCCCGCATCAAGCTCGAACTCACCGAGCTGCTCACCAACTACGGCGACATCAACGTCCTCATCTTCGACGGGTGGGACGCTCCTTGGTCGCGCATCCCCTACGACGAAGTCCCCTTCCACGAGATCTACGCCCTGGTCAAGCAGCTCCAGCCCAACTGCCTGATCTCGGAGCTCAACGCCAGCCAATATCCACCCTCGGCCCTCTACTACAGCGACATCAAGGCCTTCGAACAGAACGCAGGGCAGGAACTCCCCGGCGGCAACCAGATTCCGGCACAATCATGTGTTACGCTCACCGACGGCTGGTTCTGGAAGCAGGTCGACGCGAGCCGTCCCCTCAAGTCCGCCAAGCAGGTCGTGAGCGACTGGCTGCTGCCGCAGAACCGCCAGCACTGCAATCTCATCTGCAACGCCGCCCCCGACCGCAGCGGATGCCTCGCGTCCAACATCGTCGCGCGGCTCCAGGAAATCGGCGAGCTGATCAAGAAGTCCGAGCTGCCGCCGATCACCAAGGTCGCCCCGTCGATCGTCATCACCACGCCCAACCTCGCCACCGGCCGCCCGATCCGCGCCAGCGACTCGCCCGACACCGTCGGCCCCGATCTGGCCAACGACGGCAATTTCCACAACTCCTGGCACCTCCCTGAAGGCCAGCGCGAAGGCTGGCTCGAGATTGATCTCCCTCCGGGCACATCCTTCAACACCCTCGCTCTCGCCGAGCCTGTCGGCCGCTGGAAGGACTACCGCAAGACTCGCATCGCGCGCTACCGCTTCGAAACATGGGATCACGGCGCCTGGCGCCATTTCCTCTCGGCGGATTCAGAAGCCCCCGTCCGCATTCATGCTGTTAGCCGCACCACCACGCCGAAACTCCGCGTGTTTCTCGTCGCTTCGTCCGACACGCCACACATCTCCGAGGTAGGTGTCTACAACGAACCTCGCTAGCCACTCGGCGGCATTGACTCTCGGCCCGACCGGCAAGGCCCGGTCACCACAAGAACCTGACATCCCCCCTGTAACAACGCAACGTACCGGCCCCTCGCGGGTCTAACGTGATGTTCGTGTCTGTTTGGTTGCGCGTACACCACCTAGCCGAGGTGCGTCCCATGAAATCCCTGGTCGTATCCGCCTGCCTGATCATCCTCTCGTTGCTGCTCCCCCCTGCACACGCCTTCGCCGGCAACGACACACTCAACACCAAGACCTACAAGTCCTCGGATGGGTCATGGACGGTCATCGTCCAGCCCGACACCCCCAAAGGCGATGCCGGCGCGACTTACACCGTCACGCACGCCAAAGAGCCCGCTTGGACCAAGCAGCTTCCCTTCGCCCTCTGGGACGCCGTTATTACCGACGGAGGCGTCATCGCCGGCTACGCCTACGAGAACGGCCTCGACGGCCGCGGCTTCAACAAGCCCAACCGCAATGGCGAGCAGAGCGATCTCTACGCCGTCATCATCGATCAGACCGGCAAGGTGCGCCTGCAGGACGCACGCCCGCGCACGCATCCCAATATGCTGAGTACGCCGCCCCCTGCCTACGAGCCGATCGCCGCCGGCGTCAGCGCCGATTCCGGCTCCGACACCATGGTCGTTCGGATCCAGGCCAACTTCGGGGAAAACGACTGTGCCTGGTGGCGCTATAAGCTCAGTACCGGCGAAAAACTCGGCGACATCACGCCCGCCCAGCCCAAGCAAGCAGGCCAGTTCGGGTTTCATCGTGAAATCACCACCCTGCCGATCGCCGGCACGCTCCTCCTGCTCATTCATTGGTACGTCGCGGGCTACGCCGAGAACAAGTCCACCAGTGCCGCCCGCATGCAACTCGTTGATCTCGCCGGCAAGGAGCACTGGGCCCTCGACCTGCCGGATGAATACGCCGACCTGGGTTCCAACTGGAGCTGGCACTACGACCTCGTCGAGCCCGGCATCCGCCAGATCGCGGCGAGCGGCAGCAAGTTCTCGGTTGCTTCTTACAGCCTCAAGAGCAAGATCGACTTCGCGATCACCGGCGATGCCGCCGCGGGTTGGAAAGTTACGGAGACGTCCCGCGCCGCGCACGAATTGACACGCCCGCTCCGGGATCGTTCAGTCCAGCGGGTCGATGTGGCAGAGGTCCCGTTGACGCTCCTCGGCACGATCAAGCTCGGTACGCCGAAGGACCCGGCGTCCGAGATCGACGGCGTCTTCGGATTCTCCATCGACGAGCAGAACCGCCTTGGATTCATCCGCCGCGCTCCCGACAACTCAATGACCTTCCTCCTGGTCGCGTCCGACGGCAACGTCACCGCCCGCTTCCCCCTTCCCAAGGATGATCGTCAGGCCGTTGCCGGCGCCCTGTGGCTCGCGCCGGAAAAATGGCTGATCTACAACACCGGCCTTGGCGACAAGCTGGGCGCCAGCGCCAGCGTGCTCGACACCGCTACCGGAACCTTCACCAAGCTCGATCTCGGCATCGGCGGCATCCGCACCGCCGCACGCACCGCTGACGGAGGTTTCGTCGTGATCGGTGGAGAGAACTGGGTCGGTGCATCCTCCCTCATCGCCTTCGATGCCAAGGGCAAGAAGCTCTGGTCCGCGGGCCTCTTCTCCCCGCAAGACGTGGCCACCACCACCAATGGCGAAGTTGTCGCGCTCGAGGGCATCCGGAATCAGTTCCGCCTCTTCGCCGCCAAGACCGGCGAAGAACTCCGCACCATCTCCCTGGCCGACGCGATCGGTTACAACCCCAACTACCCCACCGGCGTCAAGCCCGACTCCGACGGCGGCTTCATCCTGTACGACTTCGGCGGCTCACGGACCATCCGACGCATCTCCGCGGCCGGCAAAGAAACCTCCAACTTCACCCCCGCTTTCGAGGGCGGTCGCACCTTCCGCATCAGCGGCGATGTCCAGCGTGCTCCCGATGGCTCGCTCTGGACAAGCGACTCCCATTCTCTGCTCCGCCTCACCCCGGACGGTCTTGTCGATCGTGTGCTCGGCCAGAAACCCGGTGAAGGCGGGCTCGGCAAGGTCCGTGCGCTCACCATCGGGCCGACAGGAATGATCTATGCGATCAGCGATCGGGATGCTCGCGTGCACGTCTTTGGTGCCGACGGCAAACCCCAGCGTGTGCTGGAGCCCAAGCCCGACGACTTCGGCGTCGAGACCGGTCTCGGCTCGATCACCATTGCCGATCAGGGCGACGTCTACTACTACCCCGATGATCAATACATCAACGGCGGCCGCAAGGGCTATCTGCGCTTCGATGCCGAGGGCCGCCGCGTCGGTTTCGAGGACCTCGGCAGCAAGGCATCCGCCGGCCACTGGTACTTCCAGCCCGGCACGCGCAAACGCTGGGCCGTGGGATTCGATGCCCTCGCCCTCGTCGATGCCGATGGCAAAGTCGTCCGCAATATCGACAAGCGTCCCAACGGAGATTGGCTCGAACGCCCGCAGCACGCCGCCGTCGCACGCGACGGGTCGCTCGCGGTCGTTGCCACGCCCGACGGTTGGGACGCCCGCGGCCCGGCCACCATCAACATCTACAAGCCCGATGGCTCGCCCGTCAAGACGCTCCCCCTCCCCGGCCAGTCCATCTTCGCCCGCGTGGCCCTCTTCGACCGTGCGGTCATCAGCACCGACGGTTCGGAGATCCTCATCCACCCGCTCGACGGCGGCCCGCTGACCCGCGCCACGCTTCCTCAGGAGCAAGGCGAGGAAGACTGGTGGACACTCTACCCCAGCCCCGACGGCAAGGAACTGTGGGGTTGGAAATCTCAATCAGCCGAGATCTACCGCTTCAAACTCCCGTGGTAGCGTTGTCCCGCAACGGTTTTTTCATCGGATGTCGCGATACGATCGCAGTCGTGCCGTGGTCTCACAGCCTCACTGGCGCCTGTTCGTCCGGTCGCCTTCCATGCCTTCCACTTCCCCCTCCCACCTCGCCCTCCTCCGCGGCATCAACGTCGGCGGCAAGCACATCCTCCCCATGAATGCCCTCGCCCCCATGTTCGAGGAGGCCGGTTGCACCTCCATCAAGACCTACATCCAGTCCGGCAACGGTCTTCGCCGCGACGCCCGCCCTCGCCAAAAAACTCCCCAAGCTCGTCGCCGACCGCATCGAGCACAAGTTCAAGTTCCGCCCCGTGCTCATCTTCCGCACCCGCGACCAGCTCGCCTCCCTCGCCGCGGCCAACCCGTACCTCCGCGACGAAGAGGACCACGCCAAGATCCACGTCGGCTTCCTCGAGACCGCACTCATCAAACAGCTCGCCGCCGCGCTCGATCCCAAGCGCTCCCCCGGCGATCGCTTCCACCTCGTCGGTGCCGAACTCTTCATGCATTTCCCCAACGGCGCCGCCGACACCAGGCTCACGAGCACGTACCTCGACTCCACGCTCAAGACCACCGTCACCGCCCGCAACTGGCGCACCGTGCTCAAGCTCGTGGAGATGCTCAGTCCGCCGAAGTAGCACGGCGTTCCGGCGGCCGTGGAGCCGCATCGCGGCGGCAGGAGATTGCCGTGGGCGTCAGCCATGTCTGCGCCTCACCTTGTTGCACCGGCGTTACATCTCTCGGCATCTCTCTCATCCCGCGCCGGTACGCTACACAAGTTCGCAAGGCGCCCCAACATGAACCCTCATTCGGCCATTTCCACACTCATCTTCGCCTTGGGCATTGCCTGCATCGCGGCCTGCGAATCCGAAGCGCCGCCCTCGCCACCTTCTCCTCCTGCTGTCCCCGCCCCCGCCGTCGCCGCACCATCCTCCGAGTTCGACGCCGACATCATCTCCGCTTCCCGCGAGTTCAACCAATGGAAAAGGTTGACCCGCACACCGCAGTTCGCGCCGTCTCTCTGCATTCCGCATCCTGAATACTCCACCATGGTCCACATGAGTCAGTCCGGTGACTCCGCCACGCATGGCCGAAAGATCTACCACCTCTACGCCCTGGACCCCGCGGCATACTGCGATGCCGTGGACATGACCTGGATGTACCTTCCCGGCGCGAGCAGCACGCCGCCCCCGGCCGCCAAGATGCCCGGCATCCGCCAGGTCCTCGTCAAGGACTCATTCCACCCCATTGACATCACACCGCAGCAGTTCAAGCCGCTCCCCGGTGAGTCCCTGGCCTCCTTGCCCGTCCCGTCCACCAAGCCACCGGAAGCCCCCGCGATCATTCGCGTCGCCGATATCACTGCGTACGACACCGTGACTCCCGACGGCCGCGACATTGCCTTCGAACGCGGATCGCGACTGGTCACGGGCAAGCCCTACGCCCGGTTCATCATGATCCAGTACGCACAGGAGCGTGCCGGAACCGACGAGGGCTGGGTCTATGCATCGGTCAGCCCCTCCGGCGACATCTTCCAGTCCGGCTGCGTCGCCTCCTGCATGCACTGCCATACCGACGCCCCGCACGGTCGCCTCTTCGGCCTGCACAGCCGCGGCCTGAAAGAGCAGGTGCAGGACGCAGCAGGCCCGGGCTATCTCGATCCTTCTCAATTTGCCCCGCGATCCGCGGCAGGTGTCAGTGCAGGGGTGTCCGGCACCAGACCCTAACAAATATTTATATCAAAAGTACGGTAATTGACTTGCAATATCAGATACCGCACGTACATTATCCGTATCATGGACGCAAGCACACACCATCTCCTCCAAGCCGAGCTTTTCCGCGCCATTTCCGCCCTCAACGCCATCGCCGAACTCTCCGGCGCACCCGCCCGCGAGCGCCGCCTTGCCGCGACCGCCGCCCTCGAAGCCTGTTCCGCCGAACTCGCTCGCGTGCAGTCAGCCGGGGAAGCTGACGTGTCCACTGCGCTCTCCGACAACCTTGGATCAAGAGGTGGGTTGGGTTCGCCGTCAGCGAGCAGCACGAAGGATCGCACTCAAGCCCACATCGACAGCGCGTGCCGCCCGCCCTCCGCCGTTCTTGCCGGCGCGGCCGCTCAAGCGCCGGCAGCCGCCGCATCGGGTTCGCCCGCTTCGGCTCCCCGCCCGCAGCACCACAACGCGGAAATCCCGCGGGCCGCGTAACTGCTCAGTCAGCCGCTCTTAGACGGCAGCGTGACGGGCTTCTTTGCTCGCCAACCCAAAGTGCCCTCCTTCCCGTGCTCACTGCAATCGCGCCGCGTGCTCGCAACATCTCCTCGCACCGTCCCGCGCGACCCCGCGGCCGCGTCGGCACAGTTCATCCACGGAGGTCTCCTCATGGCACGCCCCGGCACCGCTCTCCCGGCGCTCGCACTCTTCGCCGCCGCCGGCTCAACCGCCGCGGCGGTCCCGCCGACGTGGACGCCCTTCCCCGCCGGCCCCAACGCTCCGGTCAACGCCCTCGTCGTCCACTACGCCTGGCCCAACAAGCAGCTCTTCCTCGGCGGCGAGTTCACCGCCGCGGGCGCTGTCCCCTCATCGCACATCGCCGCGTGGAATGGCGCGGGCTTCGATCCCGTTCCCTCGCTCCACAGCCCCGTCGTGGCCCTCGCCGAGAGGCTCGTCAACTGCATGCCCACCGTTGTTGCCGGCGGGTTCCTTGGGCTGGTCGATGATCCGTCGGTCGGCGTCAACGGCACCAACCTTGTCACCCTCGGTGAGAGCGGCTGGTCCAAAGTCACCCCACCCTGTCAGCTCCCGTGGGTCGGCGGCCTCGGCGTCTACAACAACGAACTCATCGCCTCCGGCGGCGGCATGAACTACATCTCGCGATTCGACGGCGTGCAATGGAGCGAGATGGGCCAGGGCCTCATCACCGTCGCCCGGGACATGCTCACCCTCGACGAGCCCACCGGCCCCGTCCTCGTTGCTTCCGCCGGATCCGCCGGCTCGCAGACCCTCGGCATGATCGCCAAGTGGGACGGAACACACTGGACGAATCTCACCGACAGCTTCAGCGGCATCAACGGCCTTGTGGACGCCACGTGTATCTTCGATGACGGCTCCGGTTCCGGCCCGGCACTGTTCATCGGCGGCGGGTTCATCGGGTTCACCAACTCCCGCCTCAACCACGTCGCCAAGTATGTCGGCGGCGTCTGGCAGCCCCTGGGCCTGGGTGTCAACGGTGACGTCCACGACATGGCGGTCTTCGACGACGGTGAGGGGGACGGACCCGCGCTCTACGTCGCCGGCAACTTCACCACCGCCGGCGGCCAACCCGCCAGCCGCATCGCCAGGTGGAAGAACGGTCAGTGGTCTCCCCTCGGCGCCGGAGTCTCCGGCGGCGCGGTCCTGGCGATCGAGGTCTTCGACGACGATGGCGACGGCCCCATCCCCGCCGCGCTCTACGCGGCGGGCGCCTTCACCAGCGCCGGCGGCCAGCCCTCCCTCCGCCTCGCCCGCTGGGGCCCCCCCGCGCCCTGCAAGGCCGATGTCGCCTCGCTCGGTGGCGCCGCCGATGACGATGGTGTGCTCACCGCCGACGACGTCGTCTTCTACCTCCAGTCGTTCTTCGCCGCAAACCTCGTCGTCGCTGACATCGCCTCACTCGGCGGCGGCTCGACGCCCGACGGTCAGCTCACCCCCGACGACCTCGTCGCCTATCTCGCGGCGTTCTTCAGCGGCTGCCCATGACCTGCCCGCATTCGGGGCATGCCCCGGCCGCCCCCGATAGATCGTACCCGCAATCAACACAATTATGTGCTTTTTGTCGTCGCCAACGCTGCGCCGCGGCGGCCCCCAGCGGCACGCCGGCCGCGACGACGCCCGCGATCGGCACCAGCCACAGCGGCATGTAGAAGTCCCAGTGCGCCCCGCCGGTGAGCGCCGTCCGCGAATAGCCGATCCGCTCGGTCCACCAGATGCTGTTGGACCATTCCGGCGTGTCGCGCAGCCGGCTGAACCCCGGGCCCATGTACGTCCCGCCCGTCGTCACCCACAACTCACCGCGCCACAGCGTAATCGTCGTGTCGGGTGCAAAGAGCGATCCGCGATAGGAAACGATGTACAGGCTGGCGAACCACGCCGCAGCGCCCAGCACGATCATCGTTACGCCAGTCGCCACAAAGATGCGTACGAGCATGACCAACTCTACCACGCGGCACGTCTGGAAGACGGCCCGCAGCGATCGTGTTGCGCATCCGTTACAGGCCCCGCCGCCCAGATCAGAGTTCGTCGTCTTCCTCGCCCACCGCCGCGGTCTGCTCGCCCGGCGCGCCGGCCGAGAAGAGCGTCCCCTGCTTGACGGCCTTGGCGACGTCGCGTCCGGGCTCGCCGACGCTGCCCGCGGCGGCGTCGGCTTCGGCCTGGGCCTTCATCGCCTGCCACTCGTCGGGGCTGATGAGGACCTCGCGGGCGACGGTGCCCTTGTGGTCGCCGATGATGCCGGCCTGACCCATCGCGTCGATGAGGCGCGAGGCGCGGGTGTAGCCGATCGCCATGCGCCGCTGGAGCATGCTGACCGAACCGATCTTGGTCTCCAGGACGATCTCTACGGCCTTGTCGAAGAGCGGGTCGGCCTGGGCGTTGGCCAACCCGTCGTGGTTGAGGCCGCCGGAGGTGTCGACGCCGTCCTCGTCGCCGCCGATGCCGCCGCCGACGGCGGCGCCGGTGCGGATCTGCATGAGCGAGCGCTCGAAGGTCGGCGCGGCGATCTCCTTGAGGAATTTGACGACCTTGCGGATCTCGCGGTCGTCCACAAGTGTGCCTTGGGCGCGGGTGAGTTCGCTGGAGCGAGGCGAGAGGAAGAGCATGTCGCCCTGGCCCAGGAGCAGCTCGGCGCCCTTCTGGTCCATGACGATGCGGGAGTCCATGCCGCTCGCCACTTTGAAAGCAATGCGCGAGGGCATGTTGGACTTGATCAGGCCGGTGACGACGTTGGCCTGGGGGCGCTGGGTGGCGAGGATGAGGTGCATGCCGACGGCGCGGGCCTTCTGGGCCAGGCGGACGATCGCGGTCTCGACCTCGCGGTTGGTCATGATGAGGTCGGCGAGCTCGTCGATGACGAAGACCATGTAGGGGAGTTTCTTGGGGATGCGGGCCTCTTCGACCTCGTCGGTGGGATTGAACCGGTCCTTGAGTTCCTCCCAGGTCAGGGCGTTGTAGCTCGCGACGTCGCGGCAGCCGGCCTCGGCGAGCAACTCGTAGCGCTCGTCCATCTTGCGGACGGCCCACTCGAGGATGGCCGCGGCCTTGGACATCTCGGTGACGACGGGGCACATCAGGTGGGGGATGTCCTTGAACTGCGAGAGCTCGACCATCTTGGGGTCAACAAGCACAAGTTTAAGTTCATTGGGCTTCTTGGTGTAGAGGAAGCTCATCAGGATCGAGGACATGCAGACCGACTTGCCCGAGCCGGTGGTGCCGGCGATGAGCACGTGGGGCATCTTGGCCAGGTCCTGGATGAGCGGGCTGCCGCTGGCGTCCTTGCCGAGGAACATCGGCAGGTTCATGCCCTGGTATTTTTCCGTCTTGCCCATCAGCTCCTTGAGGCGGACCTTTTCCTTGTGGGGGTTGGGGACCTCGATGCCGACGGTGTCGCGCCCCTCCATGTTGCTGACGATGCGGATGTTGACGGCCTTGAGGGCCCGGGCGAGGTCGCTGCTGACGGCGCCCAAGGCTGACACTTTTGTGCCGGCGGCGAGGCGGACCTCGTAGAGGGTGATGACGGGGCCGGACTCGATGCCGACGACTTCGCCCTCGATCTTGTACTCGCGCAGGGCTTTTTCGAGCGCGCCGGCCTGCTCGCGGACGTACCCCTCCATCTTGTTGGAGTAGCCGGTCTCGGGATCCTCGAGGAGGTCGAGCCCGGGGAACTTGTACCCCTCGAGGTCGCTGGAGTTCTGGATGTCGCGCAGGTCCTCGTCGGTCGCGGACTTCTTCTCGGTGCTGGCGAAGCGGAGGGGGAGCTTGGCGATCTTGGCGCGCAGTTCATCGGGTGTGAAGGCCTTTTTGGCCTCGGCCGCGGCGGAGGCGGTTTCCGCTTCCACATCGGCTTCTGCATCTTCGGCGGACTCGGCTTCGTCCTCGTCCTCGTCGATCACTTCGGGACGGTCGGCATCGTCTGCGGCCGCGATGAGCTTGGTCTTCTTCCGGCCCTTGGTGGTCGGGATCTTCTCGCCGTTGACATCAACAAGGTTGTGCTCGGGATCGAAGGCCTCGGTAGCGCCGATGCCGCCGGCGTTCTCGTCGATGAGAGGCTCGCTGGGTTCGTCCTTGGCGCCTTTCTTCTTGCCCTTGCGAGCCCCCCCCCCCGTCGCCTGGTCGAGGGCGGCGTCGAGGTCGTCCTCCTCCTCGGGGCGGAGCTTGCGGCCCTTGACGGGCGTGTCGCGGTTGAGGAGGGACGAGAGGAGCCCGGCGGAGTGGCGGGTGAAGCTGACGGTGTGCTCGGCGGCGACGCCCGCGGCGGTCTTGACGGCCGGGGTGGCGACCTGCGCCTTGCGGAAGGCCCACCTGGGGGCGAGGATGACCCAGACATCGAAGGAGACGACGGCGCCGATGAGCAGACCGACGAGCAACACAAGTGTGGAACCGAAGCCGCTGAAGCGCTGCATGAGTTCGGCGCTGATGACGGTGCCCAGGGTGCCGCCGCCGAGGTGGGCCAGGGGGCCGCTGTCGGGCAGGTGCAGGGCCTGCAGGCCGGCGACCATCACGGCGATGACGACGAGCCCGGCGGCGCGGACCCAGCGGTGGGAGACGCGCGCGACGAAGGCCTCAAGAAAGAGGTAGAGCCCCCAGAAGGCGAGCAGCACCCACGCGCCGAAGCCCAGGAGCTTGACGGCGTAGTACGCGGGGACGGCACCGACGACGCCGCAGGCGTTGTGGGTGATCGCGTTCTGCGGCCACTGCGCGTGGCTGGGCCAGTCGCCGGCGTCGAAGGTCCAGAGCGCGGCGGCGGCGAAGACCCACAGCGCGGCCTGGACGAACCAGGCGAGGTAGGTGAGCAGGCCGGCGGAGCCGACGTTCTTGCCGACGACGGGGGTGCCGAAGACGTGACCGGAGCCGCCGGGGGTCGGGCGGGACTTGGGGGGGGTGGTGGCGCGTGGCATTGCGGCTGGTCATCGGCCGGGAGAGCCGGGCGGCGTCAGTTTTGCGCACTGGCGCGGGGTGGCGGAAGAACGGGAGGCCGGAGCGGCGTTTGGGGGCGAGTTGGGGGCGGTGGAGGGGCGTCGTACCGTTGCATCTTGGAGCTTCCGCATGGGCCAGCCAACAGGGTCGTCACCGGGCAAGACCGCATCGGGCCAGACCGCTCCGCCAGGTGCGGCCGGGTTCTTGCGGTTCGACGCCACGGGCGAATCGCTCGGGCCGGGGATGACCGCGGCACAGTTCACGGCGACCAAGGTGGGCAATCACGCCGCGACGCATTTCACGGGCGACGGGGCGCGAATCGCGCTGGGGCACCACGAGATCGGCGGGCGCCGGTTCGACGTGACGGTGAAGTTCATGGACGGCAAGGTGGCGGGTGTGGAGCTGTTCGCGCCGCTGGCGGGGGACGGCAAAGACTGGTCGGACTGGACGCTCAAGGGCGAGATGGAACGCAAGCGCGTGCACGAGGAGTGGGCCGCGGCGTACTTCGGGCGGGCGATGGAGCCCAAGCCGATCGAGATGGAGGGATTGAACGGGCCGGTGGTGCCGTTCGAGATCACGGGTGAGTATCCGCGGCACGCGAAGTTCGCGTGGGGAGAGGTGGCGTCGTGGTACGACTCGAAGGGGGGGCAGGCGTGGATGAGTGTTGTGTATGGGTGATTGATAATAATGAACCGATTTTGTTCCAATTCAGTCAGTCGACAAGGTGCGGTTGGCGACAAGACGCTGCCCGTTGTTCGTCATCACAGTTCGGCCACCCGGGAAACTATCGGCGCTCTGCCAGGTCCGCCGCGGTTGACGTTGGGGCTACTCCCACTTCTGGGCGCGGTTCTTGGCACGCCGCAAGCGCGAAAGCACTTCCTCATCCTGCGCCGTCGGGGGCGCAGGAGCAAGACTGCTTGCGATCGGTGGAACAGTTTCGGCTGCATCGCGGACCTCACTCGCTTGATGCACATCGGGCGACTGATCGCTCGGGGCAGCATCATCGGACATCCGGGCTTGGGCCCGAGCCCTTGCCGCCGCAAGCCCTCCGAGCGCCACTTCGTCCCGACGTTCGGACGGGCGGAGGAGCACGGCGATCCCCGCGAGGAATCGTCCCGGCTCGAAACTGATGCGGCGCACCGCGACATCCACAACGAACATCGTCAGCGCGGCCGCCGCAAAGAGGAGCCATACCGATAGCCGTTGCATCGGCATGACCACGCCCTCGCGCGGCCAAAGGTCTGCCCCCGCGGCATCGAGGCGGTAGACCCGTCCGTTGCCGACCGCGGCGACGTGGGCAAGAAGTTGCGAATTCTCGTTCGCGGCGGCAAGCTCTTCGGTGGATCGGTTAACGATCGCGCCGCGCGCCACGCCCGCGATGCTGCCCCCCGACGCGTCGTAGCGCAGATTGACCACGTGCGCGCCATTGCCTCGCGTGCCGGCAACCCCGGAGTATCGGCCCGGCCCCACCTGCTTCAAGGTGATGTCAGAGCCTTCTCCGGCCGGATTGATCAATCGCCCACGAACAGTGGCAAAGTTGAGCGGCCCGCCGTCGGCGTCGAACAACTCAAGGGCGAGTGTGGTGCGGGTGATGTAGCCGGCGGCGACGATGCCGACGAGGACCAGCAGGCCGATGGTCCGGAGGATGCGCGGGATGAGCCGCTCGAACTGGGAGCGAGGATGGTCGAGGTAGGTGGTTGCGTCGGCGGCGTCGAAGGTGCGGCCGCACTCGGGGCACGTCGAGGTGGTGAGGTTGCGGAGATCGAAGTTGCAGGAGGAGCAGAACATGGGGCTGGGTGTTCAGTCTGATTTAAGTGCGATGGCGTGGCGCGTGGCGAACGGTATCGGGTGATGCGGTGGATTGCTGCGGTGGGCCTGAAAACACGGTGAGATGAGGTGGGGGCACGGGGGCGTGTTCAGTCCGGAGATCCGGCGAACGCGGAGTGTCGGCGAGGCGACCCTACAAGCCGGCATGTCCCACTTGAAAATCCTTGAGCCGGACGCCGCCTCGCCGGCTGTCCGGGCGGTGTATTCCGATTTCCTCGTGCGCATGTCTTTCCCGGCCGCCCCGAACTTCATCAAGGTGCAGGGGCATTCCCCGACCGTCGTGCAGGGGTCGTGGTGGTTCGCAACGTGCTGGTGACGGGCAAGATCTCACGCTACGTCAAAGAGATGCTCTTTGTCGCCATTTCCAAGGAACGAGGGTGCGGCTATTGCGAGGCCGCGCACATCGCGTGCTGCCGCATGCTCGGCGTGGACCAGAAGCTGCTGGATAGCCTCGTGTACGACATTCCCGGCATGAGCGATCACAAGCTGCGCGACATGCTGCTGTTCAGCCTCAAGTGCGCGCGCAGCCCGCGCGCCATCGGCGAACCGGACATCCGCAGCCTCCGCGGCCACGGTCTCGACGATGCCGAGATCATCGAACTCATCGCGATGTCGGGCCTGGCCGTCTACGCCAACATCATGGCCGACGCCACGGCCGTCCCTGCCGACGCGATGTTCGCGCGAATCGGCGACGCGGCCGGCGGCAAGAACAACTGACCCGTCGGACGAGCGGCCGCCCGTGTGTATCAAAGTGCGTGCCGGCGCGTGCGGTCAGGGGACGAGCGGAAGTCGGAGAAACTCCTACCCGCCCCCGGGACCGCATCGAGCCGTTTGAGGGGGCTTTCGCTTACTTGCCGTTGGAGCGGACGCCACGCTCGGTGTTGCGGGTGGCGGACTTGGCGCCGGCATCCTTCTTCTTTGCGGTAGCGGCCGAGGGCTTGGAGGACTTCCTGTCGCTGTCGGAGTCGTCGCCCAAGGGCGCAACGGGGAGGATCTCGTCGAGGGAGATCTCGTTGAGCTTCTCGTCTGCGCTCTTTTCCTCTTCGAGCGTCGCTTGGAGCAACTCCACCACGTCCGACTGCTGGAGCTTCTTGGCCAGCTCGCGCGCCGTGCCGTACGCGGACATCTCGTAGTGCTCGACGCGCTGGGCCGCGGCGATCAGGGCGGCGTCGATGACGGACTCGTCCCCCTTTTCTTCCAGCACTTCGTCGCCTTCGGCGACGAGGCCCTCCATCGCCTTGCATTTCTTGCCGCCGGACGAGATGCCCAGGGCCTCGGCGATCTGCGAGAGCCGCTGGACGTGACCCTTGGTTTCGACGAGGTGGCCCTCGAATGCCTCGCGGAGCGCCGGGCTGGTGGCGGCCTTGGCCATCTTCGGCAGGGCCTTGACGAGTTGGTTCTCGGCGCTGTACAGGTCCTTGATCTGGTCTTCAAGGAGGGATTTGAGGTTGTCGAGCATGGTTCATCCTTTGGTGCAAGGGCGCGATGAGGGAACGCGCGGGTTTGGAGGAGCGGGGTGATGTGCGCGGAGCGGACCGCGCACCTGATGGGAGTGTGGCAGGTGGAAGCCGCGCTCGGCTGAACGGCGCGTGAAAAATGACAGGAGAATCAACTCCGCGGTTCGGATGGGCCCTTGATATCGATGTGGGACGTCCGTGCTCTGGGTGGGCGGGGGGGACCACTACGATGGGCGGATGATCACACGCCGAGTTGTCGTTGTCGCCGTAGGAATGCTGTGGGTGGCGGCGGTGCTGCCGGCTGCAGCGCAGACAGAACCGGGGTCGAAGCCCACGGTGAACCCGGAGACCAAAGCCGATCCGAAGCCTCTGACATCGTGCATGGAGGCGGCGAAGACGGTGACGGCGGCAATCCAGAAGGACTTCTTCAACGAGAAGACAGGGCTGTATGCGCAGAGCCTGAGCAAGCGCGAGCCGGAGTTCATGTGGGGGAATGGGGTGATGTTCTCGGCGCTCGTGGCCGCGGCGAGGCATGAGCCGGGGACGTACCGGCCGGTGCTGGAGCGGTTCTTCGCGGGGATGGACCGGTACTGGGACGCGAAGGCGAAGGCGCCGGGGTATGAGCCGTCGCCGACGAATGGGAATGGGCACGACAAGTACTACGACGACAACCAGTGGATGGTCATCACGTTTATGGAGGCGTACGACCTGACGGGGGAGGCGAAGTATCTGGAGCGGGCGCGGCAGACGCTGGCGTTCTGTCTGAGCGGGTGGGATGAGGAACTGGGCGGGGGGATCTGGTGGCACGAAGGGCACAAGGGTGGGTGCAAGAACACGTGCGCCAATGCGCCGGCGGCGGTGGCGTGCCTGAGTGTCGGACGGGCGGGCGAGGAAGCTGGGCGGGCGGAGAACGTGGAGTGGGCGCGGAAGCTGGTGAAGTGGACCAATGAGCACCTGCAGGACGGGGACGGGTTGTTCTTTGACAATCAACGGGTGAGCGATGGGCGGATCGACAAGCGGAAGTTCACGTACAACACGGCGCTGATGCTGCGGGCGAACCTGGGGCTGTACCGGGCGACGGGGGAGGGGGCGTTCCTGGCGGAGGCGAAGCGGATCGGCGCGGCGTGCGATGGGTTTGTGAAGAAGGAGACGGGGACGTACCGCGATTCCCCGCGGTTCACGCATTTACTGGTGGAGGCGGACCTGGAGCTGTATCGCGGGACGGGGGATGCGGGGGTGCTGGCGCGGGCGCGGAAGAACGGCGAGGCGGCGTGGAAGAGGTGGCAGACGTCGCCGCCGAAGGAACTGATCGAGCAGGCGGCGATCGCGCGGCTGCTGTGGCTGCTGGCGGATCAGGAGACGGAGGTGGGGCGGGTGTTCTGGGAGAGGGCGGAGAAGGGGGACAAGGTGGATGTCCCACCAGCGGGGAAATAGTTCGCCGCGGAGGCTGCGGGGAGGGACGTCCGCATATGCACGAATGTGTGCACGTGCGGCAGAGGATTGCCGCGAAGCGCCCGCGGCGCATCGCTGCGCCGGGAGCATTGGATGAATTACGGGACGGCGTTTACGGGCGGGATCTTCCAGGAACCGTCGATGATCGACGGATTCTTCTCGCTGGGCCAGTAGAGGCGCATCATGAGGATGAACTTGCCGGAGGGGGCGGGGAGCCAGTTGGCTTCCTTGTCCTTCCCGGGGGAATCGTGCTGGATGTAGACGTCGGTCGAGCCATCGGCGTTGGCGACGAACTTGGAGCGGCTGGAGACGGTGTAGCGGTTGAGGGGGTTGTCGACGAAGAAGTACTCGCCGTTGTACATGGTGAGGGACCAGAAGCCGTCGGCGGGGGGCATGCGGCCCTTATCGAAGTGCAGCACATACTTGTTGGCGCCGTCGTAGGGCTTGCCGGCGGCGTCGGCCTCGGAGGTGGGGTAGACGGCGTCCTGCGGGCGGTTGGCGCCCAGGCCGATGGCGGTGACCAGGGCGCGGTTGAGGTAGTTGGCGCCGTAGATGCCGGTCTCGGTCGTGAAGACCCAGCCGTTTTCGTGGCGGCCGGCGGTCTTGAACGAGCCCATGATCTTCTCGAAGCCCATTTTCGGAGCGGCGTTGATTGCCGCGGCGGCGGCGGGGTCGAGCTTGGAGGCGTCGAAGGGCTTGCCGGGGACGATGCCGATGCGGGCCATTTTGGCGAGCATGGGGGCGTCGGCCGCGGCGGGGGGGTTGGCGGCCATGAGCGTGGCGAGCTGGTTGAAGTAGTCGGCGGCGCTGAGGGAATTGACGAGTTCGCGGACGGGCTTTTTCATGTCGATGGCGGGATCGACCTTGCCGGCCGGTGCGGTGTAGGGCTTGCCGTAGGAGCTGAGGGGGACGATGGAGACCTGGTCCTGGAGTTTGTGGACGGCGGCGTAGTCTTCCGGTGTGCCGGTGCAGTAGATGCGGCCGAGGACCCAGACGAGGGAGGTGGGCGATTTGTATTCCTTGATGCCGGCGGGGAGGGCCCCCTTCCAGCCGGGGCCGGTGATAGCGTAGGTTTGTGGACCGGTGCCGGTGGTGCGCTTGCCGGGGACCTGGAAGACGTTGGTCCAGCCGTCGAGCATGGGCATGAGGTAGTAGCGGTCGTTCATGTCGGGGAGGGAGAGGACCCAGGGCTCGTTGGCGACATCGAGCCAGACGGTGGTGTAGAGCGTGTCGGCGTTGGGGGCGGTGACGTCGCGGAAGCTGGCGTTGGGGTATTCGCGGAGGCGGACGAGGTGCCCCATGGGGGCGCGGGTGCCCTCGGGCTGCGAGACGTTGGTCATCACGCGGCGCGTCCAGTCCATCGTGACCAGCGGGTAGCCGTAGATGTAGGCATCAACGGCGATCTGGCGGGCTTCGTCGGGGGTGAGTGCTCCGGGGGCTGTGGGGGCAGGAGCGGCCGGTGGCTGTGCGCCGGCGGCCGACGGGAGCGCGACGCAGGCCGACAGGATGAGGACGGCGGCGAGGGTTGCCGTTGATGCGGGCTGGGAGGGCTTCACGGAGAGGCTCCTGGTGTGGGAGAGGCAGGGACCGGGACCATTCATTGGGGTGCGCGCCTTGGCAGCGCTATGGCATTTGGTCGAGGGCAGTTTACGGACTGCTTCGATCTTGTCGGGCTGTCTTGCGTTGTCAGGCCGCGGGAGCGGGCCTTACGGGAGTTTCACGATGACCGGCGGCTTCCACGAACCTTCGCCCGGGGGGAGGACCGAGGGCGACTCGGTCTTGGGCCAGTAGAGCCGCATCACGAGGTAGATCGGGCCGCTGGGCGCGGGGAGCCAGTTGAACTCCTTGTCTTTGCCCGGCGAGTCCTTCTGGATGTACATCGTCAGCGAGCCGTCGGCGTTCTTCTTCAGTTCCGGGAGCATCGGTGAGTTGATGAGGTAGCGGTGGATTGGGTTCTTGACCAGCAGTTGCGTCTTGCCGTCGTACATCGTCACCGACCAGAAGGCGTTCACCGGCGGCGTCTGGCCCGCGGTGAAGGTGATGGTGTACTTGTTCTTGCTGCAGTCGAGCGGCTCGCCGTCGGTCATCGTCTTGGCGATGGGGTACGCGGCCTCGATCGGGTCGTTGCCGTAGATGCCCGCATCGGCCGCGGCGGCGCGCAGCAGCCAATCGCCGTGGTAGAAAGCCCGGTCGCCGAAGGGGGAGGAGATGCTCCAGCCGTTGATCGACTTGCCGATGTGCAGCACCTTCTGCTTCACCTTCTCCTCGCCAGCCTTCATCCCCTCGATCACCGCCGCGCGGTGCTCGGGCGAGAGGGCTTTGACGCTGAAAGGCTTGCCCGCGCCGATGCCGATGCTCGCGAGCTTGGCGCGGACCGCCGTTTCTTCCGGGCCGGCGGGCGCAAACCGCAGCGCAAAGTCGAGGTACTCGAAGAAGCTGGTCTTGGCCAGCTCCTTGTCGATCCTGGGGAAGTCTACTGCCGGCGGCGCGGCGGGCGCGGGCTGCTTGAGGTACGCCGAGAGCGGCTGCACCTTGTAGCCCTCCTGGATCTTCACCACGTTGGGCAGGTCTTCGGGAGTGAAGAGCTGGGTGCGGAACAGGACCAGCGAGAACTGCGTGCCCGACTGGAAGACCTTCTTGACGCCCGGCGGCACGGGCCCTTTCCAGTCGGGGCCCGCGACGAGGTAATCACCGGCGTCGTTGCCGGTGGAACGGCTGCCGATGTACCCGTAGTTGAACGTGTTGCCGTCGATCATCTGCACGGAGTAGTAACGGCTCTTCTCAACGGCGGGAACAGAGACCACGACCGGCTCGGCGCGCAGATCGGTCCACAGCAATGAATACGGCGTGTCGCTGTTGGGCGTGACGATGGCCGTGTCCTCGGGTGTGGCGACGTGGTGCTCGTTCTTGATCTGGTTGAAGGGGGCCTTGAACTGGCTGGAGTTCTTGTCCACCGCGGACTGGTACAACACTCCGTAGTTCATGACGATGGGCAGGCCGTAGATGAACCCTTCCTCGGCGATGGCCTTGATTTCGGCTGGCGTGAGCAGGGCCGGCGCGCCGGCGGCGGGCGCGGGCGGCTGTGCGCCGGCCGGGGATGGCAGGGCGATGCAGGCCGAGGCCGCAAGGATGGCGGCGATTGAGAGGGAACGGTTCACGGGGAGGCTCCTGGTGGGGAGAGCGGCGGAGGCAGTGAACAACACATGCGGTGGCCCCTGGTGTGCGGCCGCCACGGTTGCATGGTACCACGAGTGGGGGATGGAGGCGGAGACTGGCGAGGGGCAGTTGCCCAAAGCCGTGACCGGTATCCCTCCCGAAATCAAATTTCTCGCGGCGCCTTTCGGCGCCGGCGAGTATTGAGCGATTGCGGCGGGCGGGAGCACCAATGGCGTGGACTTAACTGAGCCGTTGCGCCCGGTCTGCTTTGGTCGGCGTGCGAGTCTCGAACGCTACTTCTGTTCCACGGTCACCTTGGCGATCTTGCCTGTGAAGGAGTTGTTGAAGGCCTTGTAGTCGGGCGTGACGGGGGTTTCGGCGTCAAGGCCCACGTCCGTGCCCTCGTCGGCGGAGAACATGAAGGGCTGGGTCTTGGGGATCTGGGCCTCGGCGACCTTCTTGCCGTCGATGCTCAGGATTTACTTGCCGTCGGCGCCGGCATGCAGTATTTGAACTCGTTGCGGCGGGGTCGAGGCGAAGGGAGATTGGCGGTAACGTCAGATATGCATCCGAGAGGCAATCACTTGACGAGTTCGAACTCGCCGGGCCGCCACGTCTTGTCGAACCACGGATCGAGCGGGCCGTAGAGGCGCAGGAGCACGAACCAGCCCTTGCCGGGGATGGTCTGCGTCCAGTTGGCTTCCTTGCCGGCGGGGGCGCTGGGGCCGAAGTAGAGATCGACCGAGCCGTCGGCGTTGGTGATCAGCTTGTCGCGCTTGTTGTTCTTGCTGGGGAACGGCTGGGTCGTCTGGAGTTCCGAGCGCGTCTGGGGGTCGTAGACGACGACCGACCAGAAGTCCTTGGCGGGGACGTTGGCGGGGATGTTGACCTTGTAGTTCTTGGCGCCGTCGAAGGCGTTGCCTGACGAATCCGCGCCGTTGAAGGCGTACTGCGAACCCTTGCCGGGGATCTTCGCCGCCATCGCCGGGGTGTTGACGGTGGCCATGTAGAAGAAGAGCGTGCGGGCATCGAGGTCGCGACCCGAGATGCCGTTTCCGTCGAGCCAGCGATAGTCGCCGCCGATGAAGCCGGTCTTCCACTGGCTACCGGGGTAGTACGGCGCCCGGGTGTCCCGGTTGCGGAAGGAGATGGCGCGGGCGGTCGCATTGCCGACGGCCACGGCTTCGGTGAGGATCTTCTTCATGCGATCATCGGGGGCGAACTTCTTGCCCTTGACGATGCCGATGGCGGCGGCGAGGCCGCGGAGTTCGGGGTCGATGAACTCGATAGGCTCGCGCTGGATGACGAGGTCGAGTTCGTTGTAGAACTCAAAGGTGTTGGCGTGGACAGTGTTGAAGGGGACTTTGGAGCAGTTGATGAACTCCATCTTCGGGGGATTGCTCGCCTTGCTGAGCGAGTAGATCTTCAGGCCTTCGCGGAACATCTTGGAGGCCGCGTCGGGCTTGCCGTCCACCAGGAACCCACGCAGCACAAGAAGATTGGACTTGGAGGGCGAGCGGGCGACAAAGAACTCCCCTCCGTCCTTCTTGTCCTTCGGTACCTCACCCTTGAAGCCCTCGGGGACGATGAGGTACTTGCCTCCCTTGCCCTGGTCGGGGCCGGGGCCGCCCATATCGATCACGAAGCGGAAGAAGGCATCATCCACGGTGCCCGGGCCGCAGCCGGCGGGGATCTCGACGACGGTGGGTCCATCGACGTCGAGGTCGAGGAAGGCGAAGCAATAGACCGTGTCGGTGTTGGCGGTGAGTAGGAGCGGGTTGGAGTCGCAGAGCTGGTCGAAGATGATCGCCTGGTTGCTCTTGGCGGCGCCGCGCTCGGCACAGCCAAGGCGGATGGCCTCGAGCGAGGTGGCGGGAACGAAGTTGAGGAAGACCTCGGTGCCGCGGAGGAAGTCGAGGTTGTCGTAGCACTTCTGCGTGGTTTCGGCGGTGGGAACCCCGTCAACGAAGTTGAGCGTTCCGGTGCGGGTCTCGACCTTGTCGGGGGTCATGATCTGCGGGGGGGATGTGCTGGTTGAAGCCGGGCGTGGGCGGGCCGCCGGCGTTTGGCGCCGCAGGTGTTTGCGCCAGCGCGGAGCAGGTCAGCAACATTGTCGCCGACATCGCGATCAGTCTGAACAAATACATCGAAGTTACTCCAACGGTGTGTTGTGGGCGAGGTCTCAGGGCGAAGTTGACGGTCGTTCCAACTCGGATCCACGGTCAACCTCTGCCAAGCGGCGCGCGGCATCACCGCGGCGTGACGCGGCTCCTGGCAAGGGGGAGTCTAACCAAGGATGAGGTGGCGTTCAGCCCGGGGTTCCACGGGTGAGCCGGTCGGCATTGGAGTGTGCTGAGGGAAGGCGTGGCGAACGTCGCCCGGTAGTCGTGCTCTCAGCGAACGGGATCATCGCCCGGATCAGGGGAGTCAGGGGCCGACCTTGATCGGGATTCGAGCCAGAACTTTGCCGCCCTGGCCGGTGACGTAGCGGACTTCGGCGTCGCAGGGCTGCTTGGGGGCGGCGACGTTCAGCGGGGAGCCCTTGGAGGTGTTGGTGTAGGCGCCGAACTGGTTGTCGGGCTTGGATTTTTCCACGATGGTGATGTAGTCGCCGGAGTTGTTGGGGCCAATCCACGTGATTGTGACAGTTGCGCCGGCGGCGCACGACTCGGCGGCGGAGAGGGTGACATTCGCCGCGACAATCTTGATGGGGCGTCGGGCGAGGACGCGCCCGCCCTGTCCGGTCATGTAGCGAAGCTCGGCATCGCCGGCCATGATGGGCATGAGGAGCTTGAGGGGGGCGCTGGAGGCGGTGTTGGTGTAGTTGCCGTATTGCCCGTCGGGTTTTTGTGCCTCGACCACCGTGATGTAGTCGCCGGAGTTGTTGGGGCCGGTCCAGGTGACCTCGATGAGTGAACCCGCGATGACCTCGGCGGGTGCGGTGATGATG
>JBOHNM010000026.1:0-30946 GCA_050730675.1 Phycisphaerales bacterium | reverse complement strand
GTGTCGGAACGTTGCCGAACGTACGGACCATCTTGGGCGCTGCGGGAGGCGTCGGCGGGCGGATCGTCGGCGGCGTGGCCTTCTCCGGCACCACGGCGGCACGGACTGTTGTGGGCTTCTGGCCCAGACGATCAGCGACGGCACGAGCGAACTCGCGCGTGCCGAGCACAGGCTTGGCCTTGTCGCCGAAATCGCCTGTCCGCACGCCCTGCTCGAGCGAGGCGAGCAGGGCATTCTCGATGACCGCGGCGTCGCGCGTCATGCCGATGTGCCGGAGCATCATCAGGCCGCTGAGGATCAGGCTCGTCGGGTTGGCCTTGTTCTGGCTGGCGATATCCGGCGCGGTGCCGTGCACCGCCTCAAAGATGGAAATGTGGTTACCAATATTGGCCGAGGGCGCAAAGCCGAGGCCGCCGACCAGGCCCGCGGCCAGATCGCTGACAATGTCGCCCTGCAGGTTCGGCAGGACGATCAGGCGGTACTGCTGCGGCTTGACGACCAAGTTCATGCACAGCGCATCGACGATGACATCCGCGGCGTCCATCTCCGGAAACTCTTTCGCCATCGAGCGGAACCGCTCGAGGAAGAGCCCGTCGGTCATCTTCATGATGTTGGCTTTGTGGCCGCAGTGGACCTTGGTGATCCCCTGGAGCCGGGCCGTCTGGAAGGCGAAGCGGTGGACCTGGTCGCACCCGGGCGCGCTGATCAGCCGCTTTCCCTGCACGACGTCGGCCGAGAGCCGGTGCTCGACGCCGCCGTACGTGTCCTCGATATTCTCACGGACGATGTAGAAGTCGAGCTTGAGTCCGGCGCGGCTGTAGACCGTGTCCACACCCGGCAGCGTCTGGAAGTGGCGCACATTCGCGTACGCGTTCCACATCTTGCGTGCCGTCACGTTGATCGACTTGCCCCCGCCCCCCTTGGGCGTCTCCATCGGGCCCTTGAAGAGCAGCCCGCAGGACTCGGTGGTCTTGATGGCCGCGTCGGTCATGCCGCGCGAATCGCCGGCGTCGAACACGGCCTTGCCCATCTCCACCGGGACGAACTCAAGATGGTCGAGCACGCCCGCGGCCTTGAACAGCTCGAGCGTTGCGTCCATGATTTCGGGGCCGATTCCGTCGCCCTTGGCCATCGCGATCCGTACGTGACCCGGCATCAGAACTCCTTACCAAACAGAGCGCAAAGGCTGCGGTCCTTCGCTTGGGGGTGGGTAGCTGTAAAGCGAGGGCAACGATACGCCGCGCCGTCGTGCTATGCTGGGGGCGGAGACACCCGAACTATGGCGAAAAAGTCCAAAAAAAAGGCCACTGCGAGCAAGCCCAAGCGTTCACCGGCCGGGCGCAAGCCCGCCAAGCGCACGAGCGCCAAGCCCGCGGCACGGTCTGCCAAGCGCAGCGGCGACACCGCCGCAGAGACCCTGCTGGCGGAGAAAGTGCGCGCCATGGAGCTGCTCGCGTGGACCCACGAGTTCACCGGGCACCTTACGGCCGATTTTCCCAACGAACACCTGCTGTACCAGGCCGGCCCGTCGGACAACCACGTGCTGTGGACCCTTGGACACCTCACCACGACTTACTCGTGGCTGGCATCGCTGATCGACGGCAAGGCCGCCGCAGTTCCCGAAGACTTCATCCGGCTCTTCGGCTATCAGAGCAAGCCGGTCGGCGACGCCACCGCCTACCCATCGCACAGTGATGTGCTCCGTCACCACCACGCCGCGTTCGCACGGCTCATGGAGGCGATCGGGAACCTCAAGCCCGAAGACGCCCACAAACCCACCGTCACCGACTCGGGCGGATTTGCCAAGAGCCGGTTGGACGCGGTGCTCAAGGGATGCTGGCACGAAGGGTGGCACCAGGGGCAGGTCAGCTCGCTGCGTCGATCGCTGGGGCTGCCCAGCAAGATGTAGTGTCGCGCTGACGGCAACCACCTCGCCTCCCCCACTGCTCACGCGATGACCTCTGTCCACCCCATCGTGCTGGCCACGGGCAACCCGCACAAGCTTGATGAGCTTCGGGCGATCTTCGCCGCCGCGGGGTATTCGATCCCGCTCATCTCGCTCAGTGAAACGGGCGTTGCGGTTACCGAACCTGAAGAAACGGGTACGACCTTCGCCGAGAACGCCGCCGTCAAGGCCGTGCAGTACGCGAAGCAGACCGGCCGCTTCTGCCTCGCCGACGATTCGGGGCTCGAGATCGACGCCCTCGACGGACGCCCCGGCGTGATCTCTTCGCACTACAGCACCGGCGGCCGCGAAACCGGTCTGACACGCCCGCAGCGCGACGAGGCCAACAACGCCCGCGTTCTCAAGGAATTGGCGGGTGTCCCCGATGTGCAGCGCTCCGCGCGATTCGTCTGCTGCATGTCCCTGGCCGGAGCCAACGGCGAGGTCATCGCGCGCAGCCGCGGCACGTTCGAGGGTCGGATCGGCGTGCCGCCACGGGTGCCCGCGGGCGTGCACGGCTTCGGCTACGACCCGCTCTTCCTGGTCGCGCCGGCCTTCGATCGCACCAGCGCCGAGTTATCCGCAACGGAAAAGAACCGGCTTTCGCACCGTGGGTTGGCCGCGCTCGAGATGGCTCGAAGGATCATCGCTCTGGGATGGGGCAGATCCCCCGGGTAATCCCGGGTCACTGCAACCGTTCGGTCACAACACCCAATCAACACCGTGATGTTGCATCGCAATTCGGATAGGCTTGGTGCATTGCGAGGACCCCCATGCATTCACGAGTCATTGCATCGCTCATCGCGGCCGTAGGCTGCGTGGTATTGCCCGCCTGTCAATCCGACGAGCCGACGAAGGCCGCGGGGGCGAATGACGCCAAGCCCGGATCGACGGCGCAGTGCGACCTGAACAACCCGGCAATTGCCGCCGCGCCAGTTACGACGCCCCACGCCCTGCACAACGTCCACCCACTCACCTCCAAGCTCATCAGCGGCGCGGTGCCGGAGAACGACGCCGCCTTCGACGAACTGAAGGCGATGGGCATCAAGACCATCATCACGGTCGATGGCGCGACGCCAAATGTCGATGCGGCGGCCAAACGCGGCATGCGCTACGTACACATCCCCATCACCTACGCCGAAGTCACCGAGGCGCAGGCCGTCGAGATCGCGCGGGCTGTTCGCGATCTGCCCGGGCCGATCTACATCCACTGCCACCACGGGAAGCACCGAAGCCCCGCGGCGGCGGTGGTCGTTGGGGTAGCCCTGGGCCTCGTCACGCCGGAGCAGGGCGTGGCGTTCATGAAAAAGGCGGGCACGGGCGCAAACTACACCGGGCTCTACGCGTGCGCCGCGGAAGCAGTGGCGTTCGATGATGCAACGCTTGCGCGTGCTCCGCATGATTTCCCGTCAGTCCGCAAGCCCAAGGGCATGACCGCGGCGATGGTCGATATCGACGCTTGCTACGAGCGGCTTGGCGAGATCAAAGCCGCGGGATGGAAAACTCCGGCGGATCATCCCGACCTGGTGCCGGTTTCAGAAGCGGGACAACTCGCTGATCATTACCGCAACAGCGGCGAGGACGCGAAAGCGAAAGCGCTGGGCGCGGATTTCGCGCATCGCCTCGCTGAAGCAGTGCACCACGCAACGGCGCTCGAAGATGCGCTGGTGCAGAACGCCGACAAAGTGAAGCTGGAGAAGCTGTGGTCGCCGGTCGCTGTTGATTGCAAGAGCTGCCATGCGGTGTACCGCGACAAACGCTGAATTCGACTGTAATCCGCGAATGAAATTCGGCTCATCTACTCCGTTGCAGTTGTGCGCGGATCATGCACTGACTTGTCCACGCGCTGGCCACATCGCGCCGATAGCAAATCAGAAATCACCCCGAGTTGTGTGACCACGGCACCGCACTCGCGTGACTTCGATTTCTCGCAACTCTAACGTGCGGTCAGAGGAACCCGCGGCGTGAGCCCGCGGAAAGGAACGCAATGGAACGCACGATCAGTAGCAACGGCGAAAGCCTTGATATCCCTGCGCTTGACCGGCTATTGGCGCAGCCGCACGCCACCACAAGCGTCTTTTACCTCGGCGCCGACGAAGTGCTCGAGGCCGTGATCGAGGGCACTGTCTGGGTGCGCGTCAGCGCCATCGCGGCGTACCGCGGGAACTTGTCATTCCTGCGCGAGGGTGAAGTCGTCGCGGCCGTCCCGGGGTTCTGGGACGCGGCCCGCGAGGACTACCGCTCGATGATGACGCGCGTGCGCGGCCGCGGGCGAATCTATCTGAGCGGCATCGGCGAGCGCGTGACGATCGTGCATGCCGGCGTCGAGGCGGTGATCATCGCCCAGTCCGATGCGCGGCGGTTCGATCTTGTGGAAACCAACACGAATACAGAGCCATCAGATCATGAGGGTCAGGAGAGCCCCCTGCTCGCGCTGCGCGCTTTGCGCCAGCCGCTTGGATTGCCCGTCTTCCGCGGCGTACCCCTCTACTGCGACGCCGCGAGGACCGTGAACTGGAGCGGCGAGTTGCAGCCCGAGCTTTCCCCGGGCATCCGTGTCCGTCGGCATGGTCAGCGACGCATCGAGGATGCGCTGCAGATGAAGTTCGACGGCGAGGGAACCGTGACCATCGGCGGCGCCGAGTAAACTCGCTCCGGGGCATCAGCGACGAGCGGGGTCGTACAACATCCACGGCTGGGGTGGAATATCCCGCAGGAACGGGCGCTGCCACTCCTGACGCTTGCCGACGCCGTCGAGGAACGCCGCGGCGTTGAATGTCGAGCCATCCGGGAATCCGATGCGCGCCCAGAAAGCCAGCTTCTCTGCGAGCGCGGAGGTAGTGACCTTGGCGTTGATCGCTCCGCCGGCGCGGTAGTTTCCATCCTTATCGGGGGTCGTGTCACCGCGGCCGCAGAGCGTGCATCCAGTGGCGCCAACCTTTCCGTCGCGGGCATCGACGATATCGGCCATGAACTGCTTGGCGATATCGGCATCGACACGCCCCTTGTACTCGGCGAGCACGGCATTCCACCGCGCGCGGCGGACTTCGGTCCCGTTGTCGGGGTCGCGCTGAAAATCCACGCACTCCTCGTCGGTGAACTTGGAGTCTTCGGGGAAATTGGAGCCGTAGTAGGCGCCTTGCGTCGAGCGGTGCAGGATCGTGTTCTTCAAACCGAGTTCCAGCTTGGCGATCTCGTTGGTTTTGATGTCACCGATGAGCCATGTGTTGGCGTAGGCTCCGTTGTTCCCCTTGAGAAAAATGCGATAGACATCGTCGATGGACTCGGAAAACTGCGCGGCGTGGCGGGCGCGGGCGAACTCCGGGATGCCCTTGGGATCGAAGCCCTCGAACCAACTGATGGTCGTCTCGGTGATGATGATCCCCGCGTCGTTGATGAACCAGTCGGTGGTCGAGTGGACCATCCCGGGAAGGGTGTCCATCACAAAGTGGTGCCCACGGATGGGCGTGATGTCCATGATCACGTTGGTCCGTTGACCGTCAACGTAGCCGGACCAGGTGTTGTGGGCCGCGACGATCCGACCGTCCTTGGTCTGCGATCCGGTCGCGATAAACGCCGAGCAGCGCTCGGGTGTCGGTGATTTGGCCGGCATCTTGGGCTTGGGGTCCTTCGGCGGCCTCTGCTGGCCGTGCGTCTTCCGCCAAATCGGGGCGTAATACTCGATATCGAGCACGGCGTTGTACGCCAGCATGTCAATGAAATCCCAGTTGTAGCCGCGCGAGCGCACGCTGTCGGTGATCCCCTGCAATTCCTCGCGGATGTCGGCGGGGATGTTGGGTTCGATGATGGTCCTTGCAGCCTCGCGGCACCACGCCCAGCCCATCGCAGGATCATCGGGGTCGTCGGTGTGCTCCGACTGGAGCTTCGTCAGCCTGAGCATCTCGTCGATCTCGGGTGCGAGCAACTTCCCGTGCGCCAGGCCGATCTCGCGGGGTGTTCCCGAGAGCTTCACCATGATCCAGCCGTCGGCGCGGCGAATAGCTTCGCCCTGCTCGATAGCGACGTCGGTGGCGTAAGAAGAGCCGGATGACGTACAACCAACGCCAAAGACAGCGCAGCCGAGCACGGACGCGGCGAACAGGACGTGCGTCACCGTCAACATCTCGCCCATGCGAAGTTTGAATTGCATGGATCGGATCGTAACAGGTCGTGGCGAGAGCCGTCCCGATCACGGCGGACCAGAAGTTTCACCGGTTGATGCCGTTTTTTCCGGCCGCAGATAGCTGTCGTCCATCTCCCATGCCCCTGGGAAGGGGATGGCGAGCGGGCGGCCGTACGCCGCGCCAGGAGGCCGTTCGGCGACCATGACGAGGAACAAGTCGGAAACAGCGGAAGGGTGCTGGGTGAAATAGCTGTGCGACGAGTAGCCCGTGAGCTTGCAATTGATGAGCTGCACCTTGCTCAGTTGGGACAGCGCATCCCGCTGCTGCGGCGTGAAGTCTGTGATGTGCATGTCGCCCAAGCGGGTCCGGCCGTTGAAGAGCCAGTTCGCCAGCCCGAGGGCCGAGTCCTCGGCCGAGAAGTATACCACGAGGTTGTTGCAACACTGAAGGAGGTTCTCACCGATAAACCGCTGAGTGAACACTTCTGAATCGATGTCGGGAGCGGCGAGGACGAGCGTCTGGATCTTCAGCACGTCGAATGCCGTGCGTGGCTCGGGCGCGCCAGCAGCAGGCGCGGGAACCAGGCCGAGGTTCTTGGCGATCACGCCGTACCCCGTCGCGCCGCGGATCTCGGCGTTCAGCTCGCGCAGCGCGGTGATGGCCACGTCGGTGCCGCGGCTATGAGAGAGTATGTGGATGCGCTCGATCTGCGGACAACGGGCGAGCGTGGTGAGGAGCATCTTGAGGTGGACGGTCGTGAACTCGCCCGACTCGCGGTCGTGGGCGTAGTTGAGCAGACCGGGAGAACCCGCGGGCCAACTGTAAACGATGGGCACGCCCTTGCGCCCGGTGAAGTGCCACGCCTGGGCCAGCCGCAGGACGGCATCATCAAACGTGTTGTTGAAACCGTGGATGAAGACCACGACTTCCTTGCGGTCGGTGTTCTCGAGCCACGGGAGCAGTTCCTGGCACATTCGGTCCTGCTCGAGGTTGAAGTCCGCGATCGCGCCAGGCTTGCGGGCCAGACGCCCGTCCTTCGCCTCCATGAAATCGGAGATGGGACTGAAGCTGCCGGCCTCGTGGATATTGGTGATGCGCGGCGAGTAGGACGCCTTGCGCTCGGGACGTGTACTGTCCGCGACCAATTCATCCCACGTGACATTGTCGCCAAGCGAGACGGTGGCAGTGCCGAAGGCCGTGCGTTTGCCGCGCCCATAGCCGTATTCCTGCCCGCGCGAACTGTCGGGCTCCGCGGAGCGGTCGGTGACGTAGAAGACACGCACCTCGGGCGTGCGGGCTGCGGGCGGAATCTGGTCGAAAATCTTCCGCCCGGGTTCGCCGTACATCACGTACGGCGTGGCGATCAGATCCTCCTGGCAGCCGGCCATGCCGGTCGCCACGAGCAGGAGAGCGGCCGCGGCGAGCAGGAAGTTCTTCATGGTGGTGACCCGGGACCGCAAGGGCAGGGAACAGACCGAGTTTATCCAAGGCCGTACGTGAACGCGCTTGACACGGCGCGTGGTCTCGTTATGCTCCGCTTGCTCATGGTGTCTGTCCGTCGCGCAAAACGCGACGGCGGGCTGAAATGGGAAGTGTGGTGAAATTCCACCGCGGACGCGCCGCCGTAACGGGTTGCAAGTCCGGGCTCAACAAGGCCACTGTCCGACCAGGACGGGAAGGCCGAGCCCGGTGACCCGGAGCCGGAAGACCTGCCAGGAGCTGTGTGCCTGTTCGCCCTCGCGAGTTGGGGCGTCGGTGCGTGGCGCAGGTGTTCCCCCCGCGCCGGGCATTGACTCCACCGAACCGACCGCTTGGGCAGCCAACTCCGTGCAAGCGGAGTGCAATCCGGGAACCGTTCCGCGCGAATCGGAACGCCAAGCAGGAAGGTCGAACCATGAAAGTTGCTGTTGCTTTGTTGGCGCTGAGCGCCGCGGTTGGAGTGTCGTCGGTCGCGCTCGCGGATATCCCCGCGTACACGCTGGTGGGGCAGTATGCGCTGCCGCAGGGGGCCGCGGCGTGGGATCTCGGCCCCGACGGCCGTGTCTGGGGCATTGTCGGCAACTCCATTGTGCACCAGGAATCGCTGAACGGTTCGACGTATACGCCCCTGGGAAGCGTGCCGGCGGGAACGGTCGCGAGTTTCGGCGCTTCGTTCATGCGGGTGAGCCCGACAGGGCAGACGATCGCCATCGGTGACAACAACTTTGGGTCTGGAGCGCGGGTGCACTTCGTGCCTATCGCGGGGTTGAGCACCGGCGGGCCGACGGCGACGCTCTCCACACTGAGCGGCAACTTCGACGGCGCATGGGACGGGAACCAGTTCTACATCAGCGGCGCAGGCTCGGATTTCGTGCCGTATTTGCAGCGGATTTCGTTCACCGATGCCACCGGACAGCCCGTGGCGACGCAGATCATCACGGGGATCGGCGGCGCGTCGGGAGGCGTAGCGATCCGCGGCGGGCGCGTGTGGACGGGCGTCGGCTTCACCAACGGCTCGCTGGCGACGGGCGATATCCGCTCGTTCGATTTACTGGTGGTCAACAGCGCACCGAGCGCGGTAAGCTACCTCACCGGCGCGGCGATCGTCGGCGGGCCCGTGCTGAGCGCCTCGCCGCTGGCGTTCGATGCCGCCGGCAACCTGCTCGTCGGCGGCGGCGACTCGTTCGGCGGAACCAGCGAAACGGGGTACGCGGCGGTGGTTGACCTGGCCACCGGCCAGCGGCTGCAGCTTTCCCCCGCTGGGACGCAGCAGGTGATCTACTCGGTGGCGTTCAATAACGTGACCAACGAGCTGCTGGTGACGGCGAACGGGATCGCGTACCGATACGCCGTGCCGACTCCCGGCGCATGCGCGGTAGTCGCGTTCGGCGGCCTGCTTGCATCGCGACGGAAGCGGTAAGAGCAAGCCGTACACAGAGGACACAGAGCTACACAGAGATAAGTCAATAAGAACTGATAGTGCTGAGTTGGGGCAAATGCAATGAGCAGAACAAACAATCAGATTGGGACTTCTCGTCATGGAAGGCGGCACTGCTCGGACGAAGTCCGAGACTCCCGCTCCCCCATTACTCATGTCTTTGCTTTTCTCTGCGCTCTCTGTGTCCTCTGTGTACAACCCTGCCTTGCTGATTCCCCCTTCGCCACGCGCGTGATCGACTACTCACCCGCGCCGGGGCAGAACGTCAACAACCCGGCGTACAACGACCCGGCGCGGGCGCTGAGCGCGCCGATCGGCGGCGGCATGCTGGCCGCGGACAACAGCAAAGTCGTCACCCTCGGCGGCTGGGGCGGCTCGATCACGCTCGGGTTCGATCACCCGATCCTCAACCGCCCCCCCACCGCCACCAACCCGCGCGGGTGTGATTTCATCGTCTTCGGCAACGCCTTCCTCGTCGGGGGCGACCCGGACCGGCGTTGGGCCGAGCCGGCGATGATCGAGGTTTCGCGCGATGCCAACGGCAACGATCTCGCCGACGACGAGTGGTTCGTCATCCGCGGCTCACACCTGCCGGCAGCGCCCGCAGCGGCGATCGTCACGGCGACGCTGCACGGCAGCGACTTTCCGGCGGCATGGCTTCCGCCGGGCAAAGATGCCACGAGCGTGTGGATGGTGACCACATACCGACTCGACGACGTCGTCTTTACCGCGGGCGCGGTGCTGCAGAACCCGCTTGCGGGCACGGGCGAATCGGGCGTATGGGGCTACGCCGATTGCGGACCGGTGCTCCTGACCGGCGACCTTGACGCCGACGACGTGATCGACAACTCCGCGGCAGCGCCCGAGCACTTCTTCACGATCCCCACCGATCCGATGCGTACCGGCATATCGAAATTCAGCGGCGGGGGCGACGCGATCGACATCTCGTGGGCGGTACGCAACGACGGCTCGCCCGCCGGCCTCACACAGATCGATTTCGTGCGGATCACCACGGCCGTGAACGTGGTTCGCGGGGCGTTGGGCGAAGCGTCGTCGGAGATCAGCGGCGTCGCGGAGGTGTTGCCGCGGATGCTGGCGGATGTCGCCGCGCAAGGCGGGACGCTCGGTCCCGACGGCGTGCTGACGGTGGACGACATCGTCGTATACCTGAGCCTGTTCTTCAGCGGCAGCAACCTCGCCGACTGCGCGGCGCTCGGCGGCGGAAGCGAGCCGGACGGCGTGCTGACAGTGGACGATCTGGTGGCGTTTCTCAGCGGATTCTTTTCGGGGAATTGACCTCTCATGAGCCGTCGCGGCCTGACCATGGTGGAGTTGCTCGTCGTGATCGCGGTGATCGGTCTGCTCACGTCGATCCTGCTACCGAGCCTAGCCGGCGCACGTGCGGCGGCGCGGGCACAGGTGTGCGCGAGCAACCTGCGACAGATCGCCACCGCCAACGAGCTGTACGCCGGCGAGAACAAGGACTACCTCGCCCCGGCCGCGGCGGATTTTTCGGCCAACCGCAAGCGCTGGCACGGAGCACGGGCGGGCGCGACGGGGGCGTTCTCGCTTGAGGGTGGCGCCCTGACCGACCAACTTGGCGGCGCGACGGGCGGCGTCCGTGAATGTCCGGAGTTCCGCTCGGTCCTCGACCGCCTCGCGGCGCGCGGCGCCGGATTCGAGCGCTCCTGCGGCGGGTACGGGTACAACGGGGCGTACGTCGGCGTGCTGCGGCCGCGCGCCGGGGCGATCGTGACCGACCGCTCGGGCAACCTGCGCAGCAGCTTCCGCGACCCGGCGGGGACGATCGAGTTCGCCGATAGCGCGATCTCCGCCGGTGGGCCGACCGAGGGTGGGATTATCGAGTATTCGTTTGTCGAGCCGCGCTTCTGGCCCGACGGCCCCCCCCCGCTCTCACTGCGCGCCGACCCGTCGATCCACTTCCGGCACGCGCGGCTGAGCGCCAACATCGCTTGGCTGGACACGCACGTTTCGCCGCTGGCGCGGGCGTTCACGTGGAGCAGCGGCACCTACCCCATGCCGCCGACCGACCCGCGCACGGGCTGGCCGGGAGAGCGGGACGACAACTCGCTGTACGATCTGGACTGAGCCGGGCTGAATCGAGGCAGACATGGTCGATCGGTGCATTTGCCACGACATCACGCTGGCGGAGTTGAAGGCTATTGCCCTGCGGGATGGGCTCTCGTTCGATGCGCTGCGGGCCCGCACGCGCTGCTCCACGGGATGCACGCTCTGCGAGCCGTATGTGCGGCGGATGCTCAAGACCGGCGAGACGGTGCTGCCGATCCTGAGCCCGCAGGAGGCGGCGCGGCTGTGCGCCGAGGGGCGTCAGACGCCTCCGGCCAAATAAGAAGGCCCGGGACTGACCCGGGCCTTATGTACTCATTATTGTGTCAACCCAAACTCCCGGCTTACTGCTGAGCGTTCTCGCCGATGGTCATGCCGGGGATCTGCACCTGCGGCATGCCCAGGGGCTCGGTGACGGTCGCGCCGAGCTTCTCGGCGGCCTCGGCGGCCTCGAGCATGATCTCTTCCTCGTCCTCGTCGCCCGCGGGCTCGCCGACGGCGACGGCCTTGAGGTTCTGGTAGGGCTTGAAGCCCGTGCCGGCGGGGATGAGGTGGCCCAGCAAGACGTTCTCCTTGAGGCCGACCAGCGTGTCCATCGCGCCCTTGAGCGACGCCTCGGTGAGCACCTTGGTGGTCTCCTGGAACGAGGCGCCCGAGAGGAACGATTCGGACTGGAGCGACGCCTTGGTGATGCCGAGCAGGAGCGTGCGCCCCGTGGCGGGGCGGCCGCGCTTGAACTTGGCCGGCTCGCGCCCGTTGCTCTCGGCCTTGGCGTTGGCCTCCTTCAACTCGCTCTTGTTAACGAGCGAGTCGAGGGTGAGATCGGTCCCACCCGGATCGGTGATGCGGACCATCTCGCCGATCTCGGAGTTCTTGCGCTTGAACTCGAACTTATCGACGACGTCGTAGGGGAGGAGGTCGGTGTCGCCGGGGTTCTCGACGCGGATCTTGCGGAGCATCTGCGCGAGGATGACCTCGATGTGCTTGTCGTTGATCACGACGCCCTGGGCGCGGTAGACACTCTGAACCTCGTCGAGCATGTAGGTGTAGAGGGCCTCTTCGCCCTTGATGCGCAGGATGTCGTGCGGGACGAGCGGGCCCTCGATGAGCGGGTCGCCGGCCTGCACGAAGTCGCCGGTGTGGACCAGCAGGTGCTTGTCCTGCGGGACGTGGTGGTCCTTCTCGATGCCCGAGTCGGAGATGATGCGGATAGTCATCTTGCCCTTGCGCTTGTCGGAGTGAAGCTCGATGCGCCCGGTGATCTCGGCCATCACGGCCGGGTCCTTGGGCTTGCGGGCCTCGAAGATCTCCGTCACGCGGGGCAGACCACCGACAATGTCCTGCGAGCCGGCCGACTGGCGCGGCTGGCGGGCGAGCATGTGGCCGGCGCTGATTTTCTCGCCGTCGGCGACTTCGATACGCGCCTTGGCGGGGAGGAAGTGGAAGTCGAGGATGTTGCCCGCGCCGTCGTCGATGACGATCTGCGGGTGCTTCTCGCCCTTGTGCTCGATGACCACGAGCGCCTTGCTCTTGGAGCCCTTCTGGTCCTCCTCGCGCACGGTCTCGCCGATCTCGATATCGACGTAGCGGATGACGCCGTCCTTCTCGGCGAGGATGGGCGTGCGGTGCGGGTCCCAGCGGACCACGCGGTCGCCGCGCTTCACCTCGGCGTTGGGCTTGACGAGGATGTACGAACCGTACGGGATCTTGTGCTTCTCGAGCTCGCGGCCCTTGGCGTCGATGATCGCCACCTCGGCGTTGCGCTTGAGCACAACCATGACGTCGTGGCCTTCTTCGTCCTTCGCCGGGACCTCCTTGCAGTCGCGGAGCTGGACGGTGCCGGCCTGGCCGGCCTTGATCTCGCTCTCGAGGATCGACATGGTGCCGATGCCGCCGGTGTGGAACGTACGCATCGTGAGCTGCGTGCCGGGCTCGCCGATCGACTGGGCGGCGATGATGCCCACGGCCATGCCGGCCTCGACGGCCTTGCCGGTGGACATATCCATGCCGTAGTCGAGCGCGGAGCAGCCCGTGCGGCTCTCGCTGGTCAGCGGAGAGCGGACCACGACCGAATCGATGCCCATCGCCTCGATCTGCTTGGCGATCTCGAGGGTGATCATCTGGTTCTCGGAGACGATCAGCTTGTCGGTGCGCGGATCGACGATGTTGTTGCGGCTGACGCGACCGATGACCTGGTCACGCAGCGGAACGTCGATCTGCTCGCCCTTGTACGTGGCACGCTTGATGATGCCGCGCTTGGAGCCGCAGTCCTGCTCGGTGATGATGACCGACTGCGCGACGTCGCACAGCTTGCGGGTGAGGTAGCCCGAGTCGGCGGTCTTGAGGGCGGTGTCGGCCAGACCCTTGCGGGCGCCGTGCGTCGAGGAGAAGTACTCCAGGATGTGCAGGCCCTCGCGGAAGTTGGCGCGGATGGGGGTCTCGATGATCTCGCCCGAAGGCTTGGCCATCAGACCACGCATGCCGGCGAGCTGCTGGAGCTGGCTGACGTTGCCGCGCGCGCCCGAGTCGGACATCAGGTACACAGGGTTGAGGTAGGCCTTGGCCTTCTTGTCGTCGAGCGCGGCCTCCGAACCGTCCTCGAAGCGCCGGTCGGCCTTGAGGGTGGCCACCAGCGACTTGGTGATCTGCTCGCGGCAGTGGGCCCAGATGTCCAGGAGCTGGTTGTAGCGTTCGCGGGCGGTGATGATGCCGCGGCCGAAGTTCTTCTCGACGCGCTCGACCTTCTTCTCGGCTTCCTCAACGAGCGGCTGCTTCTCCTTGGGGATGCGCAGGTCGGTGATGCCGAACGAGAGGCCGGCGAGGGTGGACTGCTTGAAACCGATCTCCTTGAGACGGTCGAGCAGGTCGATGGTGTTGCCGCGGCCGGCGAAGGCGTAGCAATCGTCGATGACGCGTGCGGCGCCCTTCTTGCCCAGCGGGCAGTTGTAGAAGGGCATGCCCTTGGCGAGGATCTCGCTGAAGAGCACGCGGCCGGCGGTGGTGATGATGCGCCGGTTGTCGGCCATCTTCTTGGGCAGGCCGGCCTGGTCGTCGACGAGCATCGAGAAGTTCTCGAGGCGGACGACGATGCGCTCGTGGATGGCGATCTTCCGGTGCTCGAGCGCGAGGAGCGCCTCGCGGGCGTCCTTGAACGCCTTGAGCTTCTCGGTCGGGAGCTCGTCCACGGCCATGAACGTGATGTAGTACACGCCCATGACGATGTCCTGGCTGGGCGAGATGATCGGCTTGCCCGACGCGGGCGAGAAGATGTTGTGCGTGGACATCATCAGCGTGTGGGCCTCGGCCTGGGCCTCGACGCTCAGCGGCAGGTGGACGGCCATCTGGTCGCCGTCGAAGTCGGCGTTGAAGCCGCCGCAGACCAGCGGGTGCAGGCGGATGGCGTTGCCCTCGACGAGCACGGGCTCGAAGGCCTGGATGCCCATTCGGTGCAGCGTCGGGGCGCGGTTGAGCAGGACCGGGTGCTGGTAAATGACCTCTTCGAGGATGTCCCAGACTTCCGGGTCACGCCGCTCGAGCATGCGCTTGGCGGACTTGATCGTGTCGGCCAGGCCGTGTTCCTTGAGCTTGCGGATGATGAACGGCTGGTAAAGCTCCAGCGCGATCTTCTTTGGCAGGCCGCACTGGTGGAGCTTGAGTTCGGGACCGACGACGATGACCGAACGCGCGGAGTAATCCACGCGCTTGCCGAGCAGGTTCTCACGGAAGCGGCCCTGCTTGCCCTTGATCATGTCGGTGATCGACTTGAGCGGGCGGTTGCTGGAGCCCAGGACAGGACGGCGGCAACGGTTGTTGTCGTACAGCGCATCGACCGCCTGCTGCAGCATGCGCTTCTCGTTGCGGATGATGACCTCGGGGGCGTTGAGGTCCATCAGCTTCTTGAGGCGGTTGTTGCGGTTGATGATGCGGCGGTAGAGGTCGTTCAGGTCGCTGGTTGCGAAGTTGCCGCTCTCCAACAGGACCAGCGGGCGCAGGTCCGGGGGGATGACGGGGATGACGTCCTGGATGAGCCAGGTGGGGTCGTTCTCGGAGCCGCGGATCTGCTCGACGATCTTGAGGCGCTTGGCCAGGTCCTTGATCTTCTGCTTGCTCTTGGTTTCCTTGAGGTCCTGGCGGAGCTGTTCGGCGAGCTTGGCCAAGTCGGTGCGCTCGAGGAGTTCGCGGACGGCGTCGCCGCCCATCATGGCCTTGAACGCCGAGCCGTACTTCTCGACGGCGGCGCGGTACTCGTCCTCGGTGAGCATCTGCTTGAACTGCAGCTCGGTATCACCGGGGTCGGTGACGACGTAGTCCTGGAAGTAGACCACCTTCTCGAGGTCGCTGGTCTTGACGGCCAGGAGGTTGCCCAGGCGACTGGGAACGGCCTTGAAGAACCAGATGTGAACCGTGGGGGCCGCGAGGTTGATGTGGCCCATGCGCTTGCGGCGCACGCGGCTGTGCGTCACCTTGACGCCGCAACGCTCGCAGATGATGCCCTTGTACTTGGTCCCGCGGTACTTGCCGCAGGCGCACTCGTAGTCGCGCTCGGGGCCGAAGATGCGCTCGCAGAACAGACCGTCCTTCTCCGGACGGTACGTGCGGTAGTTGATGGTCTCGGGCTTCTTGACCTCGCCGTAGGACCACGAGCGGATGTCGTTGGGCGACGCCAGCGTGATCTTGACGGCGGAGAAGTCGTTCACGCGATCGTAAACAGTCTCGGACATGTGCCGTGACTCCTGGTTCTGCTGTCCGCGGCCTCGTCAGGCGGGCGGTGTGCGTGCGGATCGGATCAGACCGAACGGGAATTTGCGACGAAGAAGACGACCGGACTAGAGCAGGCTGCCGGCCTCCTGCCGCTTCTTCTCGAGGGTGATGTTCATGCCCAGGCCCTTGAGTTCCGAGCAGAGCACGTCGAATGCGACGGGCATGCCGGCCTCGAGGGTGTTGGTGCCCTTGACCATGCTCTCGTAGATCTTGGTGCGTCCCTCGACGTCGTCGGACTTGACGGTGAGGAGCTCCTGGAGGATGTACGAAGCGCCGTAAGCCTCGAGCGCCCAGACTTCCATCTCGCCGAAGCGCTGGCCGCCGGTGCGGGCCTTGCCGCCGAGGGGCTGCTGGGTGATAAGGGAGTACGGGCCGGTGGCGCGGGCGTGGATCTTGTCGTCCACCAGATGGTGGAGCTTCAAGAGGTACATGACGCCGACGGTGGTCTTCTGGCGGAACGGCTCGCCGGTGCGGCCGTCAAAGAGCTGAACCTTGCCGCCGCGGGGCATGTTGACCATCAACTCGCGAGCGCCGGGCCACTTGCCCTCGGACTCGTAGCGCTTGGCCTTCTCCTGGACGAAGCGGTTGGACTCTTCCACGGCGGCGTGAACCTGATCCTCGGTGGCGCCGTCGAAGACGGGCGTGACACCCTGGAGGCCCAGGATGTTGAGCGCCCAGCCCAGGTGGGTTTCGAGGATCTGACCGACGTTCATGCGGCTGGGCACGCCCAGCGGGTTGAGCAGCACGTCAACGGGGAGGCCGTCCTCCATGAACGGCATGTCCTGCTCGGGCACGATACGGGCGATGACACCCTTGTTGCCGTGGCGGCCGGCCATCTTGTCACCCACCGAGAGCTGACGCTTGGTGGCGAGGTAGACCTTGACCATCTCGAGAACGCCAGAGGGGAGTTCATCGCCGCGGCGCATGTGGCCGATCTTGCGTTCCTTCTCGCGCTTGATCGCATCGATACGCGGCCAGAACTGCTTGTAGACGACGTCGGCCTTCTCCTTGGCTTCCTTGGAGCCCTTCATCCACTTGTCGGAGAAGCCGCTGATCTGCTCGATCAAGACCTCGTTGATGTCCGAGGCGCCGACCTTCTGGCGGGTGCTCGGGTCGACCATCGGCGTGCCGAGGATGTCGTTGATCGCATTGACCATCTGCTTGAAGATGGAGACCTGCTGGGCGTCCATCTCGGCGGCGTAGGTGTCGATCTGGGTCTTGAGCTGTTTCTTCTGCTCCTCGTTCATGTGGAGCCGGCGGCTGAACCGCTTGGCCCCGATGACGATGCCCTCGCAACCAGCGGGCACTTCCAGCGAGTCGTTCTTCACGTCCTCGCCGGCGCGACCGAAGATGGCGTGCAGGAGCTTTTCTTCCGGGGTGAGCTCGCTCTTGCTCTTGGGGCTGACCTTGCCGACGAGGATGTCGCCGGGGCCCACGCGGGCGCCCAGGCGGATGACACCGTGCTCGTCAAGGTTGCGGAGCATCTTCTCCGAGACGTTGGGGATGTCGCGGGTGAACTCCTCGCGCCCCAGCTTGGTCTCGCGAACCTCGACCTCGAATGCGTCGATGTGGATGCTGGTGAAGACGTCGTCCTTCACGAGCTTCTCGTTGATGACGATGGCGTCCTCGAAGTTGTACCCGTCGAAGGTGTTGAAGGCGACCAGCACGTTCTTGCCGATCGACAGCTCGCCCTGCTTGGTCGAAGCGCCGTCGGCGATGATCTGGTCCTTCTTGACCTTCTGGCCCATCTTCACGATCGGGCGCTGGTTCTGGCACGTGCGCTCGTTGAGGCCCACGAACTTGCGGAGCACGTACTCGTCGGAGTTGTCGATGATGATGCGCGTCGCGTCGCAGAACGTGATCGTTCCGGGATTCTTCGCTTTCACCACCATGCCCGAGTTCTTGCCCAGGTCCTTCTCGAGACCCGTCGCCACCAGCGGCGGCTCGACGCGGATCAGGGGGACGGCCTGTCGCTGCATGTTGGAACCCATCAGCGCGCGGTTGGCGTCGTCGTGCTCGAGGAACGGGATGAGCGCGGCCGAAACGCCGACGAGCTGCTTGGGAGCGATGTCGAGGTAGTTGACCTGGTCGCTGGCGACTTCGGCCAGTTCGCCGTTGACGCGGGCCTGGATCAGGCCGTCGCGCAGCTTGTTCTTCTCCACCAGCGAGTCGGTGGGGGCGAGGACCGCCTTCATCTCCTCGTCGGCACGCAGGAAAACGACCTTGTCGGTGACCTTCGCGTCCTTGACCACGCGGTAGGGCGTGCGCAAGAAGCCGTACTCATCGATCGACGAGTACAGACCCAGCGAGGCGATCAGGCCGATGTTGGTGCCTTCGGGCGTCTCGATCGGGCAGATGCGCCCGTAGTGGCTGATGTGGACGTCGCGCACCTCGAAGCCGGCACGCTTGCGGTTGAGGCCGCCGGGGCCCAGGGCCGACAGGCGACGCTCGTGCACGAGCGTGCTGAGCGGGTTGGTCTGGTCAACCACCTGCGACAGCTCCGAGCGGCCAAAGAAGAAGTCGATGGCGCTGGAGATGCTCTTGGAGTTCACCAGGTCGGAGATCTTCATGACCTCGCCCGGGTCCTTAACGCTCATGCGCTCCTGGACCGTGCGTCGCAGCTTGAGGAAGCCCTTGCGGAGTTCCTCGACCGCCAGCTCATCGAGCGTGCGGAGGCGACGGTTGCCGAGGTGGTCGATGTCGTCCACCTGCGCGGCCTGGAAGCCGGTCTTGGGGTCGATGCGCTTGGAGCGCAGGTCGAGCACGTACTGCACTACGCGCAGGAAGTCCTCGGCCCGGATGAACATCATGTCCTCGGGCGTGTTGAGGTCGAACTTGCGGTTGATGCGGAAGCGGCCGACCTTGCCCAGGCGGTAGCGGTTGTCGTCGAAGAACTTCTCGACGAACAGCGCCTTGGCCTTCTCCACCTGCGGCGGGTTGCCGGGGCGGAGCTTGCTGTAGATCTTCAGCAGGGCACGCTCGTAATCGCTGTCGGCCTCGAACTGCTCAAGCTTCTCTTCAGCAACGGTGTTGAGGATCAGCGTGTCGCTGGGATTCTGGATGACCTTCACGCTCTTGAGCTTCGAGGAGATGATCTTGGCCGCGGCCTCGTCGCCGATGCGACGGCCCACGCCCACGAGTTCTTCGCCGCTCTCGGTGTCGATGATCGACGCCGCGGCGTACTGCTCGGCCTTCACCTGCTCAGCCTTGATGTCGCTGATCTCATAGAACAGGCCCAGCAGCGCTTCGGTGGTGCTGACGGACTCATCGAGGCAGCGGAGGAAGGTCGTGGCGGCGAGCTTGGTGCTCTGGTCGATCCGCATCGCCAGAACGTCCTTCTTGGTCACCTCGAGCTCGATCCACGAGCCGCGCTCGGGGATGATGCGTGCCGAGTGCAGCGGGCGGTCGCCTTCGGCCGAGACGATCGAGAAGTCCACGCCCGGGGAGCGGTGGAGCTGGCTGACGATCACGCGCTCGGCGCCGTTCACGATGAACTCGCCGCCGCCCATCATGATCGGGAACTCGCCGAGGTAGATCTCCTCTTCCTGGAGTTCCTGCTGGCCCTCGCGCCGGAAGCGGACGCCGACCTTGAACGGCGCGCCGTAGGTGAGGCGCAATTCCCGACACTCGTCGGGGGTGTAGCGTGCCTCCTCGAGCGCGTAGTGCAAATAGTCAAGCTGCATCGTGCCGTCGTACGACTCGATGGGGAAGACCTCACGCATCAGCGCTTCCAGGCCGATGTGGGGATCACGCTCGTGCGGGTTCTTGCGTGTCTGCAAGAACCGCTCGTAGGCGTCCGCCTGGATCTTGGTGAGGTCGGGGACGGAAATTCCGTCGCCGCGCTTGGAGAAATCGCGCACAGTGATCTCGGCCATCGATATTGCCTCGCGATGGTGGCAGCGACAGCGCCCAAGAGGGTCGCCAGCCGCTCGTGCTGAATCTGTTACCGACGTTGATTGATCATGGAACCCGGGCCCGCCTAGTCGGCAAGTGTAGCCACCCCGACGATCCACTGCAAGTCCAGTGCCGGGGCGGAATCGGGAAAAGATCGGGGGCCCGCCCAATCGGACGGGCCCCCGCTCGTACACATTTCACGCCGCCCGGACCAAGATTCCGGGAAACGGCAGGGTCAGACGGTCCAACTCAGGACAGCTTGACGACGGCGCCGGCCTCTTCGAGCTTCTTCTTGAGTTTCTCGGAGTCGTCCTTGCTGATGCCTTCCTTGACCTTCTTGGGGGCGCCGTCCACGACGGCCTTCGCCTCGGCGAGGCCCAGGCCGGTCGCTTCGCGGACGACCTTGATGACGGCGATCTTCTTGTCGGCCGGGGCGCTGACAAGCTCCACGTCGAACGTGGTCTTCTCTTCAGCGGGGGCAGCCGCGGCGGCCGGGCCGGCCATCATGACGCCACCGCCGGCGGCGGCCTCGATGCCGTACTTGTCCTTGAGGTACTTGCCAAGCTCGACGGCATCCTTGAGGGAGAGGCCGGCCAGCTGGTCACCGAGTGTTTCGATTGCGGACATGTGAATCACCTTTCTCAAACGTGGTGGGAGGATTCATCCACCCGCCAGACACGCCTCCGATAGGGACCGGAACACTTCCGGTTCTTTAACCCGGGGATGTGCTCCCCAAGGGCCAGTCGGGGCCGATGTTTCAGAACCCAAAGGCCGTTCAGGCCGTCTTTTCGATCTTCTCGCCCTTTTCCAACTTCGCCTCGATCGCCTTGAGGATGCCGGCGATGTTGGAGCCGGGGCCCTTGATCTGGGCGCCGAGGTTGCGTCCGGGACCGACCAGCAATGCCACGGCTTTGCCGATGGCCTCGCCACGGGTCGGGTACTTGCTCAGTTCCTCAACGCCGGCCTTGCCCTTGAAGAGCGTGCCGTCGAGGATCGCGCCCTTGAGCTCGATCCCCGGGAGGTCCTTGACCAGCGCGACCAGCTCACGGGCGGCCTCGACGACCGAGGTGTGCCCGTAGCACAGGGCGCTGGGGCCCTCCAGCAGCGTAGCGAGCCCCTCGAGACCCGTGCCCTTGAAGGACTTGCGGGCCAGCGAGTTGCGCATCACGGTGATCTTGATCTTGTTGGTGGCGAGCTTGCGACGGAGCTTGGTCGTCTCAATCGCCTTCACGCCGCGCAGGCTGATCACCATGGCGTCGGCGACGCCGGTGGTCTTGGCGGTGTAGTCCCGCGTGATCATCGACTTGATGGTCTTTGACATGGATTAGTCCTTGGTCTCAACCGCCTCGACGTACTTGATCTGCACCGACGGCGTCATGGCGCCGCTGATGCTGACCTTTTTGATGAACTGGCCCTTGGTGGTGCTCGGACGCTGCTTGGCGATGTGCGCGACGAAGGCGTCGAGGTTCGCCGCCAGGTCCGCGTCCTTGAAGGACATCTTGCCCAGCACCGCGTGGATGTTGCCGCCCTTGTCGTTGCGGTACTCGACCTTGCCGGCCGAGAATTCCTTGACTGCCTCGACGATCTTGGGCGTGACGGCGCCGGTCTTGGGGGACGGCATCAGGCCCTTGGGGCCCAGCACCTTGCCCAGCCGCGAGACCACACGCATCATGTCCGGGGTCGCGACGGCGACGTCGAAGTCCATCCAGCCGCCCTCGATCTTGGCGACCAGCTCCTCGCCGCCGGCCTCGACAGCGCCGGCCGCCTTGCATTCGGCGACCCTGTCGCTCTGGCAGAACGCGACGACCTTCTTGGAGGCGCCGATGCCCTTGGGAAGGCTGACCGAGCCGCGGATGCCCTGCTCGGCATGCGTCGGATCGATGTTCAGGAACAGCGCGACATTGATCGTCTGATCAAACTTCGGCGCCTTGTACTTCTTCAGCGACGCCACCGCCGCCACGGGCTCCATGGGAGCCTTCGGCATGAGTTCGGCGTTCGCCTTCATTCGCTTGGAAATGTGTGCCATGTGCCTTAGCCCTCCACCGTCACGCCCATCGAACGGGCCTGGCCTTCGATGATCCGGACCGCCGCCGCGAGGTCGCCCGTGTTCAGGTCGACCATCTTCTCCTTCGCGATGGCCTCGCAATCGGCACGCTTGATCTTGCCGACCTTGTTCTTGTTCGGCTCGCCCGAGCCCTTCTCGACCTTGGCCTTCTCCTTGATGAGGACCGAAGCCGGCGACGACTTGACCTCGAAGGTGAACGACTTGTCGGTGAAGACCGTGATCACGCACCCGACGATCTTGCCCTTGAGGGCCGCCGTCTTGGCGTTGAACTGCTGGATGAACTGGCCGGGGTTCACGCCGTTGGCGCCCAGCACAGGACCCAGCGGTGGCGCCGGCGTTGCCGACCCTCCCGGGGCCATGATCTTGAATGATGTCTTGATTTCTTTCTTGGCCATTGGTCCTCCACCTTCCACTCCGCCGGGGAACCCGGAAATCCGGATTCCCGAACTCGCCCGGCCAGGGGCAAGTCGGTATCGTGGTCGTAACGGTGCCGGGCAACCCTGCCCGGCGGGTCAGATTTGGGAGGGAAGCATAGCGGCCAATGAGCGCCGGTCAATGCGATGGACCAAACGCCCCGCCATCAAGGCTTGAGAACGGCCCGGAACTTGTCCGCCACGATGGGGTCCAACCCCGCCGCCACGGCCCGGTCCACCATCTTCAAGGCGCCCTTGGGCTGGCCGGACGACTGCAGCAGCACGGCCACCATCAGCCAGGCATCGTCGGTCCGCACACGCTCGGCATTGATCGTCGCCACGCCGATCGCGTCGCGCACCTGAGACGCACCACGGGGGAACGCCGCGGCCGGGATCACCTCGTCCGCCAGATCGGGGTTGGTGGCGTAGGCCCGGGCCGTCGCCGCGGTCCCCTCTTCCATCCGCTTGGCGAGGAAGAGCGAGATCCCCATCGCCCGCATCGCCCACGCGTCCGACGGCGCAACCGCGAGGTGCTGCCGATACAACTCGGCCGCGGCCGCGTAGTCACGCGCCGCGAACTTGTCATCGGCCTGGTCCAGCAGCGAAGGCGGCGCGGCCGGCGTCGGCGTTGCGCCGATCGGATAGATCGTCATCCCTGAATTGCCGGGCGGATACTGCGGGTCCCAGAGCACCTCGGCCGGCCACTGGTCCCAGAACCCGTTGCCGCCCGGCGCAAACCAGTTGGTCGGCGCGAAGGTGACCGACACGCTGCCGTCGTTGTTGAGGTGAAGCACCGGCGGGTTGCGATCCGCGCCGTTGTTGACCCGATCGGACCAGTACGGGCCCAAACCGCTGTAACGGATGTAGTCCTGCAGGCTGAGCGGGCGGGCAACCACAGAATTGGTGTCCGGGAAATAGTGGAAGCCGGGGGCCCGCCGGTCGGCGCCGGGGACATAGACACCGTGGGCGCGGTCAAGGAACGACTGCCCACCCGAGCGGTAGTAGCCGGGAGTCCGGCTGTTGGGTGTAACCAGGTCACGCAGCGATTCACGCCGCACCACCTGGCTGCTGCCAGGCTCATGCGGCCTCACGTCACCGGTGTGACACCGCAGGCAATCCGAGCTCACCGGCTTGGGCGCCGTCTCGCCCGGCACGCCGGGGGCGAGGATCCACCGCTGCGCGCCCGGAACGAAAACCTCGCGAACACCCGGCACATTCGTCGGGCGCGACTGCAGCGGGCTCGACTCGATCGGCTTGGTGCCGCGGAACGCGGGCGCACGTCCGATCCGCGGCGGCAACTCACCCGGCGACGACATCGCCGGACGCACGTTGGTCGTTCCACCGGCCGGCCCGGAACTGGGATCATCCAGCGGGCCCAGTGCCGCGAGCGCCCCCGCGCCCAGAGCCATCGCCAGCACCGACATCGCGATCATTCCATTGCCGCTTGGTGTGGACATCCTGCACACTCCGTTCAAGCCATTGTAATCGGCCGAACCGCGCCGGTGGCATCTTCGCCACCCATTCTGATGCGTACCAAAAAGTTGCCCTGTTCCGCGCAGACGGGAAGTTCGCGTGGAGAACCGGTAACCTGTGGGTATGCCCAGCGCCTCCCACACACGCCTGTTCGGTTTCGCGGTCCTGGCCGCGTTCTCGCTCCTCACGGCAGGGTGCAACTGGTGGGATTCTCCAGGGGGAACCCTGGAAGCCCGGTCGGACTCCAGCGGCAGCATCCTCGAGCCCGTCCTCCCCACCGCCATCTACCGCAACGTGGACGAGCAGACCGTTGACGTCTACATGACCGACCTGCCCGTGGGCCGCCTGGCCGATCCCAACGACAACCTCGCCGGGCTCACCGGTCAGCTTGTGCAATTGCACATTTTTATGATCCCCGAGGGCGGCAAGACGCCGCAGTCGCCGCAGGCCTGCACCGCTACGGTCCGCCACATGGTCGTCGCCGACGGGATCATCGGCGTCTACGGAGGCGGGGGCTTTGTGGACTCCAGCAACTTCGGCGAGCCGACACTGACCGCCGACATCAAGAACGTCTCGATGCGCCTGGTCGAGTCCATGCCCGGCTTTGCCGACCGCCTCGGCACCGTGCAGCTCACCGGCACGGTGACAGCGGGGCTCAACGAACGGGCCGCACGCTCCCTCGCCGGACGCGTGCAGGAACTGACCTTCCGCCTCACGCCCGCGGCCGGTCCCGATCAACCCAAGTAAGTCGTCGCTTCAGGGGTGCTCCGCCCACCAGCGGCCGAGCAGGCTTTCGGAAGCATCGGAATAGATGACCCGCAGCAGGTCCGGCGGCAGGCCCAGCCCCCGCAGCGTCGGAGCGCTCAGGTCGTTGTACTTCGCAGGGCCCACCATCTTCAAGTCCGGGTCGGCGATCGGCGATTCGCCCGAGTACGTACTCTCGAACAGCGCCCGCAGCGCCCAATGGCGCGAGCAGTACAGGTCGAACGCCTGTGCCGGCGTGCTTGCCAGGTCCCCCATCGCGCTCCCGGCGGTCTTGGTTGCCGAGAGTTGGTCGTCCACAGTCACCAGATCCGTGCCGAAGAGAATCCGCCCGCGCCACCGCTCGAAGAACGCCGCGCTCCTCGCCGGCTCGTGCCGGCTGATCTCCCGCACCACCCACTTGGTGGCGCTGGTATCGAGGTGCAGGTTGCGGTGGCGGGTGAGTAATCCGTCCAGAAAATCCAGGTCTTCGGGCCAGCCGCCCATGTGCGCCGCCACCCACGGCGATGGGAACTCGTTGAGCATCCGCTCCAGCCCGACGTACTGGTGCGCCTTGGTGCCGTAGCGCCCCCCGTCGCGGTACTTGGTCGCGAACCACGTATCGGGGTCGGCCACGTGCACCATGAACATCATGCCCAGACTTTGCGCCAGCCGGCAGTGCTCGCGGCGCATCGGACTATCAATATCCGCCAGGTCCGTCGCGCCGTCAGGCACGAAGTCTCGCAGCCGCGGCGATGCCCACACCTTCATCATCCGTGCCCCGAAATCACGGTGGAACGCCTCGATCGTCTTGAGATAACCGCGCCGGTGAGCGCCGTTGCGGTCGGGGTCGCTCCACGTCGGAATCGCGATGAATCGGATCGAGTCGCCGAGCATGTCACGCACGGGCGCAGCCAGCGGGAGCTGAGTCATCGTGTACGTCAGCCGCACGCCGAAGAGCTTGCGGGCCTCGTCGTAGACCTTGGTCGCCTGCGACCCGTGGATGTGCGTGTGGCTGTCGATGATCGGCACCACCGGCGGGCCCAGTTCCGCGGCCTTGGCGCGGTAGTCCCACCCGAAGCGGTTGGCGGCCCACGGAACAGTCGGCGTGGCGGTCATCGGGACGATCGTAGAAGTGCGGCGATCCGCACCCGACGCGAAAGAAAGTCACCGAACGGAAACCAAGGCGTCTGTCACATTTGACCGTGATTCACGTCGTCTGAACCGGTTGTCCACAACGCAAACCATGCATTCACCGGGCGATATCAAAAGCTGTGGAAAAAGCTCGCTCGGATTGTCCACAATTCCATCCGATAGGAGATTCTGTTGCATTGTGTCATGAAGTGGGGCATAATGTCACGCACCTCGGTCAGGAGCCCGGAACGTGCTTTTCACAGGCCATTCCGAGCATTCGATCGATGCGAAGGGGCGCTTGGTCCTGCCGGCCAAGTACCGCCACCAGTGGAGCACCGCACGCGACGGCAGCGCGTGGTACTGCGTCCCTTGGCCCGATGGGCACCTCCGTCTGTATACCGAAGCCACGTTCGAGGAACTGGCCAAGGTCGGGGACAACACACTGACGCCGGGCGAGGATGCCGCGAGCCTCGAATCGGCACTCTTCGGTTTCGCGGAACGGCTCGAGATGGACGGAACAGGTCGGATCATGGTTCCCAGGCGGCACATGGAGCTCACCGGTCTCGGCACGGACGTCGTGATCGTCGGGGCTCGCAACAGACTGGAAGTCCGCTCGAAGGCGCAATGGATGGCCGGAGAAATGGATCGGTTCAAGGCCTTGCCGGGGCTCATCGCCCGGAACGTCAAGGGATGATCGAACGGGCCAAGGACGGCCCGCAGTTCAGACGCGGCTCGCACGGACGCGGGCCGCCGACACGACTGGGAGTGATCCCTCCCCACCTGCCCGGGAACGGCCATGTGGGGTTTCGCAAGGACAGCGGCTGGAGTTCACGAACGGACTCTTGCCCCTGCGCGACGGTCGCCGGCCGCACGGACGCGGTCATCGGCGATTGTCGGGGCCGCCCCACCACGGCCCGACGCGGGGACAGCTTCGGCCACGTACGCGCCCGGCCGACCCAATCGGCCGGGCGTTTTCGTTTTCACTGGTGATCAGTTGCCCTCGCCGAGCTGCTTGACGATCGCGTTGCCGAAATCGTCGCCGCGGTTGGCGGCCCACTTGCTCGCCGTCCACTTGCGCTGGTCGGTGAGTGTCTTGGATGCCCCCGCCTCTACCAGCAGCTTGACGATCACCGGGTCGCCGCGCTCGGCCGACTTCATCAGCGGCGTCACGCCCTCGTTGTCGGCCAAGTCCACCTTGGCACCGCGGTCGATCAGGAGCTTGACGATCATCGCGTCGGCGCTGGCCGCGGCGATCGCCAACGGCGTGGCCCCGTCCCCGTCCTGCGCGTTGATGGCCGCGCCGGCGTTGAGGAGCAGTTGCAGTTTCTCAAGCTCGCTCTGGCGGGCGGCGAGCATCAGGGCCGTCTGCCCCCACTTGTTGCGATCGTCCACGCGGGCGCCGGTGGCCAGGAGCATGCGGACGGTCTCGCCCTTGCCGCGGGCGACCGCGAACATCAGCGCGGTCATCCCCTGGCTTGAACGCGCGTCGTAGTTGGCCCCGGATTCGAGCAGGGCCTTCACGGCCTCGGGGTCCTCGGCGCGGGCGGCGAACATGAGGGCCGTCTGCTGGTCGGTGGCGGCCTGGTTCACCCGGGCCTTGGCCTCCAGCAGCGCCTTGATTGCCTGGGTGTTACCTGAGCGGGCGGCGTACATCAACGCGGTCATGCCCGTCTCGGCGGGGATATCGAGTTGGCCCGTGTTCACATCCACGCCGGCGCTGATCTGGCGCGTCATCCCCTCGACGTCGGCGTTCGAGGCCGCCGCGAGCAGTGCCGCGGTGTTGCCGCCGGATTTGGTGGCGCGGGCGGGCGACGCGGAGGCGCGGTCGCCCGAGGTCGCGAGCTGGTAGGCGAGGAAGACAAGGCCGCCGCCGATCACGACGATGGCGGCCAAGCGGAGCGGGCTGGACTTGGCGGGGAGCGTGGCGGTGGTGGTCATGATGGTCCTGCCGGAGTGGGTGCCTGGGAGCGTAATTGAAGCGGACGCGACCGTGTTGGGCAAACGCCCGACGGGATTACTCCTCTTCGGCCTTGGGCTTGTACGCCGCCATGACCTGCTGCTGCACGGCGGCAGGGGTCCGCTCGTCGTGGCTGTACTCCATCGAGTACGAGCCCTGACCTGCCGTCATGCTCTTGAGTTCGTTGGAGTAGTTCATCAGCTCGCTCAGCGGAGCGGTGGCGCGGATCACGCACATATCGGTGCCGAGCACGTCGGAACTCTGCACCCGCCCGCGCTTGCCCGAGAGGTCCGCGGTGATGTCGCCCATCTTGGCCGCGGGGGCGGTGATCTCGACATCGACGTACGGCTCAAGCAGCGTCGGCCGGGCCTTGAGCAGCGCGTCGAGGAACGCTTTCTTGCCCGCGGCGACGAACGCCACTTCCTTGCTGTCCACGTCGTGGTACTTGCCGTCATAGACCTCGACGCGCACGCCCCGCAGCGGGTAGCCCGCGATGGCGCCGACGGGGAGGATCTGGCGGCAACCCTTCTCAATCGCGGGCATGAACTGACGAGGGATCGATCCGCCGACGGTCATGTTCTCGAACTCGAAACCCTCGGGGTGGTCGGCCGGGAGCGGGATCACCCGCAGGTAGACCTCTCCGAACTGGCCGGCGCCGCCGGTCTGTTTCTTGTGGCGGTGGTGCCCGTCGGCGCGGGCGGTGATCGTCTCCTTGTACGCGACCTTGGTCGGTTGCGTGCTCACCTCGACGTGGTAGCGGTTCTTGAGCCGTTCGAGCATCACCCGCATGTGCAGCTCGCCCAGGCCGCGGAGGACGGTCTGCCCGGTGGCGGCCACGCGTTCCATGCCGAAGCACGGGTCTTCTTCCATCATCTTGTGGATCGCCCCGGTGAACTTCGCCTCGTCCGCGTGGTTCTTCAGCTCGACGGCGACGCCGTAGAGCGGCTGGGGCAAGGGCAGGCGCGGCTGGACTAGGTGCAGGGCGGGGTCGGCGTGCAGGACGGAGTTGAACCTCAACTCTTCGACCTTGGCGACGCAGCCGATGTCGCCGGGGCCGAGTTCCTGGACTTCCGCGTGGTCTTTGCCGCGGACCTTGAAGATGTGGCCGAGGCGCACGGGCTTCTTGTCGTCGTTGTGGAGCAGCTCCGTCTTGGGCTTGATCACGCCGTCAACGACGCGGAAGCAGGCGAGCTTGCCCATGAACGGGTCGTTGATGATCTTGAAGACGTGGGCGACGGCGGGGTGCTCGGGGGTCACCTGGGGGTCGTAGATGTGCAGCGTGCCGTCCACGCCGATGTTCTGCAGCGCCGGGCTGGTCTCGCGCTCGGGGGTCGGGCACATGTCCTCGATAATGTGGAGCAGGTCGTCGATACCCGCGCCGGTGCGGGCCGAGACGAAGCAGACGGGGACCAGGTGGCCCGCACGCATGGCGGCGTCGAAGGCCTTGCGCATCTTGCCTTGGTCGAGGTGATCGCCCTTCTCGAAGTACTCGCTGGTCAGCTCTTCATCCACCTCCACCACCTGCTCGACGATCGCCCGGTGCGCCTCCTCGACGCTCATGAAGTCGGGTTTGTCGCCGTCGGCGTGGTCGTGATCGAAGACGTCGATGACATCGGTGTTGTTCTTGATCGGCAGGTTGATCGCCAGGCACTCGGAGCCGAAGGTCTCGCGGATCTGCTCCAGGAGCATCCCCAGGTCGACCCCGTCGGCGTCGATCTTGTTGACCACCACCATGCGCGGGAGCTTCAGGTCGTCGGCCAGGCGCATGATGCGCCGCGACGTCACCTCGATGCCGCGCGAGGCGTCCACCAGCACCAGCGCCGTCTCGCACGGCGGGAACGAACTGACGGCGTGGCCGATGAAGTCGGGCGCGCCGGGGGTGTCGATCACGTTGATCGTCTTGCCGTTGTGGTTGAAGTGGGCCAGCACGCTTGTCAGGCTGTGCTTGTGGTGCTTGGCCTCCGGCTCGTAGTCGCCCACGGTGTCGCCGGTCTGGACCGAACCCATCTTCCCGATGGCCTTGGTCTGGAACAGCAACCGCTCCAGGAGCGTCGTCTTGCCGGTGCCCGCGTGTCCCGCGATGAGGATGTTGCGGATGTCTTGGGTGGGTACAACGCCCATGGGTCGGTCCCTCCTTTTGGCCTGTGGTCTTCCAGTCTACCGGAAGATAGGCCCAAAGGGGGACCGATCGGACGTAGATGCCGGGCCCTGTTCCGGGCCGGTCTTGCGCGGGTTTTGAGGAAACTGCCAGCGATCAGGCGGTGACGTTCAGGTTGCTGCCGGGCAGAACCAACTGCGTCACCCGGTACGCCGACTCGACCTCGTAGGTCAGGCTGAGCGTGCCGCGGCCGAAGGGGACCGTGTACGCCATCACCGCACGCTGGCGGATGTATTGATCGACGATGGCGGCGACGACATCGCCGTTCTCGTTGACCAGCGGCTGGATGTCGCCCGAGCCGGCATTCGACGGATCCGAGGTGCCCGGCTGCGTGTTGCCGCCCGAGAGCGCTTCGGGCGAGAACTCGGCGGAGTCCTGGGCCGCGGCCTTGCCGAAGGTCGTATCGACGAACGTCGCGGCGTTGTAGCCGGTGTCGGTGCCGCCGAGGTAGTTCTTGCCGGCGCCCGAGCCGTCGTCGGTGTTGTTGGACGACTGCCCGGCCAGGGCATCGGCGCGGGCCTTGCGGACGGCGGCCGGGACCGGGAGCGGGCCGCCGAGAGCTGATCTGACCATGTCGTCGATGCGCATGGGGAACAGGTGTCGAAGCGTGTGCCACGGTGGTGGGCGGGCGACGGTCCGAGAAGAGCGCTTGCTGTGGGCCGCCGGCGGCTGTCACGCGCCGCGCGGATAACCTCTGCGCCGCGGATGTGTCGCGTGGAGGCAACACTGTCGCGCGGGGCGAACGGGGCAAACGGGACCTTGCCGCATGCTGGCGACGAGCGAACTGGACTACGAGCTGCCCGAGTCGTGTATCGCGATGACGCCGGTGTCGCCGCGGGACAGCGCGAAACTGCTGGTGATCAGCCGGAGCGACCCCTCGCTGCGGCGGCACATGCAGGTGCGTGACCTGCCGGAGTTTCTTCGCCCGCGCGACCTGCTCGTGGTCAACTCCACGCGGGTGATCCCGGCGCGGCTGCAGGGACGACGGGCCGACACCGGCGGCGGTGTCGAAGGGCTGTACCTCGGGCCGGGGTCTGCGAGTGAACCCGACGCCACGTGGCGCGTGCTGCTCAAGGGCCGTCGGATGAAGCCGGGGATCTTCGTCGATCTCGATCCCCCCGACGCCCACGGCCAGCCTCACCCCCCCGACGTGCGCCTGGAACTGCTGACGCGGGATGCCGGGAATGACGACACCGGCGGGTGGGTCGTGCGGGTGCATGGCGCCGGGGGCAAGTCCACGCTCGGGGTCCTGGGGGGGGAGGGGGGGACCCCCCAC
>JBOHNM010000025.1:0-31189 GCA_050730675.1 Phycisphaerales bacterium | reverse complement strand
TTGTAGAGTTTTTCGAGTCCGGAGTCCTTGATGACGCGATCGACCAAACCTGCGAGGCCGCCGCGCTGCGGCTCGCCGGGGATGTTCATGAACCCGTCGGTGCTGCCGGCGACGCCGAGCCACGAGTCGAGCGTTTCGAGAAACTTGCGGACGGCGATCTGGGCGCGGTGGGTGAGGCCCGGGACGCTCTCGATCGCGCGGCAGACCTGGAGCGTGGGCAATCCGGTTGTCGCGGAGTGGACCGCGATGCGCTCCCAAGTGGCATCCGAAATACCACGGGCGGGGGTGTTGATAATGCGTTCAAGGCTGACCGAATCGGAGGGATTGGCAACGACGCGCAGGTAGCCGAGGGCGTTCTTGATTTCTTCGCGCTGGAAGAAAGCGGTGCCGCGGACGAGGATGTAGGGGATGCCGGCGCTGCGGAAGGCGTCTTCGACGACGCGCGAAAGGGCGTTGGTACGGTAAAAGACGGCGAAGTCCTTCCACTGCAGGGGCTTGTCGGGTGCGAGCCCGTCGCTCTTGAGGCGCTGCACCCAGTCGGCCACGAGACGGGCCTCGTGGTGCTCGTCCCGGGTGATAACGATCTCGATCTTGTCGCCGCCGACGCGGGTGGGGATCAGGGGCTTGTGCTTGCGCTGCTTGTTGCGCTGGATCAAGCGGTCGGCGACGACGAGGATGGGCGTGCGCGAGCGGAAGTTCTCACCCAGCGCGATGACCTGAGCGGAGGGGTAGCGCTCCTCGAACTGGAGAATGTTGGTGATGTCCGCCCCGCGCCAGCCGTAGATGGACTGGTCGGGATCGCCGACGACACAGATGTTGGGCATCGGCCGGTCTGCGCCGGCGACCTTGGGGTCCTCCCCAGCGAGGAGGCTAGCAATGACAAACTGAGCGCGGTTGGTGTCCTGGTACTCGTCCACCAGCAGGTATCGGTACCGTCGGCGCAGCTCGTCGCGTACGGGCTGGCTCTCGCGGAGCATGCGAGCGGTGAGTAAGAGCAGGTCGTCAAAGTCCGCCGCGCCGTTGGTGCGGAGGGCCGCCTGGTACGCCGTGAAGACGCGGGCGATGGTGCGGGCGTGGAAATCGCCCGCCGCGGCGGCGAACGCCTCGGCGTCCATCAGGTCGTTCTTGGCGTTGGAGATGTGGCTCAGCACCGTGCGCGGCGGCCAGTTGGCAGTGCTGAGGTTCAACTCGGCGATGACGTTCTTGATGAGCTTGGCCTGATCGTCGGCATCGAAGACCGTGAAGTCGGATTTGAGGATCGCACGCTCGGCGAAGCCGGCCATCTCACCGTAGCGGCGGAGCAAACGGACACAGAGCGAGTGGAACGTGGTAACGGTGAGCCCGCGCTGCGCAGCGCCTTCCCCCAGCAGCCCCTGCACACGGTGGCGCATCTCGGCCGCGGCCTTGTTGGTGAACGTAAGCGCCAGGATCCGCCACGGGGCGACGCCCTTCGACACCAGGTGCGCGATGCGGCGGGTGATGACCCGCGTCTTGCCCGAGCCGGGACCGGCGAGAACGAGCAGCGGACCCTCGGTGGCGAGGACGGCGCGGCGCTGGCTCTCGGTCATGCCTTCAAGGAGCGCGTCGGTGTCGATCGCCTGTGAAATCGTCCGGCGTGGAACGGGCGGGGTGCTTCCGGCCGCATTGAGCGGGTTGAAGTCATCCGGCGGCTGCGCCGGGGGGGGAGGCGGGCTGGAGAGGAAATCGCCGCGGGGCATGGTGGGCGGAACCGTACACCCCTCACCAGCGCGAAGATCACAAGCGACAACGCGGAAAAGGCTGAATCACCCGAGAACGCGGTGGCATTCGGCGATGGTCGTCAGGCCGCGCGAAGCCTTGTCCACACCATCGTCCATGAGGGTCTTCATGCCGTGGCGCTTGGCGGCATCGCCGAGGGTGATGGCGTCGGCGTTCTGCCCGGTCAGGCGGCGGATCTCGTCGTTCATCACCATGATCTCGAAGAGTCCGACACGTCCGTAATAGCCCTTGCCGAGGCACCGGTCGCAGGGGAGGCCGTCGATGGTGCGGGCGCCCTTGCACTGCTGGCAGGTGCGGCGCACCAGGCGCTGGGCGATCACGGCCAGCAGCGTGGACGTGATGAGATAGGGCTCGACGCCGATGTCCACCAGTCGCGAGATGGCCGACGGCGCATCGTTGGTGTGGAGCGTTGCGAGCACCAAGTGGCCGGTGAGCGAGGCCTGGGTCGCCAGGTCGGCCGTTTCCTTGTCGCGGATTTCGCCGACGAGGATCACGTCGGGGTCTTGGCGGAGCAGTGCGCGGAGGCCGGCGGCGAAGGTGACGCCGCGCTTGACGTTGACCTGCGTCTGGCTGATGCCGTCGAGGTGGTACTCGACGGGATCTTCAACGGTCATGACGTTGCGGCTGGAGCGGTCGATGTTGCCGAGCGCGCCGTAGAGCGTGGTGGTCTTGCCCGAGCCGGTGGGGCCGGTCACGAGGATGATGCCGGTGGGGCGCTCGATGAGCGAGATCAGCGTCTTCTGGTGGTCGCGCTCCATGCCGACCTGGTCGAGCGAGAGCTGGGTCTGGGATTGGTCGAGCAGACGCAGCACGATGCGCTCGCCGTAGACGTTGGGCACGCAGGACATGCGGATGTCGATCTTGCGGCTGCCGACACGGACGGAGGTGTGGCCGTCCTGCGGGGAGTGACGGTTGGCGATGTCCAGCTCGGTCATGACCTTGAGACGCGAGCTGATGGCCGGGGCAAGCGACAGGGGCGGGGTAAAGCTGTCCACCAGCATGCCGTCGATGCGAAAGCGGATGACGAGCTTGTTCTCCATCGGGTGGACGTGGATGTCCGAGGCGCGGCGGCGCAGGGCCTCGAACAGGATCATGTTCACCAGGCGGATGACGGGGGTCTGGCGGGCGAGCTGGAGGAGATCGGTGGACTGGCGGATCGACCCGGCGGCGGACTCGATGGCACGTTCATCAAGGGGGAGTTCTTCGACGATCTCGGTGACGAGGTCCTGGCGCTGTTCGTAGCCGCGGTTGATGAGGTTGGTGACAGCGGCGCGCGGGGCGAGAATGAGACGGATGGGTGCGCCGAGGCGGTCTTCGATGATGTTGAAGGTTGCGGGCTGGAGCGGCTGGCTGGTGGCCACGTGCATGACGTGGCCGTCGTAGCTGACGCCGGCGACCTGGTGCTCGCGGGCGATCTGGGCGGGGACGAGCTCGTAAAAGCGGGCGGCCGAGTCCTGGAGCTTGGGCTCATTCTGGAGCGGCAGGCCGGTGCGTTCGGAGAGCTTCTCCAGCGCGGTGTGCTCGTCGATGGCGAGCATGCTGAGCAAGACGTCCCACGGCTCGAGGTCCGAGCCGGGGACTTCGGGGAACGTTTTGAGCTGATCGGCCCGCGGAGCGAGGGGGCCGAGCAACTCGGCGATGCGCGGCCACTCGCGCGGCGCGGGGAGCGACTGCGCCGCCGTGGGGGGGAGCGATGAACCGTTCTTGCCTGGGAGAGAGAACTTGGCCATAACGAGAGAATTGATCAGCCTGGTTCGGATGTGCCGGGCGTACGGCGTGCGGGAGTAGAGGCGGGGCTCGACTCGGGGTAGCCAAGGTTCGGACCGTTCCAGCCATTCTGATCGCCCGACGGAGTGCGGAGCGGCTGGGGGAGCGGCGAGATCGGGATCGTGGAAGGCACCGGCGCCGGGAGCGCATCATTCACCCGCACCGAACTGGCGGGACCTTCGGTGTTGAGACGCAGATCGTCAAAGCCCTGATCACGCATTATGCGCGGCGTGATGAAGACGTAGAACGTGCGTTTATTGTTGCTAACCCGCTCATCGCGGAAGGCCTGACCGATGATGGGGATATCCCCCAATAAAGGCACTTTGAACACCGTCTTGGTTTTCTGCTCGAATGACAGACCGCCGACTACCAACGTGCTGTCAGATGGAAGCGTGACCGAGGCCGATTTGATGTTGTTCTTCTGCTTAGCCGGAGGAACATTCGGGCTTGGTGGATCCCCCACGAACGCCGAGAGTTCAATCTCATAATTAATTGAGAGGGAATTGCCCGTACTGATGCGCGGCTTGACCTTCAGCTTTGGACCGGCGTCCTCATAACCACCAAACCCGATTTCTGTCGAGCCGGCCTGACCCGACTGTGTCGTGGTTGCGCTGGGGCGCTGCTCGAGGCTGGCGACTTCGGCTTCCTCGTTGTCGTCGACGAGCAATTGGGGCGAGGCCACAATGCGAGCATCGGTCGTATTCGCAATCGCGATAATCGTGGCCGCCACCGAACCGGTCTTGATGATCGCCCCGGTGGCGCCGCCGAGCGCGGGCACAATAACCGGGAACTGGGTGATGCTGTTGGGGGGGAGGGGCATGGCCGAGTTCGGGAAGAGCGTGCGGAGCGCGCCGCCGGTACCGTTGGCGTTGAGCAGTTGCGTCTCGACGGCGATCCGCGATTCGTCGGTGTCGGTGACGACGACGATCTTGCAGTCGAGGTAGACTTGGGCACGGCGGAGGTCAAGCTTCTCGATGAGCCGGGCAAACTGCGGCTGGAGGCGGCGCGGGGCCTTGACGATGAGTTGGTTGTTGCGCTCATCGGCCTGGACGAAGATATCGTCGGAAGCGACGATCTCGCCCAGTTCGTTGGTTGAACCGAGCGTGCTGGACCGGCTGGGCGTCGCGGGATTGGTGTTTGCCGTGACCGGCGCGTTTGGACGACGCCCCTGCGTCGTGCTGTTGCGTCCGCCGGGGAGCAGCGACGATGATCCGCCCACGGCCTGGTTGGCGATGAGACCGCGGATGATCTCGGCGGTGTCGGGGGCCGAGGCGTGCTTGAGCTTGTAGAAGTCGTAGATGACATCGTCACGCTTCACGGCGTCGCGGAACTGCTGGACGATCAGTTGCAGGCGGTCCTGCTGCTCGGGTGTACCGTAGTACATGAAGCCGCGGCCTTCGGGGTCCACGATAAAGCACGGCCCGCCGATCTCGGTAATCGCCGAAGAAGAGGCGAGTTGCTGCCCGGGCTGACCCGGGTTGACCACACCGGTGCTGGACGTGAGGCCCTCGCGCAAGGACCGCATGATTTTCAATTCACCGAGACCTTGGCGCGAACCTTGCTCGGCGATAATGATTGCGGCGGGGATGTCGTAGTAGCGCGGCACCAGGTCGTTGGGCATGTCCACGATGGGGATGAGCTTCTCGATGAAAGCCCGCTCGTCGGGGCGTCCGCGGAAGAGCAGACCGTTGCCCTGCGGATTGACGATCAGGCGCTGGGCCAGATTGGACGTGTTCGGTGAGGCATTGGCGCCCGGCTGGGTGGTCGCCTGGTTCATGGCCGCGGCGTTGGGGTCGTTGCCGGTGTTGGGGGCCAAGGCGCGGGTGAATTGCCCGGCAAGCTCCAAAATGCGAACACGAGCCACAGGCGCCGCGATGTACTTTAAGTCAAACCGGACGATTTCGGCGTTCTGCTGTTCACTGGCGATCTTGGCGATGAGCGCCTTGATAGCGTCGATGCGGCGCGGCGTATCGGTCATCACGATGACGCCCAGGTCATCGAGGTAGGCGATGGGGCCCGCGGCGGGCTGCTGACCGCCGGCGGATCGCATGGCGGCCTGGATCGCGTTCTGCAGGCTCGTCGGCTTGAGGCCGAGCGTGGAGACGACCTGCGTCGTCGAGGAATCTTCACCGGGCTTGCCGGAATTCAGCTCCGTCTGGGGACGAATGATCCAGATATTGCCGACATCGCGGGTCAGGATCTGGCCGTTCTGCTCGAGCAGAAGCTGGAGGAACGGCAGCAGCTCCGATCGCTTGATCTCGATGGCGTTGGGCATCAACGAGACTTTCTTGTCGCGCAGCGCCTGGTCGGTGGAGATGATCTGGATCTTGAGTTCTTCCTGGACGAGCTTGACGAGGAGCTTGACATCCACCTCATCCGTGAAGGGGCCGAGGCGGACCATGTCCGAGGCGACCGGCGAATCGATTGACTTGGGCTCGGCGCCGGGCTCCGAAGGAGCCACGACCGGCTTGGCATTGGGACTGTTCGCGCCGGGCTGAGCGCCAGGAGTTGGGCCCATTTCGGGACCGGGCACCGGGGCCGGCGGAACGGGCGTTGGAGCAGGCATGACCGGCGCGGGGGGCGTCTCGGGCTGCTTGGCGGGGTCCTGCTTCTCGTCCTTCGGCTTTTCTTCTTTCTTTTCGTCCCTGCCCGGTTCCGGCTCGGGCTGCTTGGGCCTGGTCACCTTCAGCTCTTTGGGCTGCTCGGGAGCCGGCGGCTCGCTCGGCTTGTCCTGGGCCATGCAGGTGCCGGCGCAGGCGACAAGAACGAGCGGGAGCGTGAGCAGATGTGGGGGACGGACCATGCAGAGCCTCCTTGCCGCGGGCCGGGGAACGGGGGAGCGGCAGTCCGCCCGGCCAAGGGCGTAGCTTATACCTTTGAGGCCCGGTGCCGCGAGCGGCGCGGGGCGGTGGACGGAGTCAAGGACGGGTGTTTCGGACGGAAAGGGGCGATCGGGTCATGCGGGTGGTCAGCCTGGTGCCATCGGCGACGGAGATCGTGTGCGCCATCGGCGCGGGGGAATGGCTCGTCGGCCGGTCGCACGAGTGCGATTGGCCGCCGCAGGTCACGCACCTGCCGGCGCTCACGGAGGCCCGCACGAACCATTCAGCAGACGGCCTTGACGGTCCAAGGGTGATCGACTCACCCCGAGAGATCGATGGGCACGTGCGGCAGATGATGCAGTTGGGCCACCCTCTCTACTCCCTCGACACGCAGCGGTTGCGGCAGTTGCGCCCCGATGTGATCATCACGCAGGACCTCTGTCACGTCTGCTCCATCGACGCCGCGACCGTGCGCCGAATCGCCGCGGAGTTATCACCCGCCCCGCGGGTCATCAGCCTCAATCCGACCACATTGGAGGGTGTTCTCGACGATGTGCTGATGGTCGGCGATGCACTGGACCGCATCGGCGAGGCCCGCAAGGCCGTCACCCATTTGCGTGAGCAGTTCTACGCCGCGGCAGACTTTGTCAACCCCTTCGCAGATGGCCCAAGTGTGGCGGTGCTGGAGTGGACGGATCCGCTGTTTATTGCCGGGCACTGGACGCCGCAACTCGTGGAGCGGGCGGGCGGGCGCCATCCGCTGAACCCGACGATGGCCGTTGCAGGAGCGGGTGCCGCGGCGGGCCCGATCGGGGCAACGCAGCGCCACGCGGGCAAGAGCGTGACGGTGCCGCCGGAGGTGCTGACGGCGACCAAGCCCGAGTTTGTGGTGATCGCTCCGTGCGGACGGACGCTGGAGCAGGCACGCGCGGATGCCGCGGCGCTGGCCGACCACTCGTGGTGGCGCGAGCTGCCTGCGGTGCGCAACAGTCGCGTGGCGCTGGTGGATGGGAACCGGTGTTTCAGCCGACCCGGGCCGCGTCTGGTCGAGGCGTTCCAATTCCTGGTTGGGTGGTTGAACACCCGGCCTGATGTGATCCCCGAGGGATTTCCGTGGTTTCTCCTGAGGAACTGAGCCTACGCCTTCGTCGTCGCTTCACACACGCCGCGCAATTTGAGTGCTCTTGTCTACACAAATGTGCCATTTTGCCGACTTTGCACTGCTTTCTTGAACTCATGATTGCGTAGGGCGAATACTGGTCACCCACAACTCGTGGGGGGAACGTACTTCGCATCACTCGGTACAGGAGAGTTTTCATGCGCACATGGGTCTCAAGAGTCTTGGTAGCGGTGCTGTTTCTGATATTGAGCCAGTCAAAATCGCTCGCCACTGTGACCGTCGCTCAAGCACCCAATTGCGGGGTGGTTCAGTTCACCGTCAGCGCCTCTGCACCGGGGACCCTTGTCGGAACGGTAATTGGACGACAACGATCGACAACCGACCCAACGATCTATGAGGTGTTCACCATCTGGTCCGCACCTTGGGAGCAGGTCTACGAGGATCCATGGGTCGTACCCGAACTCGGTTTCGCGCCAGGAACCGTCACGTACTACTCTCATCCCCACGGCTTTACGGGATGGTCCTTCTTTCGCCAGATCACGCCGACATTTGCACCACCCGCACCAACGGGCGTGACAGCCACGATCGGCACCCGTTGCAACGATGTTCGCATCGCGTGGAGCGCCGTCAGCGGCGTGACGCAGTACCAGGTGCTTCGGCGTCCGCAGGGCTCGGGGAGTTTCGGCCTGATCACCACGGTCACCTCGGCCACCCAGTACGACGATACATCGGCGGTCGCCGGCACCAGTTATGACTACCAGGTTGTGTCGGTCGGGTCGTGCAACTCGGATCCGAGCACGACCGTGCAAGGTCAACGCGGCTCGGTCCCCGCCATCTCCACCGACCCGACCAGCGTCACGACCCAGAAGAACCAGACCGCCGCCTTCTCAACGAGCGCCACGGGCACAACCCTGGCGTACCAGTGGAAGCGCAACGGCACGGCACTGTCCAATGGAGCACAGTCCGGCATCGGCACCGTCTCGGGGGCGACCACCGCGAACCTGTCGATCAGCAGCCTGGCCCAGACGGCCGGTGGCTCCTATACCTGCACGGCCACCAACATTTGTGGATCGGCCACCACATCCAGCGCGACATTGATCATCGCGTGCGGCAGTTCAGACATCGCCGGGCTTGGGACCACCGTGGGCGCCGACGGCCAGATTACCCAGGATGACTACATCCTGTTCAACACCTGGTTCTTCGCGAACGACCCCCGCGCCGATATCGCCGGTCTCGGCGGTAACCCGGGCCCGGATGGTCAGTTCACCCAGGACGATGTGGTCCTCTTTCTGAACGGCTACGTGGCCGGTTGCCCGTAATTGATCTGCCGGGAGATTTTCCAGTCGGCTCGTCAGCGGGAGGCGCCCAGGCGCCTCCCGCTTTGTCATTCTCGGGTGTGTCCTTCGAGCAGCCACGATTCAGATTGCGGTCGGGCCCGATGGCGGTTACCGTGTGGAACTATCGCCGTTCGTCAGCAGCGCTCGTCCGGAGTTGATCGAATGCTCACTATCGCGTGCCTGCCCCTCATCACAACTCTCGGGTGCGTCGGTTTCGGAACTGCCGAGCCATTGCCGCTCTCTGATTGGAAACCAGTCCCCGGCCACATCATGACGCGCTGGGCCAAGGACGTCAAGCCCGACCAGCCATGGCCTGAGTACCCACGCCCGACGATGGTGCGCGACAAGTGGGAGAACCTGAACGGGCTGTGGGACTACTCGGTGGTGACAACGGCCGAGCCCGCCACAGTAAAGCAGGCCGGCCGCATTCTCGTGCCATATCCGATCGAGTCATCACTCTCGGGCGTCGGACGCCCGCTCTCGCCGGGCGAGACGCTTGTCTATCGCCGCTCGTTCACCATCCCGATCGATTGGGTCAAGCGACGCATCGTGCTGCACTTTGGCGCAGTGGATTGGCAGGCCCGCGTGAAGGTCAACGGGCGCGAGATCGGCGAACACAGCGGCGGGTACGCACCGTTCCAGTTCGACATCACCGATGCGCTGAAAGAAGGCGAGAACGAGCTGACTGTCTCGGTCACCGACCCGACAGACACCGGCGGCCAGCCGCGCGGCAAGCAATGGCTCAAGCCGCACGGCATCTGGTACACGCCCACCAGCGGCATCTGGCAGACGGTGTGGCTTGAGCCGGTGGAGCACACCGGCTGGGTGAAGTCCATCAAGATCCAGCCGAACGCAGCCGAGGGGTGGGTGGAGATCACCGCGGATGTTGATGGCCTTGCCGGACGCGACGGCGTGCTCATCGAGATCACCGCGAGCGGAAAGAAGATGGCTGAAGGGCTTCATCCCGACGGCCGCCCCGCGCGGATCAAGATCCCGGACCCGCACGTGTGGACGCCGCAGGACCCGTTCCTGTACGACGTGACGATCCGCGTCAAGCAGGGGGCGGACATCTTCGACACCGTCAAGACCTATTTCGCCCTGCGTGATGTCAACCTCGCCAAGGACGCCGAGGGCATCAACCGCCTCACGCTCAACGGCAAGCCCACCTTCATGTTCGGTCCGCTCGACCAAGGCTTCTGGCCCGACGGGCTGTACACGCCGCCGACCGACGAGGCGATGAAGTTCGACATCGAGGCCGTCAAGAAGATGGGCGGCAACATGCTGCGCAAGCACGTGAAGGTCGAGCCCGAACGCTTCTACTGGTGGTGCGATAAAATCGGCGTGATGGTGTGGCAGGACATCCCCAGCCCGTTCTACTTCGACGGGAAGGGGAACAACCCGCACCGCCAGCCGGAACTCGGCGAAAAATGGAAACAGAACTTCGAGCGCGAGACCAAGGAGATCATCGAGAGCCGAGCGAATCACTCTTCGATCGTGATGTGGGTGCCGTTCAATGAGGGGTGGGGGCAGAACGACCTGCCGTGGTGCAAGTCCGTCGTCGAGATGGTCAAGAAGCTTGATCCCTCGCGCCTGATCAACAACGCCAGCGGGTGGACCGACATGCACGTCGGCGATGTGAACGACATCCACATCTATCCCGGCCCTGCAACCACCGCGACCGAGACCGCTCGTGCAGTTGTGCTTGGCGAGTATGGCGGCCTCGGCCTCCCGCTCGACGGGCACACTTGGGTGAGCAAGGACAACTGGGGGTATGTCAGCTACAAGTCACCGCAGGAATTGACCGACGCGTACGTCAAGCAGATCGCGCAGCTGCCTCTGCTCGCATCGCAAGGACTCTCTGCCGCCGTCTACACCCAGACCACTGATGTCGAGATCGAGTGCAACGGCTGGCTGACCTACGACCGCGAGGTGTGGAAGGTCGATCCCGTACGCGCGGCCGAGGCAACGCAGGCTCTGTACAAACCTTGGCCGCGGTTCACTGTGCTGGTGCCGCGTGCCGGCACGCAGAAGACCGGGAACTGGTCCTATACGACACAGAGCCCCGGCGAGGGGTGGTTCCTGCCTGAGTTTGACTCGCATGCGTGGAAAGAGGGTCCCGCCGGCTTTGGCACCCCCGGCACGCCCAGCGCCCACATCGGCACCGAGTGGCCAACATCGGACATCTGGATCCGTCGCTCATTCGAATTGAAATCCATCCCCAGCGGCCAGGTCTCACTCGACATCCACCACGATGAAGACGCCGAGGTCTACATCAATGGCGAACTCATTGCATCGCTCAAGAACTACACGACGGCCTACACGCATGTCCCCCTGGACGCCAAAGCCACCAAGGCACTCAAGGCCGGCACGAACACTATCGCCATCCACTGCCATCAGACCACCGGCGGCCAGTACATCGACTGCGGCATCGTCGAGATCAGTCCGGCCAAGTGATCGCCGCGGGGCATCCCTTTTCGAGGAGCTGTCTGTGCTCATCAGGTTTGCATTCGTGGCGGTGGTATTCGTGGCCGCGATCGCCGCGCCGGCCGCGCACGCCCAGCCCATTGAACCCGTCTCATACCGCAACGTCACCATCGACGGGCCGTTCTGGACCCCGCGCCTCGACGCAGTTCGTACGGGGACGCTCGAAGCCAACCGTCACCAGTGCGATATCACCGGCCGCCTCACCAACTTCGACCGCGCGGCCAAGGGCTCCGGTGAATTCCAGGGCCTGCTCTTCAACGACTCGGACGTGTACAAGGTGATGGAGGGGTGGTCGTACATCATCGCGAACGAACCGGACGCCGAGGCCCGGGCCGAGTTGGACAAGCAGCTCGACGCCTGGATTGCCCGCATCGCCGCGGCCCAGCGCCCCGACGGGTACATCAACACCTACTACACCCTTAAGGCCGGGCTCGACAACCGCTTCACCCGCGAGGAGGACGACCACGAGACGTACTGCATGGGCCACCTGATCGAGGCCGGCGTGGCACACTTTGAAGCCACTGGCAAGCGCACGCTGCTCGACGTCGCGATCAAGGCCGCGAACTACCTCGACGGCCTTTACGGCCCAGACAAATTCACCGCTCCGCCCGGGCACGAGGAACTCGAACTGGCGCTTGTACGTTTGACCAAAGCGACTGGGCAAGACAAGTACACCAAGCTCGCTGCGTTCCTCATCGATCAGCGCGGCAAGCCCCACCGCAAACTCGACGGCACCATGTACAGCCCCTGGAGTGAGAATATTCAGGACCACAAGCCCGCACGCGAACAGACCGAAGTCACGGGGCACGCCGTCCGTGCCGGCTACCTCTACAGCGCTATGGCCGACCTCGCGCGGCTTGGGCACCCCGAGTACGCACCGGCCCTCGACGCCCTCTGGGACGATGTCACGCAGCGGCGCATCTTTGTGACCGGCGGCATCGGACCCTCTGGCCATAACGAGGGCTTCACCACGCCGTACGACATCCCGACCGCGTCGGCCTACCAGGAGACCTGCGCTTCGATCGCCGTCTGTCTGTGGGCGCACCGGATGTTCCTGCTGCACGGCGACGCCAAGTACATGGACCAGTTCGAGACCACGCTCTACAACGCCGCTCTCGCGGGCGTCTCGCTCGATGGAAGCAAGTTCTTCTACGTCAATCCCCTCGCGAGCCGCAACGGCTCGCTGCGACAGGACTGGTTCCCCTGCGCCTGCTGCCCGCCGAATATCCTGCGCTTCATCTCGCACATCGGTGAGTACACCTACGCCGTCCGCGGCAATACCGTCTACGCGAACCTCTATGCCCAAGGGACCGCCGCCGTCACCGTCGCCGGCGGCACACTCAAGATCAGGCAGAAGACCGACTACCCCGCCGATGGCGAGGTCGAGTTCGAACTGACGCCCGAGGAAACCAAGGGCAGCGTGATCTTTGCGATGCGCCTGCCGCAATGGGCCCGACGCGATTGGAGTCTCACGATCAACGGCGAACGCGTCAAGGCGTCGCCAAACGCCTCGGGATACCTGGAAATCCCCGTCACCAGCCCGACGCGCGTGCGTTTGGATATGCCCATGTCCGTGGAACGTATCCACGCCGACCCGCGCGTCGCCGCGGCACGCGGGCGCATAGCCGTCACCGCCGGACCGCTGGTCTACTGCTTCGAAGCGCTCGAAACCGACGGCGGCCTCACCGGTGTCTACATCCCGCCGGGCGAGCGGTTCGTCCCCGCAAGAGACGCCGACAACAAAGTCCGCCTCGGCGCTGGCGGCGAGTTGATCTACCAGGCCGCCGCCAAGCGAACGACCGGTCCCGATCGCGGCATCCTCTACCGGGCCGAGCGCGAGACGAGGCCCGTGACCGTCGTCGCCACCCCCTACTACGCGTGGGCCAACCGAAGCCGCTCCGCGATGGCTGTCTGGATGCCCGAGAGCGAGCAGTTCACCGAACCGGCCCCGGCGCCGGGCATCAAGGCCTCGGCCTCGCACACCGGCAACGGCGACGGAACCTCGGCGATGTTCGACCGCATCGAACCCGAGAGCTCCGGCGACCAGAACATCCCGCGTTTCACCTTTTGGAGCCACAAGGGCACCCAGGAATGGGTGCAGTACGACTTTGATACGCCTCGCCGAGTGTCGAGCGTGGACGTGTACTGGTTCGACGACACGAGCGTCGGCGAGTGTCGCGTCCCCGCGTCGTGGACGGTGGAATACCGCGACGGCGCGGAGTGGAAAGCCGTCACCGGCGCGAAGGGGATGGAGATCGCCAAGGACCGCTTCAATACCGCGACGTTCGAGTTCGTGACCACTCAAAGCTTGCGCGTGCGGATCAAGCTCCAAGACAAACGGAGCGGTGGCGTGCTGGAGTGGAGAGTCGGCGAGAGCCAGACGTCTCCGAAATAGCCGACACGCAAAGGACACTCAGATCCGATCATCCAAGTCCGGAATATTCGAAAACGCAATCCGCGCCGGAGCACTCGTCTTGGCTTCCTGCATCGACGCTGTGTAGATCGTCCCCCGCCCGAACTTCGCGTTCACCTTGTCCATCGCCTCGCCGAGCTTGACCCGCGGGCGCGGCCCGGCAAACAACGGCAGTGTCGCGCTCTTCACTGGCTCGATATCCGTCAGCGTCGCGGCGACCTTCATCGGCGCGCCCCACCGGTGGTTCCGCACCCCTGGCCAGCGCGACCACATCTCCGCCGCCGCCGCTACCAGCGCCACCGTATCGTGCGTCGGCGGCTCGAGCTTGTGCGAGTCCTCCCAGCGCTCCCCCTCGGTGCTCTTGGCGTACACACTGATCCGCCCGGCGAGATATCCGTACTGCCGCGCCCGCGCCGCGGCCTTGTGCACCAGCCGCACCAGCACCGCCCGCGCTCCATCCGCAGAGCGCCGTTTGGGCGATAGCACGTGCTCGTGCCCGATCGACCGCTTGATCACAGGCTTCTCCATGATGTCCACGCCGCGCAGGCGGTGATACCACTCGGCGCCAACGAGCGAGGACCAGGCGGCGCGGAGCTCGGCCTCTGAGCGCGAGCACAAATCTTCAACGGTGGTGATCCCGTGCGCCCGCAGCCGCTTCTCCATTTTCGGGCCGATCCCCGGCAAGTCCGTGAGCTTCAGCCGGTGCATCGCGTGCGGCAGATCCGCATCCTCCAGCACCACCAGCCCATCAGGCTTCTGCATGTCGCTGGCGATCTTGCCGAGCAGACGATTGGGCGCGATCCCCACCGAGCACGTCAGCACCTCGCCAACCCGCTCGCGGATCGCCCGCTTGACGCCATGGGCGAGCTTCACTGCTTCTTCGCGCTGCTGCTGTTTGCCCAGTAGGCGGCAGGCCATCTCATCGATCGACCACACCTTGTCGACCGGCAGCACCGTGTCCACCGCCGCGATGATTTCGTGGTGCAGTTCAACGTATCGTTCAGTGCGCGACAGCATCAGTACCAGTTCGGGACACATCGCTTTGGCGTCACGCACGGGTGTGCCGGTCCGGATGCCGAACCTCTTCGCCTCCACGCTCGCGGCCAGCACGCTGGTGTAATCCGTATCCACCGCGACGACACCCACCGGCCGGCCTCGCAACGCCGGATCGTCCTGCTGCTCGCACGCGGCGAAGTAGGAGTTGAGATCGAGATAGAGGCTGCGGAGGGGCATAAACCTCTACCCATTGTATCGCGCCGGTCGGATATCCCCCAATGTTGCTCTAGACCGGTGGCTTGAGATTCATCGTGACCGCGTTCTCCGTAAGGGCGCTCTTGGGGAGGATGAAGCACATCCCCATCATCACCGCGTTGCCCAAGCGCTTGCCCGCCGGGACCTTCCCCGTTTCGATGATTGTCTTGTACAACCCGAGAATCTTGGGCCAACTCGTGCTGACACTCTTGTACGTGCCGGTCTCGCCCTGGAAGCGCGAGTGCGTGATGGTGACCCGCGTGCCGCCGTCGCGCTGCGACAACTCCCACACCACCAGCGTCGGCTCGTCCTTCTCCATCGAGAAGCGAAATGTGTGGACGAGTCGTCGCGGAGCATCGACCTCGAGAACTTCGCCCAGGACGAACGTGTGCGTCCCCTTCTTGTTGCGGTAGGTCATCACCGCGCCGGGTCGCAGGTCTACGTGCAGGTACGTTCCGAACATCGCGTGGTGCGGCGAGCCCTTTTTGGTGATCTCGTCCCACACGCGTTGCACGGGGGCGGCGATGTCGATCGAATAAACGCCTTGGATCATGGCAGGCTCCCGGTGTGATCAGTGATTCGACTCGACGAACGCACGCCGCGGTTTGGGAGCGCCTCGCGTGCAGTGGTAGATCTTGCGGGTCCCTCGATGGTCCCCTTGAGGCCCGTGAGCATCCCCGCCCAGCGAGCCTGGTAGCGGCTGACCCACCGCTCGTAGATCATCTGGATCGGCACAGGATTGAGCAGGTTGTGCCGCACCCGCCCCTCGCGCTTGACGATCACCAGCCGTGCCTTGACAAGCACCTTCAAATGCTGCATCACCGCAAAGCGCGAAAGCTCCGGGAACATCAGCACCAAGTCGCTGGTCGTCCGCGGTCCGTCGAACATCGCGTCGAGCATCTCCCGCCGCACATCGCTGGCGAGGGCCTTCCACACTCTGTCAGCAACAAGATCGCTGCGGCGGATAGCCAATATGTGATGATTATATCACATATATTCTGCCTGTCAATCCCTCCTGCATTCAACGGACTGACGACTGCATCACAACGGATTCAGGTACACGGCCTTATCCCTGCAGGCCGATCACCCTGCCGTCGGCAACAAGGGCCGATTTCGTGCCCATCCGGGCTGTCGAATCCACCGCATGTTTGGGCGCCAATTGCACAATCGAAACCTTCGACGTGCCGGTACCCTTGAAACCCTTGGTGCCCTTGGCTCGCAACGCCACGGCACCCATCGGACCATTGTCCACGGCATACTTGATCCGCACGGAACGCACCGGCGGCGCCACTGCGTCGGGCGTCGCGGGTTCTTGCGCCACCCGCTTGCTCACGACCTTGAACCCGGCGACCAGAGGTTTAGTGGCTGATCGCTTGGCAGATTTGCTCGATGCTTTCTTCTTTTTCGCGGCCATGGCACGGCTCCCGGCGAGATCACCCGCCCGTCATGATCAAGAGTATCACCACCCAAGCCCTACGCACGTGAAGATGCGCAGGATCTTCGCTTCGATGCCCAGCAGCAGGTCGTTGCCCGTTTGGTTGTGTGGCATCCCAGCCAGAAAGGCATGCTTCGCCTTCAGCAGCGCGGCGGCCGGCGCGTCGCCTGCAGCCAGCCGGCTCCAGAACGCCTCGTGCAGCGGCCCGCCGAAGTACTTATACGGTTTCACGGTAGGCGAGTAGTGCGAGCCCGTGCAGCCGACGAACGCCACGCCGCCAAGCCCGACGAACCGGACGGCGATCGAATCGCGTGCGGTGCGTCCTCCGATCCGTGTGACACGCGTCGATGCCGTCGCGTCCGCCAACATCGCACCCCAGCAGCACCCGGCAAAGGCTACGGCACCGGGCGTCACCGGCAGCGACGCCAACTCAACGGCCACGGGATAGCCACCCGCCTCGCCTTCACCCCAGAATTTCGTCGCGTCCGTGTCCGAACCGTGCAACATAAAATACACGCGAGTTCCACGCAACTCGCCATCAACGATGCTCGTGGATGTTGAAGGGTGCGACGACAGTAAGTCACGCTTCCCAGGAAGGGACGAGAAAACATCTTTGGCAAACGGCCGGTGCAGGTTCCGCACCCCCGCGCGGTCCAGCGTGGCCACCGGGGCATTGGCCGACAGCGCGCCAATCAGCGTCTCCGCGGAGCGCCCATCAGGAACACGCGACACCGGTACCTCCGGATCGCCATCGCCCTGTTGATCGCCGTACACATCGTCGCTCCACACGATGAACGAGTCCGCGTCTTGGGAAACTTCCGAGCCGATACTCTGGCGCAGGTCCGACGAGAGCACATCCAGTCGCTCACTCGGAACAATATCGGGTCCGCCCACCAGCACGACTCCGGCGAACTCGTTCTCGGAAATGCGCGACCGCACACTCGTAACCGCCGACTTGATATCTCCATTGGCCCCTAAGTCGACGAGCGTTTGCCCAGCACTCCGGATCATCTCCATCGCTCGATCGGTCGCAGCCTGACCGACGTTTCGGACCAGCCCTTTGCTGGAGGTGACAAATAGCAATCTCGGCAGGGTCCGTCCGCCCGCCAACCGGACCGCCGGCAACGGCTTTGGCCGCGAGGGGTCTTCCGACGTTTGCTCGACAGGTGGCTCTTCGCCATCCGATGCAGGCTCAACCACGATGTCCAACCGCACGCGGGCTCCCCGCTGGGGCACGCGCGCCACGATCTCCACAAATCGCGGGTCGCCCGACGTGGTCACCGCACCCGGTGACAACTCGCGCGCCGGTGTCTCCGCCCGTTCGATCGACCTCTCCACGGCCGCGGCCGGTTCCACGTCCGGGTGCGGCGGATTGACCCGGGAGTCGTTGAGTTGGCCGCGGGAAAGTTTGAGCGCCACCTTGCCGTTGCTCACGGTGCACGTGATCAGACCATTGCGGTCGGTGCGCGCCCAACGAACCTTCTGTGTGTTCGCCTTCAGCACAGCCAGCGCCGACTTGGATGGATGTCCCGGATCATCGGAACCGCCCGAGTGCACCAGCGCGGGCGACGGGCCAAAGCTCTTCAGGACCGCTTCACTGAGCCCGTTGTAGCTGGTGTGATGTGGCGTCTTCACGAGATCGTACGGCCCGTTCTGCGCGATCTTCTTATTCAGCGCGGCCATCTGCGACTCGAGCCCGCTTACCTCCGGCGCCGCCAACTGCATGTCACCCAGCAGCAGGCAGTTCACACCCGCGTGCCGGATCGCGATCACCATGCTCTGGTTGTTGATCGCGGCGCCCATCCCCGGCGAGTCGGCGCTCGGCAACGCATCAAGCTGCGTCAAAGCCACGCGTCGGACCAACGCGATGACCTCCTCCAACCGATCGGACGGAATATTCGCAAAGGCGTCGGTCGCCTTACGGCCCGCCTGCTTGATTGCTTCGGCACAGATCCGCAGGTGCCTCGTCGTCGGGCCCAATACCTTGAACCCGATATCGGCAAAGGCCTTCTCCACGGGCTTGGCGCTGGCGGGCGACACGTAGCGGATCACCTTGGTGCCCGCCGCCTTCAGCTTGCCGAGCATCGACGAGTAGGTTTGGAACTGCCCATCAACCTCCGCCAGCAGCCGCTCGAGCTCGCGGTCGGACATCGCCGCGTGGTCAACGTCGCACCGGAGCAACTCGATCGCCCTCGCCTGCGGCGTATCTGAGGCCATCTCATCGATGGCGATGTCTCCATATCCCAGCTTCTCGTCGGCTACCAGAGCGGTCGTCGCGTTAACGATCCCGGTGCCCACCAGTGTGGGCAGGCACCCGATGTGGTCAGAGTGCGTGTGCGTGACGACGAGCAGGTCGAACGTAAACGGCGCCTGCGTGCCGAGTACACGCGCCATCTGCGCAGGGATCGACTCCGTCGGTGGGTGTGCGTTTTGGTCGCCGGGGTGCGAACCATCGATCAGGATCTTGTGCGCGCCAATCTGGCAGACCAAGCAGTCGCCATACTTCGTCGAGCCCACATCGAGCGCATCGATGCGAAACATCGCCGCGTCCGATCCTCTCGGCGTGCGGGGCGTGCCTGACTTGCGGCGGCGGGCTCGGGGCATGAGTGGTCCTCCAGGGTCCGCAGCCACCATATTGGCCGGCTCCGGACAATCGCAAGAGAAATCACTCATTTTTCACACGCAACACCCATTCCCGTGGATGGCGACGCCGCAACACCGACAAAGACCGAACGGGGAGGCCGTTTGTGCGTTATTTGTCTCTCCGCTTGTTCTTACCTATCCCGCGCTGTTTGCTCCGTTGGCTGCGGGCCGCGGCCCCATCCTTGCCGCGCTTGATCGCCTCCCAATCCAGATTCAACCCGCCACCCACACCCAAACCGCCCCCGTCGCTTGCGGAAATTGCCTTGCCCTTGTGGTCAAAGACCTTCTTGCCCTTGCCCTTCTCGCGCGACTCGGCATCGGCTACGGCCAGTTCCATCTGTCGCAGCGACAGCTCAACCTTGAGGACCGTGACCGAAAGCCGATCGCCGATCGCGAAGCTGCGGCCAGAAGCCGCGTTGACCAGCGCCCCGGTCCGCTGATCGATCCGCCATGCACCCACGCGCCCGTCCTTACCCGCGGGCAGGTCGCCGGACTTGATCATCCCCTCGGCGAGATACTTTTCGAGCCGCACGAAGACGCCCGCGCCTGTGACGCCCGTCACCATCGCGCGGAACTCCTCGCCGATGTGGTTCGACAGCAGTTGCAGCACAAGGTACTGGCGCAGGTCGCGTTCGGCCGCCGCGGCGTTCTCCTCCGTCATCGTGATCTTGCGCGCGACCTTCTCCAGTTCCTCCATCGGCGGGCAATCGTCGCTCTCGGCGAGGACGCGCCCCAGAGCCTTCCAATCCGCGTCGTTGCGCGGCCCCTTCTGTCCGTTGTGGGTGTGGTGGAGATATTCCGCCAGTGCGCGGTGGACCGTCAGGTCCGCGTAGCGCCGGATCGGGCTGGTGAAGTGCGCGTAAGCCTCGCTCGCCAGCGCGTAGTGACCGACCAGCGCCGGCGAATACTCCGCCCGCGTCAGCGTCCGCAGCACGGCCATGTGCACCGCCGGGGCCGCCGCCGTGCCCGCCGTGGCATCGAGCAGTTTCTGCAGCTCCATCCGCGTCGGGCTCTTCGGAACCGCGTATCCCGCCACGCGCACCACGCTCCGCAGGTTGTCAACATCCCCAGGCACCGGCTCGGGGTGGACACGCCGGATCAGCGGCACCTTCAGCCGCTCGAACAGCCGCGCCAGCACCTCGTTGGCCTCGACCATGAACATCTCGATCAGCGTGTGCGTGTACGCGTTGTCCTCGGGCTGGGCGTCAACGACGTTGCCCTGCTCGTCGTACACCAACTCCACGTCCGGCAGTTCCAAATGGATCATGCCCGCGGCGCGGCGACGGCTGCGGATCGCCTTCGAGCACGCGTCCATGTCCTTGAGCGTGCGGATCAACTGCTCGGTGTAACTCGGCTCGGTCTTCGCGTGCTTCTTGGCTTCTTCGACGTTGCCGTCGATCAGCGCCTGGGCCTCGAGGTACGTCAGCCGCTTCTTGCTCTTGATGCACGTGCTCGAAGCGCCAGACTTGAGGATGTCGCCGTTGCGGGCGTACACCATGAACGCCGACTTGCAGAACCGCGGCACGCCCTCCTGCAGCGAGCAGATGCCGTTGGAGAGGTTCTCCGGCAGCATCGGGATCACGTGCCGCGGCAGGTAGCACGAGTTGCCGCGCTCCAGCGCCTCCAGGTCCAGCGCCGAGCCGCCGGGAATGAAGTGGGCCACATCGGCGATATGCACGCCCAGTTCCCACCCGCCGTCGGGCGTGCGCTTGATGTGGATCGCGTCGTCGTAGTCCTTGGCGTCCGGCGGGTCGATCGTGATGATGAACTCGTCGCGCAGGTCCTCTCGCTCGGGGCCAAAGCCCTCGCGCTCGGCCTTGTCGATCTCGTGCTTGAACTGGTCCGCCGCCTCGCGGGCCTGCGCCACTACGCGCTCGGGGAACTCGCCGGGCAGGTTGTACGCCTCGATCACCGCCTGCGTCTCGACCCGCGGCAACCCCGCCTGCCCCAGAACCTGCACGATTACGCCCTCGCCGAGCATGTCCCCCTCGGGGTACGCCGTGATCTCCAGCACCACCTTGTCGCCGGGCTTGGCGTTCTTGCTCTCGGGGTCGCGCACCACGATCGGCGTGCGCAGCTCCTTCCCGTCGGGCATCACCAGCCACTGCCCGCCCTTGCGCTCCGAGAGCACGCCCGTGAACCGCGACCGCTTGCGCTTGACCACCTGCACCACCGAACCGCTCGTCCGCCCGTCGCGCTTGTCGCGGAAGACCCGCACCTTCACGATGTCGCCGCTCAGCGAGTCGCCCATGGAATCAGGCGGGATGAAAATGTCCCCTTCGCGCACGGCCGTATCGGGTTCGACAAACCCAAACCCCTTAATGTTCTTGCGCAGAATGCCGGTGATAAAATCCCCCGCCTGTGGCAAGGAAATCTGTCCCTTGCCGTCAACGCGGATCCGCCCTTCGATCTGCAATTCCGACACCGTCTGGTCGAACTCATCCACGCCATCGGCCGGCACACCCAACTGGCGCGTCAGATCGGCGACCTTGACCGGCTCGTAGGTGTCGTGCGAGAGATGCTCGATCAGGCGCTTGGTGTAGCGGGTGGTCATATGGGGGCTCAATCGGCCGCCGGGCCATTGGCCAGTGGGCGACGCTCGGTCGTTCTCTCACTTCATCGAACCGGCGTACGCCCGCATCACCGGCGTGAACGCCTTCGGCTCAACACCCAGGTGCGTGCGCAGCTTGGCCAGATCCGCCGTCGTGTCTTCCTGCGCCATCGACGGCATCCCCGCATCGAACGGGAAGAGCGCGCCGAGCCCGAAGAACCCCGCCGCCTTGGCCATCGCCACGTGCGGCGGTCCGGGCAGGCCCAATACCGGCAGCGCATGGTCCGCCGTCGGCAAGCTGTCGCGGAAGGCCTCGAGCATCCGCTTCCAGTCGGTCTGCTCCGACCCGACGATATTGTACACCTCACCGATCGACGCCGGCCGCTCCAGCGCCTCGACGTACGCCCTGGCCACATCGTCCACAGCGACCGGCGCGAGTTTCGCCGGCTCGAACGTCACACGACCCATGATCACACCCTCGTCGTGGTGCACCGGCCGCGAGAAGAACGGGATAAAGAAGAACGGCGGTGAATCACCCGAGCACCATGCCTTGATCAGTCCCGTCAGCTCGCCCCCCGGCCCATGGATTAACCCCGGACGGAAAACCGTCCAATCCAAGCCGCTGCGCCGAACGATCTGCTCGCCCTCAAACTTGGTCCGCTGATACTCGGCCGCCCCGTCGGGCGTCACGCCTAAGGCCGACATGTGCAGGAACCGCTTCACCCCCGCCGCGCGGCAAGCCTCGACCAAGATCCGCGGTCCATCCACATGCAGCCGCTCAAAGGTCAGCGGCCCGCCGGGGCCGGCCCCCAACCGCCGCTCGCGGATGATCCCAATCAGGTTAATCACCGCCTGCGCCCCGGTCAGCAACTCGCGCGGCGAACGTCCGTCGTGGATATGCCCGAGCACCGGCACCACACGCCGATCCGCCGGAAGTTGGGTCACCGCCTTCTCGCGGTCTCGGCAAAGCGCCCGGACGTTGTACCCCCGGGCCAGCAGCTCGCGCACCACCGCCCGACCGACAAATCCGGTCGCGCCTGTCACAGCAATCGTCGTCAACTCTGGCATTGGGCCAAGCTTAGCGGGGCGGGGGGCCGACCGACTATCTTCACCACGCTCCAACCAGACCTCGCCCATGCTCGCCACGACCGACCTCCATTTCGCCTACCACCCCGCCCGCCCGGTCCTCCGGGGCGTCACCACCTCCTTCACCCCCGGAACTTTCACCGCGATCGTCGGCCCCAACGGCAGCGGCAAGAGCACGCTCCTCCGGCTGCTCCTCGGCACCCTCACACCTAGCTCCGGCGCGGCCACCCTCGCCGGCATTCCCCCCGGCACGCTCAACCCCCGGGCTCGCGCCGCCCGCATCGGCTACATCGCCCAGCGGGCCGACCTCGCCGAGGCCTTCACTATTCTGCAGTACGTCGCCCTTGGTCGGTTCGCGCTCTCCCGGCGTGATGCCGCGGTGCACAGTGCCCTGGAACGCTGCGCCCTGCTCCCCCGTGCGAGCGACCTCTTCGGTGAGCTTTCCGCCGGTCAACAGCAGCGGGCCACCCTCGCCCGCGTCCTCGCCCAACTCGACGGCGGCGATCCATCCACCCAAACCATCCTTGCCGACGAGCCAGCCAGCGCCATGGACCCGCGCCACGCCCTGTTCACCCTCGGGGTCCTCAAGGCCGAATCCCGCCGCGGCCTCACCATCGCGGTGGTCCTGCACGATCTGACTCTCGCCGCCCGACTAGCGGACCGCGTGCTAGTGCTCGACGAGCAGGGACAGCTCGCCGCCGACGGCCCGCCATCCACTGCCCTCGAACCGGTGCTGCTGGAACGGGTCTTCGGAGTCGGCTTCGAGCGGGCGGACCTTCCGGGCGGCGTCTCGATTGTGCCCACGCTCCTCCCCCCCACACACGCTCGCCCCCACTAGACTGCGCCCATGCTGCAAGTGCTGGCACAAAGCGGGCAGGGTGGCGGCGGCGGCGGAACCTTTGGCCTCGGACGGGGGACGCTGCAAATCCTCCTTTTCGCCCTGGTGCTGAGCTGGTCAGGGTTGATGTGGCTCATCCGCTACCTGCGCGAGCAGAAAAAAATCCGCGACGCCCGCGACCGCGAAACGCAGCGCCGCACCGAAGCGCTCCGAACCGGGCGTGATGCCGAGACTTTCGCCGCGCCAACACTCACGCCGCGCATGGCCCCGTCCTCGCAGCAGACCGGCGCCGCCGAAGCCCAGCGCGAACTGCAGGAACGCCGCCAGCAACAACTCCGCGAGCTGCGCAAGAAGGCCGCCGGCCAGCAGCCAACGCCGATCCCTGCTCGCCAGGTCGCCCGCGCCGCCCCACCCACCGCTCGCCCGGGCCCCGCCACGGTCGAACTCTGGCCCGGCGGCCCAAAGGTCGTCGTCGGTCAGGCCGGCCCACCGCAGCCGCCGCGGCAGCAGCCGGTTCAGCAGCAACAACAGCAACAACGCCCCCAGAAGAAGAGCCGCCAGCGTGTGCCTCAGGTTCAAACGGTATCGAGTTCAGTTACCAACGCCCCCGGTTCCATCCACGCCCGGGCTGAGATCAGTGCCATCCGTTCGCTCGACGATCGGTCGGAGATCCCCACCACCGCCGTCACCAGCGCCGATATGCCGCGCACGGCTCAGCAGTGGCGCACGGCGTTCATCGCCTCCGAAGTGCTCGGCACGCCCGTCGGCCTGCGCTGATCAACGTTTGGGCGCGGTCGCCGCACTCTCCCACTTCTCAAGCACCCACATCCGATCGCTCACCCGCACCGGCACGCCGAAAACCGTCACCCGCTGGCGCTCGCGCTCGGCGACGAGCCCTGGACCCGGGGGCGGGGCGTACCACGATTCGGTCACGTTCTCAACCTTGGCCTTGCCCAATTCCGCCCGCAGCGTGGACCGCACCTTGCGTGTCTCAAAGGTTCCCACCGGCACCGCCAGTGTCTCATCCGCCTCGTAGACCAGTTCATTCGAAGCCGGCCCCTCGTTCTTCACCACGTTGGGATTCCCCGCCGGGTGAACGATCATCCGGAACTCTCGCTTCTCTGGCTTGCCCGCTTCCAATCTCGCCGGAAAGACCAGCATCGGCGGTTTCATCTCCGTCACCACCTCGTCGGCGTGCTCGGTCGTTTGCACCAACACCTGGTCGCCGCCGTCAATCCGAAAGACCAGTTCCGACCCAACAACCGCCTCCCCGATGCCCTGAACCTCCGAACGTGTAACCGTCCAGTCCTTGCCCATCGCCACCTCCTCCCGCCGGATCACCATGCGCGTCTCGTCGCTCGTGGATCGATACTCTGCCCGGCGCGCCCCTCCCAGCGTCGTCTGCTCCGGCACGAGCACACCCGACGGTGGGCGCGAACCCGTCGGCGCCGCCACCTGCGATTGATCGAGCTGCTGGCTCATGCACCCAGCCAGTCCCGCAGCCGCGGCCGTCAGTGCCATCCACGACGCCCTGGCCGATACACTCTGCCCCATGACGCGATCCCTTCTGCCCTGGGTGGCTCTCGGTGCTGCGGCCATCGCCGCCGGCTGCGATTCGGCATCGCTCGACGCCGCCGCCGAGTCGGGCTCATTGTTGGCGATGGTCAGCCCCGACACGCCGGCCCAGGCCGCGCGCGACATGGTGGACCCCTACAGCCCCGAGAAGCGCTTCACGGGCACGCTCAAGATCGCCAACGCCCCCTTCGGCGGTGAGGACGTCTATCTCAAGATCTACCGCGAGCACCTGGTCGACGAGGACGAGGATGCCGGCGTGCGCGCCGTCTCCGCCGTCGCGCTGTCACTCCACGGCAGCTCCGAAGATGTCCCGCCCATCCTCCCGCTCACCAAGAACCCCGACAAGCGCGTGCGTCTGGCCGCCACACGCTCGCTGCAGCGCCTGCACAACCCGGTGGCGATCGACCAACTCGGCGCTCTCTCGCGCCCATCGCGCGTCGAGATCCGCCGCAACCCCAACACCGGCGAAGCAACCAGCTTCCCGATCCCCGGCGAGGACGAAAAGGACGTGCGCGCCGCCGCGTGCGTCGCCCTCGGCCAGTACGCCGACTCGCGGTCGCTCCAAGCCCTGATCTCCGCCACCGACGACGATGACCTGCTCGTCTCGCGCTCGGCCGCCGACTCGCTCAAGACTCTCACGGGCCAGAACTTCGGGGACGACCGTCGCGCCTGGGTGAAGTGGGACGCAGAGACCAAAGAGCCTTTTGCCGGACGCACCGATTTCTTCTATCCAATCTTCGACCGCGACAAGTACTTCTGGGAGTACATCCCCTTCGTCCCCGGCCCACCCAACGAAACGCCCGGCACCCCCGCGGGCATGCCCGCCATGGGTCGTTGAGCGCTCGCCGCGCTGACCACACGCGAGGCCGCACGGTTGGGTCTGTAACACTTGGGCGCTCCGCTCGGTCTGCGCCGCGGCCTGGGCGGCCGATCATCTGGTGAAACCCCGGTCCCAAGCCAATCACAACAGCGATCCGGTCGATAACCACCATGTGCGTGTACTCCGATTTGATGGTCAGCGCGTCGCCCTCGATGCCCGTTCCCCCGAACCCGCCCCCGCGCCGGGCGAGGCCGTCGTCCGCGTGCGCCTGGCCGGCATCGCCACGCCCGACCTGGCCGTCCTCGCCGCCGGCTCGCCTTTCCGCGGCATTCCCGGCCACGAATTCGTCGGCGTCGTCGAAGAGTTGAATATTCCCAAGGACGCTCCCGCCCGCCTGGACGCCAAGCGGACACTCAAGGGCAAACGCGTCGTCGGCGGGATCAACCTCTCGTGCCAAAAGTGCGATCGCTGTCGTTCGGGACTGGCCCACCATTGTGCCCAGCGCACAGTCCTCGGCCTCGCCGGACGCGACGGCTGCTTTGCCGATCGCTTCACGATCCCCGCCGCCGCCCTGCACGCCGTCCCCGACGCCATCGATGATGAGCATGCGCTCTTCGCGACCTCCATCGCCGCGGCCATGCACGCCGCCCAGATGTTCCGCGTCGAGGGCCGCCCCTACATCACTGTCCTCGGAGATGGCCGCCTCGGCCTGCTGGCGGTCCAAGTCATGGCCCGCCTCAACGCTTCGGTCCGCCTGCTCGGTAAACATCCCGAAAAGCTCGAACTCTGCGACCATTGGGGCGTCAAGCACCGCCACATCGATGAAGTCGGCCGCCGCCAGGACCAGGACGTCGTCGTTGACTGCACCGGTTCGACCTCGGGCCTGGCGCTGGCGATGCAACTCGTCCGCCCGCGCGGCAAGATCGTCCTCGCCTCCGCACCCTCGCTCGCTCCCACCACTGCCGGCATCCCCGCCATCGCGTCGCCCATCGACCTCTCGCCTCTGGTCGTCAACGAGATCGAACTCATCGGCAGCCGCTGCGGCCAGATCACCGAGGCGCTCGCGGCCCTCACCCGCTCAGAAGTGGACACCACCGGATTGATCACCCGCCGCGGCAAGCTTGACGACGGCCCGATGCTGATCGAAGCCGCCCGCGCCAAAGGCCAGATCAAAGTGGTCATGGCGGCCTGATTCCGGGCTTACTTCGGGCCTCTTCCGAAAGCGAGGCCTTTCAATTCCCAGATTGTGGTACGGTCTGCCACACCTCGGGAGTTCCGCATGTCTCAATCCCCTTCACCGAGCCGACCGGTCAATGTCGTCATCCAGCAACCCCCGCGTTCCAACGGGTTCGGGATCACGGGCTTCATCCTCTCTCTGGTCGCACTCCTCGGGGGTGTCTGCTTCGGGACGCTCCTGTCGCCCCTCAGCCTGCTCCTCTCAATCATCGGTCTGCGCCGAGAGCCCCGCGGGCTGGCGATCGCCGGCACCATCCTCAGCATCATCGGGATCATCTGGCTGGCCGTGTGGATCATCATCTTCGGCAGCATCGCCATGATCGGTCTCCAAGGCGTCGGCGCGCTCCAGGATGTTTTCAAGGACATTCGCAGCACCGAGGGCCTCTACACCCAGGTGGACGCCTTCGTCGCCAAGTCGGGCAAGGTGCCGACTCAGGCCGAGGTTGACGCCATGGGCGTGCTCGACACCAAGGGACACCCCTTCCGCATCAGCGTGGTGAGCACCGGGTACACCCTGTTCAACAGCGGCTTCGACGGCATCCCCAACAACAAGGACGACCTGGAAGTCTTGCGTGGCGGATCGATCCGCTCCGGTGGCTCGTACGGCTCGCCCTGAGCCGACCCTCGGCTACCACAGCACGCGCACGCGGATAGTCTCGGGCATCGCCCGCAGCCCGTCGAGGATCTTCTGCCCCTTGCCCGGGTCCACGTCGAGCACGACGTAGCCCACGTCGCGGCTGGTCTGCAGGTACTCGGCGTTGATGTTCACGCCCAGGTCCGCGATCACCCCGTGCATCTTCTTCAGTACGCCCGGCACGTTCTTGTGCAGGTGGAGAATACGGTGCGCCCGCCGCTGCCCGTCGGGGCCTTCCTGCGCCGGCAGGTCCACCAGCGGCATATTCACGCTGCCGGTCGTGCTCCCGTTGTTCACAAACCGCAGCAGTTTGCTCACCACATCCTCGGCGATGTTCTGCTGCGCTTCCTCGGTGCTCCCGCCAACGTGCGGCGTCAGAATCACATTCGCCAGCCCCACTACTTCGCTCTTGAATGCATCCCCTTTGCCCGACGGTTCGTCGGGGAAGACGTCGAGCGCCGCGCCGTCGAGCTGCCCGTCGCGGAGTGCCGCGGCCAGGGCCGCCACATCTACCACACTCCCACGCGCGTTGTTGATCAGCAGCGCACCGCGCTTCATCTGCTTGAGCTGCGCCCTGCCGATCAGGTTCTCCGTCGCCGCCGTCGCCGGAACGTGCAGCGTCACCACGTCGCTCGCTTTGAGCAGTTCCTCCAGCGTGCGGCAGGCCCGTGCATTGCCCATCGCCAGCTTGGACACGATGTCGTAGAACAGCACCCGCATCCCCAGCGCCTCGGCGATCACCGACACCTGCGTGCCGATGTGCCCGTAGCCGACGATGCCCAGCGTCCGGCCCCGCACCTCGTGCGCGCCCGCCGCGGACTTGTCCCACTGGCCCTTGTGCATCTTGATCGTCTGGTCCACCATCCGCCGGTGCAGGGCGATGATCTCGGCGATCGTCAGCTCCGCCACCGAGCGCGTGTTGCTGAACGGCGAGTTGAAGACCGCAATTCCACGATTTTGTGCCTCATCCACATCCACCTGGTTGGTGCCGATGCAGAAGCACCCGACGGCCAGCAGCCGCTGTGACGCCGCGAGCACCTCGCGCGTCGCCTGCGTCTTGGAGCGGATCCCCAGCACGTGCACGCCGCCGCCTTCGGTCAAAGCGCTCAGCAGCGCCTTGCCCTCCAGCGCCTTCTCCACGCTCGTGACGCTGAAGCCCTCGTCCGTCAGCATCTGCTTGCCGGCCGCGTGGACGCCCTCCAGCAGCAGCACCTTGATCTTCTCTTTGGGAAATGAAGTCTTCATATGGGCGACAACTTAGTGTGCAGGATTCGACTGAGCGGGTGTGGGTGAGACCATTGGCGCGACTTTCGCTGCGGGCTCTTCAGGCTTGATCGTCACCATTCCGGCCGCGATCAACCCCGCCAACACAAGACCGATCACGATCCGGTAGATGCCAAACGGCGCCAGCCCGTGTTTGTTTAGAAATCCGACCAGCCACTTCACGGCGATCGCGGCCGCAATCGCCGCCACCACGATGCCGATCAGCACCGGCCCCATCCCCAGCACCTTGAACATCGTCGGCTCGCCGGTTTCCTTGGCGTGCTTCAGGTCGCTGTAGAACTCCAGCCCCGTCGCCGCCAGCAGCGTCGGCATCCCCAGCAGGAACGAGAATTCCGCCGCCGCCGCCGGCCGCAGCCCAGTCAGCACACCGCCGGAGATCGTCATCATCGAACGGCTCGTTCCCGGGATCAGCGCGAAGACCTGCATCAGGCCGATGTTGAGCGCACCCAGCGGCGACAGCTGCGTGAGTTCCTTACCTACCACCGTTTGATCGCTCCGCCGGTGCGGCGCGATGATCAGCCTGTCGATCACAATCATGAAGATGCCGCCGATGATGAACGCCGCGATCACCGTCGGCGCGTTGAACAGGTGCGCCTTGATCGTCTTGCGGACCACCAGCCCGACCGCCGCCGCCGGGATGAACGCGATGATGATGTTCACCAGCAGGCGGAATCCATCGATGTCCTTGCCCATCAGCCCGCGCAGCATCTGAATGAACCGCGGAAAGTAAAGTCCAAGTACGGCGAGGATCGCGCCACCCTGGATAACGACCTCGAAGTCCTTGACTGCGCGCACCGACAGCGGCTCGCCCTTGTCAAAGCCGAGCAGGTTCGATGTGATGATCAGGTGCCCCGTCGAACTCACCGGCAGGTACTCGGTGATCCCCTCCACCAGCCCGAGGATCGTCGCCTGCCACCAGTTCAATGCGTCCATGCCCACCTTTCAGTCAAAGCGGGCCGGCGCGTGCGCACCCACAGCCCGGACCGTTCATCGGCCGCCGTGGTACATGGCACGCACGAAAATCATGGCCGCCTGTTCGCCTGTTTCACTGATCGCCTGCGCTACTTCGCCTGCATGCCGTTGATCATGGCATCAAAGGCCCGCTCGGCCTCTTCCACCGTGGATTCCGGCCCGGTCATCCGCACCTGCACCTGCCCCGAGGGCCCGTCGATGATGACGCCGACGAACTTGGTTCCCGGCAGCGGAGCCGCCGCGGCACCCCCTGCCGCCATGCCGGTGTACGTACCGATCATGCTCAGCCGCCGCGCGGGGTAGGACTGTGCCAGCGTGAGGTCCGACACGCGCGGCTCGCCGCCGCGGTCAGGCTTGACCATCCCCTTCCAGCGCCCCAGATTCTGCTCCATCGAGCCGGCGATGCCGGAGAAGAAGACCACCGTCGCCTCGCCTTCTGAACCCGGCACGCGCAGCTCGGCCGCCCGCATCGCCCCGCCCGGCGTTACCCGATTCCACCCACTCGGCGTCTTGAAGACCAACCCGCTCACAGCGATGTCGCCGGGGCTCGTGGTCGAGTCGGCCATCGCGCTCGCTTGGTCTTGCCCGCCGGTGATCTTCTTGGCGGTCTCGCGCGCCGTCTGCGCCGAGCGCCCCAGCGGCGTCTGCGGATTGTCGCGCGTCGCCGGCATCGGCGGCGGCGACTTGTCCTCACACCCGACCAGACCAAGGGCGCACGCAGCCAAGATGACGATGACACGGGCTTTGCTCATGCCCCAACGTTAGCCCCGGCACACATGAGGTCCCGCATCCGGGGCGCTACCTTCCTGCCGGATGACCCCAACCCGGATCGAGCACCTCGACGACCCCCGCCTGACCGACTACCGGGCAATCAAGGACCGCCAGTGGCTCCCCGAGTTCCAGCCCGGCGGCCGTGCGGACCCTGTCGCCCCCCACGGCAAATTCATGGCCGAGGGTGAGTTAGTCGTCCGCCAGCTCCTGCACTCCAAATACCCCGCCCTCTCCGTCCTGCTCACACCGAGCCGACTCGAGACGTGTGCCGCCGACCTTGCCCACCTTCCCGTTGCCACCCCGGTCTACTTGGTGACTCAGGAGCAGATGAACGAGGTGATCGGCTACCCCCTCCACCGCGGCATCCTCTCCATCGCCGCCCGCCTCCCCCC
>JBOHNM010000024.1:0-32281 GCA_050730675.1 Phycisphaerales bacterium | reverse complement strand
CCTCTGTGTCACTCTGTGTACTCTGTGGTGAACTCCTCTCTGGTACGATCTGCCCGTGACCACCAAGAACCCCAAAGCCCGCGTCACCGAGCTGCGAGCCCTCCTCGACCGCGCCAACCGCGCGTACTACGTTGACGCCAAGCCGGTCATCTCCGACCGCGAGTACGACGACCTGCTGAAAGAGTTGGAGGCGCTCGAAGCGGCGCACCCGGAACTGGACGATCCGGATTCTCCAAGCAAGCGCGTCGGCGGCGAGCCGGTCGATGGGTTCAAGACCGTCCGGCACGCGGTGCCGATGCTCTCGATCGACAACACCTACGACACGGCCTCGCTCCGCGAGTGGCATCAGCGAGTCGTGCGCGGCGCCGGGGGTGATTCGCTCTTCGGCGGCGGCAAGGGAAGCGGAAAGATCGCGCTCGCCGCAGACGCGAAGATTGACGGGCTCGCGATGTCCCTCCGCTACGAGCGCAGCGCTCTCGTCCACGCCGTCACCCGCGGCGACGGGACCAAGGGGGACGATGTTACGGCCAACATCCGCACCATCCGCGCCGTGCCGCTGCGGCTGGAGGGAAAGGTGCCGCAGGTGCTGGAGGTGCGAGGCGAGGTCTTCTTCCCGATCAAAGAATTTGAGCGGGTCAACACCGAGCGCGAGGCCGAGGGCGAGGAGCTATTCCTCAACCCGCGCAACGCCGCGGCGGGGACGCTCAAGCAGCTCGACCCCAGGATCACGGCCAAGCGCCGGCTCGGTTTCGTCGCCCACGGGCGCGGCGAGGTGAGCGATGCGGGGTTCGCGGAGTCGCACTCGGACTTCCTTGAGAAGCTCAAGAAGGCGGGAATGCCCGTCAATCCGCCGCTGGTGGTGACAGACGACATCGAGAAGGTGATCGCGGCGATCGAGAAGTTTGCTGAAACGCGCCACAAGCAATCACACGCGATTGACGGTGTGGTGGTGCGGGTGGACTCGTTCGCGCTGCAGGAGCAGCTCGGCGTCACGTCCAAGAGCCCACGCTGGGTCGTCGCGTACAAGTACCCCGCCGAGCGCAAGACCACCGTCCTCATCCGTGTGGATCATCAGGTCGGCAAGACCGGCAAGATCACCCCCCGCGCGGCGATGGAGCCCGTGCTCCTTGCGGGGAGCGTCGTGAAGCACGCGACGCTCCACAACTACGGACGCGTGCGCGATGCCCTGACCGACCCGGACGATCCGAACTCTCCGCGCACGGATATCCGCATCGGCGATACGGTCTACGTCGAGAAGGCCGGCGAGGTGATCCCGTATGTCCCGGGCGTGGTGATCGCCAAGCGACCCAAGAGCGCCAAGAAGATCGAGCCGCCGGAGCGCTGTCCGGAGTGCGGCGGGCCGGTGGAGGTCGATCCGCCCGAAGGCGTCGAGAACCCCGCTCTCGAGACGTCGCGCTCGTGCATGAACCCCGAGTGCCCGGCGCAGGTGCGAGAGAAGCTCATCTGGTTCGCCGGACGCAAGCAGATGGATATCGAGGGCCTTGGCGAAAAAACCGTGGACCAGATCCGCTCTGAGTCCAAGGTGCCTCTGAACGCCTTCGGCGACATCTTTCGGCTGCACAAGCACCGGGATGCCCTCCTGGCGCTCGACCGCATGGGCGAGAAGAAGGTGGACAACCTGCTCGCGGGGATTGAAGCGGCGAAGTCTCGCGGTCTCTCCAATGTGTTGGCAGGTATGGGCATCCGTCACGTGGGCGATTCGACCGCTCGCGCACTCTGCCGCGTGTTCAAGGATCTCGATGCGCTCCTTGCCGCGCCAGAGGCGACCCTTCGCCCCAAGACGCTCAAGAAAGATGAGGCGAAGGCGGCGGGGCTCTCAGAGGATCCCAAGGAACGCCCCGAGACGGGCCTAGGCACCGACACTGCGCCCGCCGTCCACGCGTACCTGCACTCTGCCCACGCCCGCAAGACGTTCAAGGATCTCGCCGAACTCGGCGTCGACCTCAATAGCCACGAGTGGTCGCCGCCGGGCAAGAAGCCCGCGGCGACAGGCCCCTTCGCGGGCAAGACCGTGGTGATCACCGGCACGCTCGAAAATTACGAACGCGAGGAGCTTGCACGCCTGTTGGAGTCGCTGGGAGCCAAGACCAGCGGCTCGGTCTCCAGCAAGACCAGCCTGGTGATCGTGGGAGAAAGCGCCGGGAGCAAGCTCGATAAAGCCCGAGAACTCGGCATCAGCACCTGGGATGAGCATCAACTGCTCGCTGCGCTCAAGCAAGCGGGCGTGGCGGTGCAGTCGGGCCGCTGAGCGTGCCGATGAATGGCGGCCCGACCGCCCGGGGTTTCCCCCCACCCCCTTGCGGCCGAGCTGGTGCCCCCGAGTATCGCAAGTCATCCTCATGCAAAACGTCGAGTTCAAGGCCGAGCTGAGAGACCTGCCCCTGGCGCGGTCGCTGTGCCTGCGGATCAAGGCCACGCCGATCGAGACATTGGAGCAGACCGACACGTACTTCAAGCTCGCCGACGGGCGGTTGAAGAAGCGCGAGACGGTCGGCCATCCGACGGAGTACATCTTCTACCACCGCGACAACTCGTCGCGCCCGCGCCTGAGCCGGTTCACCATCTATTCCGAGGCCGAAGCCAAGACGCACTTCGGCGCGGTGGAACTGCCCTCGTGGCTGGTCGTCCGCAAGACGCGCGAGCTGTACATGCACATGGGCACGCGCATCCATCTCGACACTGTCCACAATCTTGGCAACTACATCGAGTTCGAGGCGCTCGTGTCGCCCAACCAGAACCTCGCCAAGTGCTACGAGTCGGTCAACCTCCTGCGCCAGGCGTTCATGCCCGTCACCGGCGAGCCCATGAGCGTTTCGTACTGCGACCTGATGGCCCAGGAAGAGCCCGGCACCGAGCCTGCGGCAGGGCCGCCGGTCTGATATCGGCTTCCATTCGCCATCTCAACCCAACTGCGGCCGATCCGAAATTCACCGCAGAGGCGCAGAGGACGCGGAGAAAGCCATAACACTCAAGTGTGTTCGGCATTTCTCTGCGAACTCTGCGCCTCTGCGGTGAAGCTGCTTCGCGCCCGCTAGCCTGTGATGGGTGTCATTCAACGAAGCTTCTCATGCTCGTCTTGCCGCGGCGTCGAGAGCCAGAATCTCGAACATCACATGGGCCGCAAGGAACGACGTGATCCCCGCGGGGTCACGGTCGGGCAGCACTTCGACAACATCGGCGCCGACCAGGCGCACGCCCGCCAGGCGGCGGAGCAGATCCAGCGCCTCGGCGCTGCTGAAACCGCCAACGCACGGCGTGCCGGTGCCGGGGGCGAAGGCCGGGTCCACCACGTCGATGTCGAACGTGAGGTACGCATCGGTTTTGCCGAGCCTGGCAAGAAACGCGTCGATCGGTTTGAAGCCGGATGCGCGGAAGTCGTCGTAGCTCACGAGCGTCACGCCGGCCTGGCGGGCGAAGTCGAGGTCGTCGCGTGAGTTCAGCGGCCCCTTGATGCCGATCGAGAGCATGCGCTTGGGGTCGATGAACCCCTCCTCGATCGCTCGCCGGAACGGCGAGGCGTGCGACCACTTCTCGCCCCAGACCGAATCCACGGTGTCGAGGTGCGAATCGAAGTGGATAAGCGCGAGACCACCGGTGGGCTCGCCGCGAAGGGCGTAGGTGGCGCGGATATTGGCGTAGGCGATGGAATGGTCCCCGCCGACGGCCAGGAGCTTGGTGTGGCCGGGCTGGCCGAGGCCGAGGGCGAAGTCACCGACATCGTCAAGGGTCTGCGAGATCGAGAACGGAGAGATCGGCGCATCGCCGGCGTCGGCAATCGAGAGTGTATCGCACACATCCACATTGTGCTGGAGGTGGAATCGCTTGACGTACTGCGAGGCGTCGCGGATGGCCCTGGGTGCGAAGCGGGCGCCGGGCCGGTACGTCACGCCCGCATCGAACGGCACCCCATAAATCGCCCAGTCCACAGGTTGGTTCTCGGGAGCCACATCCTGGAGGCGGGGATACCGGCAGAATGTGCTGATCCCCGCGAAACGCGGCGAGACTCGGGCATCGGGCAGGACAGTCCGTGGCATGCGGCCAGTTTACTGGGTCTGTTGGCATCGGGCCTTCCGGAGCGATATGCTGTGGGCAACCTCTTTGGAGACCTCCCATGAAGACCACGATCGCTGCGTTCCTCGTTCTCGCCGGCCTGTCGTTCGCGGGCGGCTGCTCCAGCAGCGGCGGCGCGACCAATGAAGTTCACACCTTTGGCGCCACGAAGTCGGCCGCAGCCGCGCCGGTTGCTGAGACCGCTGCAACACCGACCAAGATGGCGATGGCGAACTCCAAGTGTCCGATGAAGGGCACGGCCGTCAACCCCGAAATGAGCGCCGAGTGGAACGGCCAGAAGGTCGGCTTCTGCTGCCCCGGCTGCAAGAGCAACTGGGCGAAGCTCTCCGACAGCGAGAAGCAGTCCAAGCTCGCAGCGGCCAAGTAAGCCCGCAGTTTCATGCATGTGCGATCTGAAAGGCGGGGCGTCCATCGGGCGCCCCGCTGTCATTTGATCCAGGCATCGTCGAATCGCATCCCTTCGGCGAGTGTCATCCCCGCGCCGGGCTGCGATTCGATCATGCTGGCGACGGGGTACGCGCAGTAGTCCAGCGCGAACGAGCCGGCGGGGCGGTGATTGCCCGACAGACCGAGTCCGCCAAACGGCAGCTTGCTGGAGGCGCCGGCCGTGCCGGTGTTGACGTTGATGCACCCGGCGCGGCACTCGGCGATGAAGCGGTCCTGGGCCGCGGCATCATTGGTGAAGATGGACGCGGCCAGGCCGTAGCGCGAGGCGTTGGCCTGTTCGATCGCCTCGTCGAGGTCGCGGACGGTGGTGAATCGGAGCAGGGGGCCGAAGACCTCGACATCGCAGCCGGGATTGGTCAGGCCGCTTGGGCCGTAGGCGGGCTGGTCGGGCGTGAAGCGGTCCACGCGCAGGAGGCTCGGCGTCAGGTAGTAGCCGTCGCCGAGAGAGGTGACTGGGACGGACTCGATGAGCGCATCCGCGCCGGCACGGGCGGCATCGCGCTGAAAAGTGAGCACCGCATCGCGGGCCCCGGCATTGTTGATCGGGCCGGTGAAGACCGGGTGGCTCGCACGCGGGTCGGCGATGATCAGCGTGCTGGCGAGCTTCTGAATCAGCGGGATCAGCTTCGTCGCGACGGCCTCGTGGATGATCGCGCGGCGCGTGCACGTGCAGCGCTGGCCCGTGGTGACGTACGCCGAACGCACGAGTTCGATCGCCGCGAGCTTGAGGTCGGCGTCGGGCATGACCACCCCTGGGTTGGATCCGCCGAGTTCGAGCGCAACGATGCGCCCGGGGCGGTCAAGATTGGCCTCGAGGATCTTGCGGCCGACGGGCCAGGAGCCCGTGAAGGCCACGGCGTCGATGCCCTCGTGACGGACCAGCGCGGAGGCGACATCGGCCCGTCCTTGCACAAGGTTGACGACGCCGGGGATGTAGCCGCCGCCCCCATCCGCGCCGAGCACCTCGCGCAGAGCAAGGTCAAACAGTTCGACCAGCGCTTGCCCAACCGCCGGCGCCTTGTCCGATGGCTTGAAGACCACCGTGTTCCCCATCGCCAGGGCGGGGACGATGTGGCCGTTGGGCAGGTGGGCGGGGAAGTTGAACGGACCGAGCACGCCCACCACGCCGTGCGGCTTGAACGTGCAGCGGCCCGTGCGCGTGCCGGAGAGCTTGATATCAAAGTCGCTCACTCGGTGCAGGCCGCTCTCGCGGGCCGGATCCAGCGTGATATCCACCTTGCCGGCGAGGATCGACGCTTCGGCCTTGGCCTCCCACATCACCTTGCCGACCTCGTCACAAATGACATCCGCCATCCGCTGCGCATGCTGCTTGCAGAGTTCGGCGTAGCGGCGAAGGACGGCGAAGCGACGGTCTTGAGGAACCCGCGACCACGCCGGCAGCGCCGCTCGTGCCGCGGCGACGGCCGGTCCGACGTGCGAGAGCAGGGGTGAGCACTGGAAGACGACGCGGTCGGGGTGAGCGGGGTTGGTCGTGGTGAGCCGGTCACCGCCCCCCCCGATGGGGATCCAGTCCGCGCCGACGAGATTGCACGGCGGGTGCAGGAGTTGCGGGGAGGAATTCGATTGGGAAGCGGGCTGAGTCACTTGCGCTTGCTCGTCTTGCGGGCGCGTTTGGGTTTGATCCTGGCGTCGCTCGCGCCCGCTTCCTGTAGAGCCTTGACGGGATCTGCCGGTCGTGCCACGGGCGTGACGCCGCAACTCGCGCCCGGCTCGGTCGCGAGGGCGGCAACGATGGCTTTGGAGAGCACCAGACGTCCGCCCCGATCAACGCTGTAATTCGTTTGCACGGCCCGGAACTCGCCGTCCTCATCCAGCACGCTCACGATGCCGTGCTGGGCCAGGCCCGCTTCGTCCTTGGCAGGCTCGGCGAGCTTGGTGCGCTTGGTGTCGCGCACCACGGGGATCTCGTCGGTATTGGCCTCGATGTGCGGGCCGCCGTCGAACGGGTCCACGCGGTTGTGGTGCTTGAAGCCGAGCTTCTCGAGCATCCGCTTGGCGGGCTCGGTCTCCGCGCCGACCTTGCCGACGACGTTGCGGGCCTGAGGCGCGATCAGCGTCAGGTAGATCGGCTCGGGTGGGAAGAGCGCGAGGATGAACTCCTTGCTGAACTGACAGAAGCGGTCCGCTTCGTCGTAGCTCATGTTGATGAAGCATCGCGTGCAGTACTCCCAGAACGGGTTGCGCCCGTCGGCGGAGATCATGCCCATGAGTTCCGCCAGCACGCGCGAGGAGAACATCTGCCGGTGCAGGCCCATGAAATGGAACCGCACGATCGAGAGGAGCCGTCCAAGCCGCTGGCGGTGGCCGCGGTAGGAGTGCTGGAGGATCAAGCCGCCGATCTCCGTAGGCCCGCTCTCGTCGCGGTGCATCTGCGCCACGGTGTGCTCTGCCCCTACCTGAAGGGACTGGCTGAACATCTGGCGGCGCGAAAGCTGGAGCGAGAGATTCGGCTTCCCCGGCCCGCCCATGCGGCTGATGATCTGCGAGGTTCCGATCGCTCCGGCGTTGTTGTCGGTGTCCTCAAGGACGAACAGGAAAGCCGGGGCCTCGCCCGTCAACGCCCGCAGACCTGTGGAGATCTGCCCGTTGTGCTCGGGGGCAGGGGACGTGGCAACGGCACCCTTCCCCTTGCCTTTGCTCTTCGGCTTCGCCGCGACAGCCGTCTGGTTGTCGCTCTCGCACGCCATCATGAAGCACTGGCGCGACCATGCGATCTTCGCGTCGATGATCTCCTTGTCGGCCGGCAGATTGATGAAGTGGACAGTCCGGGCCAACTTCAGCAGGGCCGTCGAATCCTCGGGTTTGGCGCGGCGGATGAGAAACATGGATCTTGGCAACGGGGCGAGCGGGGGGAGCGGCGGCGGGCGTGGAGGCCTTCCAAGGCAGCATAGCCCCGGGTCGATAGGTCATCGACCACCCTGGAAAGACCCTTCACGGGACGGGAACCGGTTGGTGGGTCGGCATGAAACCTAGTGGGATTGCCGGATAACAAACCGGCACAAATAGCTCGAAATCGAATCGTCAGGCCACCTTTGATGCGCAAGTTTTGACTGGCGGCCCAAAATAATGAAAGGCTAGCTGTCGATGAACACAGACTCGTACGGATCAGAAGTGCTCCGACGGAGCATGAGCCCCACACGGCACGTCCCAGATCTTCCGAAAGCCCTCGGCTGCTCTGTGTTAATCCGCGCAAATCTGTGGCATATCTCGTCTCGCTCTCAGCCCGCCGCCTTCGCCAGCCCCTTCTCCACGCACGCGAACACCCGCGGCCAGTCCTTCTCATCAAACACCGGCAGCGGCGGCAGCATGCGGATGTGGTAAGGCCCGTGCCCGCAGTAGAAGCTGATCACGTGCTCCTCGAAGAGCGTCTTGGTCGCCTTCATCACCTTGTCTTTGTCGCCGCCGAACGGCGTGAACCGCATCATCCCGCCGACGCCGCCGACCAGCTCCGGCAACTGTCCCCACTTGGGGCTGGTCTTGGGGAACCACGCCGGGTGCTTGGCGATCAGCGCCTTGACCTGCTCGGCAAAGAGCTTGTGGTGCCGCGCAAAGCGGCCGCCGGGCCCGTAGAAGTCGCCGCCCGCGAGACGGTCCAGCACGCGCTGCCCGGCCGCAAAGTGCACCGGCCCGCCGATGAACGTCCCCGACAGCAGCCCCGGCCCGGGGTTGTAGTCCGCCGTGTACATCGTGGCGCACACCTGGGTCATCTTGCCGACGCAGAAGACATCGACGTAGTCTCCCAGGTCGAGCATCTCGTACGCGAACATCTGCTCGGTCCGTCCGAACGTCTGGATCTCGTCGTCCCACACCGCGATCTTGTTGGCCTTGCACACGTCCATGAGCGCCGTAAAGAACTCGCGCGGGGCGGTGTTGAACCCGCCCTCGCCCTGCACCAACTCAAAGATGAAGCACGCGTGCTGCTTGGGATACCGCTCGATGTACTGGTTCAGGTGCCCCACGCACATGTCGATGTACTTCGTGCCGCCCATCTGCTGGGCGGCCACCGGGTCGTAGAACGGCATGTAGTCCACCAGCGTCGTCAGCGGCAGCCCGATCCGGTTCGCCGCGGCGTCACCGATCTGGCTCATCGTCACCGAGCGCCCCATGAAGCAGTCCCGGAACGCGATCACGCGCGGCGCTGGCGCGTGCTTCTGGTAGCAGATCTTCAGCGCGTTCTCGTTGGCCATCACGCCGTTGGTCGCGAGGTACACGTGCGCCAGCCGGCTCTTGCCCTTGGCAAGGTTCAGCAGCGTCTCGCTGAACTGGTACGCGTCGGCGTTCGCCTGCAGGTTACCTTCGTTGATCGTGTCCCCCAGCGCCCCGCGCAACGCCGCGGCCGTCATATCCGGATCCGAGTGCCCGAAGAAGTGCACGCCGATGCCGCTGATCATGTCCCACTTGACGCTGCCGTCGGCCAACTCGACCAGCGCGCCCTTGCCGATCCCTGAACCAATGTATGGGAACAGCAGCGCCCGCCCGCGCACATCCGCGGCCCGCTTCATGAACCCTTCGTAGCTCTCCGTTGCCGCGGCGCTGATCGGCCCGCGCTCGCCGGTGATGTGCGCCTGCTTGGTCTTCAGTTCGGCGACGATGGCGTCGATCGCCTGGCGGACGGCGGGCGAGCCTTGGAACTGCTCGCCGATCGAGCGTGTCGCCGGCGACAAGTTCGCAGCGCCGTTGGCGGCAGGGGAGGCGGATGTGGATTCAGGCTTCGAGGTCGATGTCGGCATGACCAACAGTATCGGGCCCGCAGACCGTGCGTATCGAGCCATCACCGCCGAATCCATCGCCCGATGTCACTTGGCCGAGAGGTCCTTCGCCGCCTCCCACGCCGCTGGCGTCCACGGCCACCGCCGCACAACCTCCAACAACTGAGCCTTGCGGTCCGCCGCCGGTTTCGCCATCGCCGCCGCGGCCTCCGTCACCGCCTCCTCCGCCGCAGCCCGGGCCCGCTCATCCACCCAGCCCAGTTGCTCGACGAACGCCTCTGCCGTCGGGAACTCGTGCCCCATCCCCTCGATGTCGTAGATGCGCACCTCGACTTTGTCGGCCTGCATCGCCTTGGCTTTGCCGAGCACCGACGGCTGATTGAAGTCCTTGCTCCCGGTCACGGCCGCGGTCCGTCGTTGAAGAAACTGACTCCACTGCTTGCCGCTCGGCTTGGCATACTCCGGCGCCCACACCGTGCCGGGCTGCCCCGTCGGCACCGAGGCGTAGCAAGCCAAGCCGACGATCGGTACGGCGCCGTTGAAGACCTCTGGGAACCCGGGCAGCAGCACCGACGCCATCTTCCCCCCGCCGGAGACGCCCGCCGTGTAAACGCGCGACGGATCGATATGCCAGCGACGCTTAGCGGTCGCGACGGCGTCGAGCGCGAGCTGGAGGCGATCGGCCACCTCGCGGTTGTTGCCGGCGTTCGCCGCGCCGATGCAGATGAACCCGTACCGATCCAGCGCCTTGAAGAACGGCTGCGGCGGGTGCCCGCCCGGCGACGGGTCCATCCAGATCACCAGGCCTGCGGGGCGCTTGGGGTCGTAACTCGCCGGGAGCCGTGCAAACAGCTTCTCGCTTGAAAGCTCACGCTTGGTCGCGTCCCACCGGGTGCGACCGCTCCCGGTGATGCGATCCCGGAGCGTCTTGGCGTCGAGCTGAAACGCGCCGACCGCGTACGGCTGCGGCACCTCGAACACCGAACTGCGCAGGTCCTTCTCGGCATCCACATCAAACCCGCCGAAGTACGTCTCGCCGCCGGGGCCGCCATTCAGCGAGTTGATCAGGGTCTCAATCGCTACCTTCTTGAGTGGCACGGACTTAGACTGTTCGCCTTCAACCCTCGCCGCCTGACCGATTACGCTCGCCATGTACCCGCCGTCGGGGAGTTGATCGAGCCGGACCGCCCTCGCGCCCGCGGGCCCGCTGATATGCACCACGCACACGCGCTTGCCCGCAGCACTCGGGGCAGGCAATGGCTTGGTATCGACACTGCCGCACAGATCGACGATCTGCTGGCCCTTCAGTTCCCCCAGGACCCCTGCCAGATGCTGCAGCATCGGCGGCTGAGCAGTGATGTCCGTTGTCGCCGGCTCGTCACTCAGCGTGACAAGCACAACCTGCTTCGGCTTGCGGGCAAGGTCGAAGGGATTGTCCGCCCAGGCCGAAGCGGTCATGCACAAGATCGAAGCGATGATGCACGCGATCAGCCGCATGCGACAGTCTATGGACGAACGCGAGCTGATCGTGCAACATTCCCCGCACCGCCGCAACGGGCTTGATGCGCCTTGGTATACTCGCGCAACTCGGCGCCGGGGGTAGGACAAGGACGATCGGAGACACACCATGCGTCGCGGATTCACACTCGTTGAATTGCTCGTGGTCATCGCCATCATCGCTCTGCTCATCGCGATTCTCCTTCCCGCGATGGCCTCCGCCCGCCGCTCGGCCAAGTCCACCGTCTGCCTCAGCAACCTCCGCGGCGTCGGCCAGGCCCTGACGCTTTACAACGGCGACCACCGCGAGGCCGTCGTGCCGTCGTACACCATGACCGGCGTGACGGGCACCGGCGTTCCCCTCGATGGCTGGGGCGCGATCCTCGACCGCGACGGCTACATGGGCGGCGCGGGCGAGCAGGCCCTCAAGAACTCGCCGTTCACCTGCCCCGAAGCGAAGGATGTCCCCGGCCTCCTCGCCGGCCAGACCGGCAACGACCCCGACAATCCCAAGGGCTGGATGGACTGGCCCTGCGTCCGCAACGGCACCGGCTTCGATCCCGTGCAGATCCCCGAGCGCAACCTCACCAAGATCGTCCGCGTCGCCTACTGGATCAACGGCGACAACCCCATCGGCTCGGCGGCGGTGGTCGTCCCCAACACTTACTACACCGGCTCGGTCGGCTACGGCCCCGGCAGCAACGGCTTTTCGATCGATTACACCAAGGTCTCGGCCTTCTCCCGTCCCAGCTCGCTCGTCGCCGTCGCCGACGGCGTCTACGCCGGTCGTCAGCGCGATAACCGCATCGGATCCACCAACTGCCGCATCGGCTACCGCCACCTCGGCGGCAAGGGCACCGCCAACGCCGCCTTCGCCGACGGACACGTCGCGCCGATCGAAGGCTCGGTCTTTCCCCGCGCTCTGGGCGGCAAGAATGTTCCCGCCGAAGTCCGCGAAGAGAACAGCCACGGCGGGCCGACGATCTATGCCAATCCGGAAAAGGCGCTCGGTTTGTAAGCCACACCGCCGCCTACGGCAGCGGGATGATTTCGACGGGCACATTCCCGAGTGCATGCGTCACGGTGCGCCGTCCGTCGCGAACTGTGATTGCCGCGGCAACCGCGCCATCTGTCTCGTCGAACGCCGCCACCGCGCCGCCGTACGCTTCGGTATCGAGCGGCGCCTGAACATCGCTCGGGATCACGTCCAGGATCACCGACCGCCGCACGCGCCCTTCGTTGAGCATCAACGCCAGTCGCGATGGCAGCCGGCCGACAGGCCGCCCATCCGCCGTCGTGAGCGCGACGGTGCATTGCATCTGAATCTCCGGTTGCGGCTGCTCCGGGTCCAGCGGCGCGCCGGGGATCATCACCCGCAGGCTGCACGCCACGCGGTATGCCCGTCCGTCGATCACCACCAACCGGCTGCGCGGCGGCGCCGATGCAAATCCCGCCATTGCTCCGGGGCGGCCGCCCATCGCCACAGCCGAAGGTCCAAACGCGACGCTCGCGGCGACGGCACACGCAACAAGACCAAGCGGAACGAGTTTCATCGGGCGGCTCCCAAGACGCGGTGATCCACGAGGCAGGCTTTGTGTGCCCGCTTGTCCGAGCATATCGCTGTACGCTGCTTCGCCCATGCGTCCACTGGGCTTGTTACACGAATATCACCAGCGAACGATCTTCTGGATCTTTGCCAGCCAGGAGCCCGCCTCTTCGCCGCTGATCATCCGCAGTTCGCCCGCATCCAGCAGCACCCCGCGGCACTTCGGGCAGTACTCGATCAGCACGTCCTGCCGCTGTGGGTGCTTGATCTCCAGCAGCGTCGTCCCGTCGCGCGGGCAGACCCGTCCGCCCAGCGCCGCCCGCCCGCTCTCCCGACCGAACGGCCCGGCATCCGCCTCGTGCACGGTCGATTTGTGGGCCAGGAGGCGTTTCATTTCGCCGTCATCAAGCCACAACCGCCCGCACGAATTGCAGCGGTCGATCACCACCCCCTCGACGTTGATCTTCTCCATCCGCGTCTGGTCATTCGGACAGTTGAGCTTGGCGTCCTGGGACGACGGCGGGACCAGCGGTGAAGGTGGGGGGCACATGACCGGAGTGTAATCGACGCCCCGGCCACGTTCCAAGCCCGTCCGCCGCGCCCGGTCAACCATGAGCGCCGCGCCGATCCACCCCAGTGGTCGCGCTCACCGGGCTGAACAGGTCCAGGATGTCCGTCTCCTCCAGCGCCAGGCACGAGTGGGGGACATTCGGCGGCAGCACCAGCACCTGCCCCGTCTTCACTTCGACCGTGCGGTGCTCGGCCGTCCCCGGAGCACCCAGCCCGAAGAGGCAGCGCCCGACCAGTACCACCACGAACTGCTCGTTCTCATGCTGGTGACTCGGCAGATCGAACCCCTGCGACAGGTGGACCTGCGAAACCATCATCTTCTCGCCCATGATCCGCCGGCGCGAAATCCGCGCCATCGGATGATCCTCCGGCAGGTCGATCCATGACGTAACGGTCGCTTCAGTGGCCATGGACAACGCTCCGCGTTCCGCTCACCGGACCTTGACCGCGGCACGCTTCGGGGCTGCTTTCTTGGCCGCGGGTTTGCGCCCCGACGCCTTCTTGATCGCGGGCTTTTTCGCAACGGCCTTCTTCGCCGCCGGGGCGGACTTCATCGTCCCCAGCGACCGTGTGTAGTGCTCGATGTACTTCGCCGCCGGCACTCGTCGAATCGCCTCGCCGATGACATCCAGCGCCAGGTCCTCCACCTTCTTGAAGCGGATGCACGACTTGCCCATGTCCAGCTTTTTGCCTGTCGCCGCCCACGCTTTCTTGAACCACGCCAAGTGCGGGCTGTCACCGTACAGGCACATCAGGTACACCGACATGTAGTTCTTCTGCGACGCCATCCCCCCGAACGGTAGCGGCAGGCTCGGGTCGCAGTGGTACCCCGGCGGGAATACCGAGTGCGGCACCACCCAGCCGGGCATCCCGTACCCCATCGCTTCCTCATAGTCCTTGTCGATGTTCTTGACGAACACCTCGCGCACGGCCATCAGCGCCGCGCGGCGGTCTTCGGGAAGGGACGCCAGGTACTCGGCGACGGTCTTGGCCTTAGACTGCATCGGGTTATCCCATCCGCCGGCTTACGGCGTGAAGGTGATCTGGCCGCTGGCGCTGATCAGGCGATTGTCCACCTCGTTGAACTCGTTGACCAGGTTGCCGCTGTCGACGAACAGGCCGAGGTTGTAGGTCCCCGGCAGCGCGAGCGGCAGGGTGTCCCACAGCAGCGTGCCGTTGATCGTGCTCGAGCCGGTGAAGCCCGCGGCGTACGCCTGCGTGAACAGCACGATGTCGTCCGCGTCGCCGAGGATGTTGTTGCTCGACAGGCGGATCTGCGTGCTGAACGCCGCCATGCTCGCGGGCAGGCCCGTGCGGTTGAGCGTGAACGAGAACGCCGTGGACAAGCCCGGGGCCGAGAGCGAGAGCGTGCCCGGGTCGAAGGTGAACGCCGTGGCCGTCAGGTTGACCGGCGGCAGCGGGGTGATGTTTACCGTGGCGGGCACGGCCGGGTTGGCCACGCGGTACGGCCCGGCCGGGGCGAACGTCGGCGTCAGGATCACCGTCATCGCCCCGGTGCGGGGGATGACCTGCGGGGCGATGTTCACCACCGCGCCGGTCTGCCCGGCGGGGATGACCACCTGGCCGGTCAGGGCCGCGTCGGTATCGCCGTCGAGGTAGTCCACACCGTTGAGGGCCGTGCCGCCGATGGTGTAGAACACCGTGAACGGGTCGGTCGTGGGGCCTGTGCGCGTGAAGCGGAACTGACCCGGGTTGAGCACCTCGCCGTCGCGCGTCTGGGTGGCAAAGGCATCCACGGCCGTGACCGTGACGACCGGCTCGTTGTCGTTGATGGTGACGGTCGCGGTCGCCGCGGCGCCGGGGCCGTAGCCCGGTCCGTCGATGATCGTGAAGATCAGCGTCTCGGCGGGCTCGCCGATGACGTCGTTGACCACGCCGATGTTGACCACGGCGGTGGCGGAGCCGGCGGCGAACGTGACGTCGCCCGTGACCCCCGTGTAATCGCCGCCACTTGCAGTGCCGCCGATGAGGTAGGTGACCAGCAGCGACGACGTGAGCGGGCCGGTGCGAGTGAACGTGAAGCGCCCGCCATCGGCCGCCAGCGGCGCGGTGGTCTCCGCCGCCGTCGGGTCCGTGGCGACCACGGTGACGACCGCCTCGTTGTCGGCGATATTCACAGTCGCGCGGTTGGTCGCGAGATTGATCGAGTACCCGGTGCCGCGGGCGAGCGTGGCGATCACCGTCTCGGTCGGCTCACCGGTGTCCTCGTTAAAAACGTTGATGGTGAACGTCGCCGACGTCGCGCCGACCGGGATCGTGACGAAGTTGGGGAGCGACGTGTAGTCCGGGCCCTCGAAGGCCGTGCCGCCCAGCGTGTAGTTGACCACCAGCGCCGAAGTCGTCGGGCCCGTGCGCGTGATCGTGAACACGCCGGGGTTCGGCGTGCCGGGTGCGTTGACCTCGGCGGCCGTCGGATCGCTCGCCGTGATACTGACGGTCGGCCGGACCACGGTGATGGTCGCCGTCGCCGTTGCGCCGTTGTTGTTGGCCTCGTTCGACTCGGCGATGTCAGCGTCGGAATCAGCCTGGACGATCAGGAAGTAGGTCCCGCCGGGCATCCATGCGGGCACCAGCCCGTCTTGCATCGACTCCACCGTGCCGGAAACCGCACCCAGATCAAAGCCGCCGATCTGGACGTCGTTGGCGTCGAGCGTCGCGTTCGATGACAGGAACACATTGACGTGGAATGGCGCGGCCATCGCCGTGCCCAGGTTGCTCACGCGGACAAAGAACGGTTCCAGCGTGCCGCCCGGCACCAGCGTGCGGGTGATCGGCAGGACCGATGCCACCACGTCCGGCAGCGTCGCCGCGCCGGTGTTGGTCACGGCTGTATTGGCCGCCGCGATGACGACATTGTTCAGCTCGTTGCCCTCGGCGTTGTCGTCGCCAGTATCGAGCGTCAGCACCAGCCGATAGGACGCCGCCGGGACGGTGGCAGGCACGGCGATCGTGCCCGTCAGCCCCGTGGCGGCCGCGCCCGCCGCCAGCGCCGATACGTTGCCGCTCGTGAGGATCACGATGTCCGTGGATGCATCGGGCGCGCCAACCGGCCGCAGCGAGACCGTGTAGTTCGCGGCGTTCGAAGCCACGCCCCCCGCGTTGCGGATCGTGATTGTCGGGCTGATGAGATTGCCCGCGGCGACCGTCGCCGGACCGGTGATCGTTCCCTGCAGGTCCGGCCGGGCGACGATGATCGTCGCCGCCGCCACGGCGAACATGTTGTTCGACTCGTTGCTCTCGCTGATCGCGTGCTCAGGATCCGCCAGCGCCAGCAGCCGATAGGTCCCGTTCGGCACGTTGTCGCCGATCGCGAACGTCAGCGGCGTCACTGCGGAGACGCCCGCCGCGTTGAGCGCGGCGAAGGTCGAGCCGGTCGCCGAGGTGACCATGATGTCGTCGGCATTGCCCCAGATCGAGTCGGTCGAGAGCGCGTACGCGACATTGAAGCCGGCCCCGGTCGCCTGCGCACCGGTGTTGCGGGCCGTCACCGTGCCGACGATGTTCTGCCCGGGGCGGAACGTCCCGCCGGTGACCGTGGTGGTGACGCTGACGTCCGGCGCCGGCGCCGCGACCTGGATGGTCACGCGAGTCGCCGACACAAACGTATCGTTGACCGCGTTGGTGTCGCCCGGCGTCGTGATGTGCCCGATCAGGTAGTAGCTGCCCGGCACTGCACCGGCCGGAAGCGCGAACGGGTCCGATGTGCCCGCCAGAATCTGGCCGGCATTCAGAGGATCGACCGCGTCAGAGCCCGCCACGCCGTTGGGAAGGATCTCGATGTCGTCATCGTCACCGTAGACGTTGTTGCTCGAGAGCACCAGGCGGATCGTCGCCGCTGGAGAGACCGCGGTGTCAAAGTTGCGGAACGTCGCGCTCGCCGTGACCGTCGCCAGCGGCGCAAACGGGCCTGCCGTCGTCAGCCCCACCGCCGTGATCCCGACGTCGGTCGCCATCATCTGGCGCACCTCAAGCTCTTCGAACAGCGCCTCATCGCGATACGACTCATTCGCGCGGCCGTTCAGGCGGGAGGTCTTGGTGTTGTTGGCGGGGCGACGGCTGGCGAAGAGGTCGAACATCCTGTCTTGCTCCTCCGGGCCTCGTCGTGTGTGGGAGGCGTGCCTTGGCCCGGTCGTTGTTTGGTCAGACGTTGGGTGGTTTGGATCGGACGATGACTCGGTACGTCGAAGCTGGGCAGCGGTTCAGGGGACAACCCCTCCGAGGGGTTATCGTACTTTACCACACGCCGCGGCACATGCCGCAAGCGGTGTGGATTGTCGGCCATTTGGAGCCAAGTCGATGAGCCCGACTGGGGGGCCGGCTCACGAATCCAGCCGCCGTGTAGGGAGACTTACCGGGGGGCCGACTGCCCGGACACACCCTCGATCGTGACGGCCGTCCCCTTCCATTGAGAGAGAAAGTCCGCCATGGTCATCTCCCGCCGACCCTCCAATGGATCGCCGATGACCACCCGATCCTCGGTGGCCTCCAAGACCGGCACCATGTGGGAGACAAAGAACCCCCAGTCGAGTTGCACCAGGCACGGCTTGGCCGCGGCAACGATTCCCATCCGATCCAGCCGCTGGTAGCGGGGGACCAGACCGGTCCCGGCGAGTTTGTGCTCCAGGGCCCACAACGTTCGTGAGTCCGTCGCACCGCCCCCGACCTGGGTGTAGGCCAACCGAGCCATCTCGGACTCCTCGGCCGCGATGCCCCGCGCACGCAGGAGTGTGACCATCGAGGCGGCCACACACGTGTAATTGGTGGACTGGAGGCACACCCCATCGCCGTCAACCCTGGTCCTGCCCAAGTCGCCCACCCCCGGCGCCACCATCCACCACCCGGCCTTGACGAAGTACACCCCGGCAACGGCCGTCAGCCATAGCAGCGCCCGCCCGTCCGCCTTCCGGGGCACGTGCCGTGCGACGACCGCAAAGAAGAGCACCGCCGGCACGGCCAGCCCGGTCAACTCGATGCACGCAATGGTGGAAGCGCCAAGCCAGGCGATTGGCTGTACAGGGAAGACCCGCATCAGCGGCCACAGGAGCATCGCCGCGAACGCGACGCCGCAGACCGTCTTCCAGACCGGCTTCCGGGCCCGAGCAATCACTGGCGCAAGCAGAAAAGCGCCGACAGCCAGCATGACCTGCACAAAGAAGGGAATAGGAAGGGGCATGCAGCCCGGAGTTGTAGGTGGCTACTTGCCCTTGTTGCCCCGCACCGCCTTAATGATGACGGCAATCACGATAAGCACCACAGCGATGGCGATGACTTTGCCCATGACTTCGCTGACCTTGAGCGTGTCTTCGTAGTCGGCAAGCGTGAACATGTCGAGCCTCCCGGTTGGCCAACTGATTTGGCCTGGCACCGAGCGAACGATACCCAATTCTGCGGAACCGTGCCATGCACGCACCGCCCATCCGCCGCCCCGATCACTTCCGCTTGCCCAGTTCCATCAACGCCTGCATCAGCACAAAAGCCGCTTCAATCACCGGGCCGGCCATCCGGTCCTGCGAAAACACATAAAACGCCCCCTGCCCGAAGTGCAACCCCGACGGCGTCAGGAAGTTGACCCGCACCCCATCCCCCGTCGGCGGCCCCAGCCGCGGCTTGTCCCAAGGACCGATCAACTGCACCACCGGTACGGCCGCGGCGATCAGATTGTCCACCAGCGTGCGGATCTGCGGCGGCGGTGTATCGATCACCACGCCGGCGCCCGTGAAGTTGTAGTACCGGGCGCTCCCATCGGCGTACGCAGCCACCAGGTCCACGCCATTCTCGACCGCGACCTCGACCACCACACCCAGCACCTGCTTGGCATGCGTGGCGGGAACGGCAACGCCCAACTCCCGCATGGCCTGCCAGGCGACCAGATAGTGGCGAGCCTCGAGCCCGACCGTGTCAACGACCGCACCCAACGCGGTCAACGCCGCACGCTGATCGCCCTTCGCCAACGCTGCCCGGGCGGCAGCAAACTCGCTCCACGGCGAGACATTCCCGGCATTCAGACCCCACTCGTTCAGCGGCGTATCGCCAAAGAGCGTGTCGCGGATTGTGCGAGGGGCAGCGGGGGTGGGCTGGGTCGGTGGCGTGGTCGGCACGAAACGGCTCCGGAATGAGGTACAGATGCCTTCAGTGCGTCATACCCAACGATTCCGGCTGGGCGGTAGTCTACTGGCGAACTTTGGACATAACCCTCAACTTTACTTCGTGGAAATCGTCCGAATCTCCACCACACTCCAACCCCCATCCCCCCGCCCCACCAACTCGTACCCATCCAGCTTCAGCACCCACGTCTCCGTGCCCGCTCCCACCCGCGTGAAGAACCTCCACGACGCAAGCTGCCGGTTCTGCCCGGCTTCAACAATCGGGATCGCCTGCCCCGATTGACCCTCGCCGATGTCCGCGCTCGTCGGCGCAGGACACGTCAAGACCTGCGTCAGCGATACCCGCATCCCCTGTGTCACGACCCGTGCCCGAATCCCACTCCGATCCAGCCCCTCGCGCCGCAGCGCGCCCACATCCACCAGCAGCGAGTCCGCAACGCTGATGCCGATCAGTTCCCCCGTCGCCAGGTCCACCTCGACCGCGGCATCCTCGCCGACGCCGATCCCCAGCCGCCGCTTGCTCGCCTCCAGCCCCGCCACCAGCCGCCCAAAGCGGTGCCGCTCGAAAAAGTGCGAGTCCGTCACCGCCCACGGCAAAAAGCCCATCCCCGGCCCGATCTGCGGCCCCAGCACCGGCGACGCGTTCGCCTTCGGCTTCGGCGCCTCGGGATCGGCATCCTGGTTCGGGTCCATCCGCGTCGAGACGATCCCCAACGCCTCGGCGCTTCGGCCGGTCAGGAACATCGGGTCGGACATCATCGCATCCCCCGCGCTCGTCCCCGCGATCACTCCGCCGCGTGCGAGCAGCCGCCGCATCGCCGCGGCCTCCGGCGTATCCACACCCTCAGGCCGGTACCGCGCCGTGATCCGCTTTTGATCGCCGCCGGTGAAGAACATCGCCGTCGCCTGCTCGATCAGCGCCACCGTCTCGGCAGTCGGCGTCTCGCGCATGATGACATCGATCTTCGCCGCCGGGCAGTACGCCCGGATCGACTCGATCTTCCCCGTCGCGTTCTCCGGTTGGTTCGCGCTCGCGGCCGTCGCGATCACCACGCGTGGTGCACCGCCGTCCCCGCCCCGCGGTGTCGCCAGCTCGATAAACCGCTCATACACAGGCTTGTTGTCATCATCCAGACCACCGCCGATGATGAGCAGGTGGCCGTGGAGGCCCGTCGCATCACCCGGCGAAGATCCCGCCCCGGCGCACCCTCCGAGCAACGCCAGAGCGGCCACAACCGCAAGACGCAAGAAATGGATCATTCACCGAGTGTACCGGTACGCCGCGGCTAGGGGCAGCCGCCGAAAAACGCCCCCAGAAACGCGATCACATCGTCCGCCGTGATCGCGCCATCCGCCGGCGGCGACCCGCCGAGCGAAACAAGGTCCGCGACCGTCAGGTCGCCGGCGAAAAACGCCTGCAAGTAGAAGACGACATCGTCCACGGTGAGCTGCCCATCGCTCCCCGCCGATCCCCCGAGCCCTGCGACGTCCGCGAGGCATGCCGCAGGCGCGACCGGCAGTACCGCTGCCGCCGAATCCCCGACGCGGATCTCGTCGATGACCGATGTGGCGAATGCTCCCAGCTCGAACCGCACACCGCCGCCCGCTGCCGATCCCAGGTTGATCGTCGAGAGTGTGGCGCTCGGTGCGCCCAGCGGCACATCCAGCCGCGGATTGACCCACAGCGCCGCGGAATCCGGCGCGGCAGCTCCCGCCAACTGCAGGCGTGCCACCAGCAGCACTGTCGAGCCCGGTGCGATCAACTCCGGCGCAAGCACGCCGCCACTGCCTCCGCCCGGGTACGGTGCGATCGCCGCCCGAAGGTCCATAGCGGTCGGCGAGGCCCTCGCAACCGAGAACGCGTACGAACTCGCCCCCGGCCCGGTCCCCTGCAGCGTCAGCAACGCATAGCTCGTCGCGGCCAGTTCCACGCGCACCAGGCACGACATCCACACCTCTCCGGCCGTCGGCAAGCCCGGCGTGAACAGGCGTGTCAGGCCCCCGAACGAACGAGCCGGGTCCGCCGCGGCCGCGCCGGGCGTCGTCACCAGGTCTCCGCCGTTGTTGTAGGTCAAGCCTGTGCCCACCCGGACCCCGGGTTGACCCGCCTCGTTCCACGCCGAAGAAAAGCCCATACCGCCCGTGCCGCCGGAAACCAGCGCTGCCGCCGAATACCCGAAGCCCTCATAGAACGACTGGCCCCGGGCAGCTCCGGCCATCGCCGCCGCGCCCATCCCCGCAGCAACCCAGGCATTGATACGCATGTGGAATCCTCCCCCAGACACACCCGCGGCACTCCGGAAGTGTACCACACATCCGGGCAAGTGCCACCTTCCCGCCACCTCGTTCCGAATCAAGCCACGAGCGTTTCACCGCCTCAACAGCCGCTGAAGAACGAAGTCAGGAATGCGATGATGTCGTCGGGCGTGAGCTGGCCGTCCGGCGTTGTCGAACCGCCCAGTCCTGAGATATCGGCCACGCCGAGGTTGCCCGTGAAGAATGCGTTCAGATAGAAGATCAGGTCATCGACGGTGAGCGTGCCGTCGCTTCCGGCCGTGCCGCCGAGGCCCGCAACGTCGGCACGGCAGGATGGAACCGGGTTTGGACGCCGCCACAGCGCCGCCTGGTTGAACGACCCCGTGCTCACATACCCGGCGACGTACGTGTACTGCGCGTCCTTCCACACCGCACGCGCGCTCGACCGCAGATACCCGCCCCCGGTCGCCACGGTGTGCAGGTCGAAGTACGATCCAACCGTGCCGTCCCACACCGCGGCGTGGCGGTTACTGTCGTTGAGCAGGGTCTCGCCGACCTGTGTGCCGCCGTAGACGCCGTAGCAGTACGACCGCTGCACGCCGGGGACCGTCCCTGGGTGCAGATCCGTCCACGTGTATGTGTTACCGTTCCACAGCGCCGCGTGGTCGTCGCCGCCGATGCGGGCGACCCCGGCGATCTGCGTCCCCTCGGTCGCATACGCCATGCCCGCGGTGGACCCGGGCGGCGTCAGGTCATGCCAGCTCAAGGCATCCCCGGTCCAGACGCTGGGGCGCGTAGTCGCGTTGGGCTGTGAGGTGTTGATGTACCCCACCACGCGCGTGGCGTCGACGCCCAAGGCGTACGAGCTGTCGGCCTCGACCACCGCCGCGGGCGGGTGCAGGTCCGCGACACTGTTGGCTGACCCGCCCCACACGCAGGCGTGGTCAACAATGCCGACCTGGATGCGCCCGGCCTTGCGCTGTCCCCAGATGGCGAAGATTGCGGAACTCAGGATCGGCGGGTTCACGGGGTTGTAGTCAACAAAAGAAGCGGCGGTCCCCGTCCACACCGCGGCGTGGATGCGGCCGTTGACGGTCGCGTGGCCTGCCTGGGCGTTCTCCATCATCGCCGTGATCCGCGACGTGGTCGCCGCCGCGGGATGCAGATCCACCCACGAGCCGGGCGTGCCCGTCCAGATGCCGGCATGCACCACAGAATTGACGATCCCGTTGCCGCCTTGCTGGTCGCCGGCAGCGCCATAGCACTCGGAGTTGCTGGCCTGCGTCGGTTGCAGGTTGACAAACGTCCACTGCGCGATCGCAGGCGAGGCCGCCGCCAGCAGCGCTGCCGCGGATGAGCCCAATCCCATGTAGAGTCGGATATGGATACTGGCGATCATCAAACGCACTCCCTTGTTCGGCGACGCTCCAAGCGTCGGCTGGTCCAGTCTACATCGCGATCCAGCGCGTGCGAGGAACTTCTCGCACTATTTCGCCGCTGCCATCGAGTCCGGGCCGCACAGGTGTCGGGTGGAGGCGGAGAGCCGGTGTGGACCCCGCCTCGGGCGTGATCGTCGCGATTCCGGAGGACGCGATCATCGAGCGTGTCGCCGCACATCGATGGCACAATTTCATGGAACCTCGGCCTCGACCAGCTTGGTGAGCAGCGTGAGCGATTCCTGCCAGCCCAGATAGCACATCTCCGCGGGGATCTGCGGCGGGATGTTTTCCTGCAGGATTCTCAGCTCAGTCATCGTGGCGCCGCCCGCTTCGATCGGTCGGAGGGAGATCGTCATGGACATCTCGCCGGGCATGTTGGGGTCGTCGAACTTGTCGGTGTAGCGGAGGCGCGAGTTGGGAGTGAGTTCGGCGTAGGTGCCGCCGAATGAGTGCGAATGGCCGGTGCGGAAGTTGGTGAAGGACATCTTGTAGCCGCCGCCCACCTTTGGGTCAATGCTGTGGACCGTGGCGGTGTAGCCGTGCGGCGGCATCCACTTGACCAGCGCGGCGGGATCGAGGAAAGCGCGGTAGAGGCGGTCGGGCGGGCAGCGCAGGACGCGGTGGAGGTTGACGTTGTTTGGGGTGGCCATACTCCAGAATACGCTGGGTCGTTCGGCGGGTGTGTTAAGAAGGGGTTGATCGGGACTTAGGCACGCAGGGATGGGGAGGGGGTCGGCGGGGCGATTGCAAATTCGTTCGCCAATTGGCCGCGGCCGTGGTAAGTTGGCGGGCATGAGTGATATTCGATGTACTTCGGCACGGCCTGGAGCATTGCGACCAACGTCGACGATGGCGGGGGGAATGTGGCGATTTAGGGGGAAGGCGTCGGACAACGAAGAGCACACAACTTCACAGCACACAGCCAGAGAAGGTGTGGCCACGGTGGCGAGGGACGAAGCGAATCGTGCGGCGAAGGACGGGCTGGAGTTGATGAAGAGGGCGAGGACCGCGAGGAGGTAGGCGAGGTAGTTGCCCCAGCGGCGGGGTTTGGCATCTTCGTAGAAGCGGCGGGGGAGGCGGCGGCGGTCGTAGCCCATGACGGGCTCGGAGAGGAGAGGGTTGGGGGTGGGGGGAGGTTCGGGGGGAGGGGGCGGGGGAAGCGGTGAATTGGGAGTAGTGGGTGATGAAGTGTGTTCAGATATGGGGATTGATGTGGGCAGTGGGTCGGGCGGGGGGCTCGTCCGCCCTGGGGGCGGGGAGACTTCAACAGGACTTTCCAGAGGCTGGCTCGCTTGGCTCGCTGCGCCTCTGGCAACGGCCGCGCGCCCTCCGGGCGAGGAGGAGGCGGAGCAAGCGAGCGGCACGGAGATGGCGGCGGGCGCTGGATCGACCGGGATCGCGGGAGCCCTACCCCCGGCCCCTTCCCTCAGGGAAGGGGAGGGTGCGGTGGGTGCTTCGGGGGTACTGGTCATAGCGGTGGCACAGGAGAGCGGCACGCTGGCCGGAAGGGTGGTGGCACTCTCGGGGGTGTCGGGTTCGGCGGGGTCGGTGGCGGTGGGCGGCCAGAAGGCGTGCTTGGGCGGGTACTTGATGTCGAACTTGAGGATGGCGGTGCAGCAGCGGCGGCACTCGGCGATTTCTCCCTCTTCGTCGGCCTTGCCGGCCTGCTTGAGGAGGAGGTCGATGGCTTTGAAGTGGGCGTTGTGGAGGCGGAGCTTGCCGTTGTCGAGGGTGTCGAGCATGTGCTCGGGAGTGACGGGGTCGAGGGTGGGGGTGGGAGCGAAGGGGGGCATGGAGGGGCTCCGGAGGGATTTCAACGAAGGAGCGAAGGGATCGAAGGAAAAAGCAGAAACACAGAAAGCTGAAACGCAGAAATCGAGGCGCGGAGATGTCCGGCCGCGGATTGCGAGGCTGGGTGAGAGGCGTTGGTGGTTTGCCATGTCACGAGGCGTAGGGCCGCGTGGTGTGGTCCACCTACCCATGGTCAAAGGACCGCGCCGTTGCGCAATTCGTGGTCCTATTTTGGAGTAAGGGTGTCAAACGCGTCGGGAAAACCCGATGTCGATTGATGGTGGGATTTTCGCGATTGTGGAGAGGGCGCGGGCGCGCCGTTGCGCAATTTGCGGTCACTTCTTCTGCAGAGAAGGCGTGGCGTGGAGTTGGGACGCTGGCTTGAGCGTAGGCTCCGTCGCCCCTTTTGGGGGCTTCGGAGTGTGGGGGGGAACTTTGCGACTTGGGGGGGTTGGAAAGCGCTGGGCGCTGGCGCGGCCTCGCCCTTGGAATTGTGTGGCATGCTGTGCGGACGAGTGACATTGAATGCGAGCGCTGCTGGGCGCGGCTGGGGTGACCGGCTCGACGGGCCGCACGCTCGATGAAACCGCGCTCATCTCTCCCACATGCCCGAAGGGGCGGCGGCTGTTTCACGGTGTCTTCACGCCGAAGCAGTAGGGTGTTGGAGTTGGGATAGCGCTTTGCGTCCCGCTTGCCTAAGGAGTTCACCATGATCCAACAGAACAAGATTCACGCCCCTCGCTCGGTGCCGCTCACCGGCATCGCCGGCACCTGCCTTGTCGTTGCCGCAACGTTGTGGAGTGCCGGACCGATGGCGGCGTTCGCGCAGACCCCCGCCCCGGCACCGGCACCAACTCAGCCAACTCCGACGACCCAGCCGGCTCCGAGTACTCAACCCGTAACGTCGCCGGCACCGCAGCCGAGCCCGACCAATCCGAGCCCATCGAATCAGCCGAGCCCATCGACGGCGCCGGCCAATCAGCCGCCGAAGCCGCTGGATCCGAACGCGCCGAATCAGAACCCCAACAACGCGCCGCCGGCGATCAACCCCAACCAGCCGATCCCCTCGCCGACTCCGGACCCCAACGACCCGAATCTGACGCCGGCCCAGCGTGAGCTGCTGCGGCGCACCAGCTTGCGGCCGGTGACTTTCCAGTCGCCGCAGGCCGAGGCCCGGTTCAACGAGATCGGGCAGCGGCTGGTGCGGATGGAGCAGAAGTTCGAGCGCTCCAATCAGGACCAGCTCAAGCGCCTGGGCGAGATCCGAACGATGCCCGCTGAGCGCCAGGGCGCGGCGCTGATGGACCTGTTCCAGCAGATCCTGCAGGAGCGGGCCGAGATGACCCGTTACATGCAGCAGAGCCGCATGATGTGGAACGGCGAGCTGATGGACAGCTCCGTGACTCAGCCGACGGACGCGAGAAACCCGCGGCAGGTTCAGCCCACGACGACCCAGCCTGCGACAACGCAGCCTTCGACGACTCAACCGGGCACGGGTCGGACGACGCAGCCACCCGCTACTCAGCCCGCGCCCCGCTGACCGCGCGGCAAGTCGGAGAACATTTGATCTAAGCAAGGCCCCGGGATGATCCGGGGCCTTGTTTGTATCACGGCACGGCGGGTGGAGCATGTCGTGCCGCTGATCGCTGATCAGGGATGATCCTCGCTTTGCGGATGTGCAGGGCAGGGCGGGGACCGACGGGCATGGGTGCGGGGGATCAGTTGCCTTGGACACTTCACAATTGCTTCGTGTTTGCGAACGCGATCGCGCTTTGAAAGTGCGGTTCCAAAGCTCGTTCAAGTCTGACCATTGAATCGATCATCGCATCGCGGATCGCCGGCCACTGTTCGCGAGGTGAGCGCACGCCCCCTTGGATGCTCTCTTCCATGATCCGAGAGGCTCGTTTGTCGTCGAGTCGATACCACGTAAGAGGCGCACCGTACGCGGTTTCGATCTCCTTGCGTCGCTCGTGCAAATAGTCGAAGACCGCCTTGTTCCAGGCTACGGCATCGGCCCCCTTGTCGATATACAACTCTCCCCCGGCAACTTGCTGCCACACGAGGTAGTCCCAGCGCAATCCGGCGAACCCGGACGTCGCCGCAACCCAATGCTGTTCGCCGGGCCGTTGTCCCGCAAAGCGCGGTGTCTTCGTCACGGCAACAGGCAGCAGTTCGTTCCAGAATGCTTGGCGCAGCAGTTCCCTCCCCGCCTTTTCCTGACGCACGGCCAGACCCTTCTGTTTCAACTGCACCGTGTAATCCTGTGCCTCGGGCAACGGCACGACTTGTTGTGCTTCGATGATCGTATGATCACCGTTGGCAAATGGCTTGAGCCGCACGCACCGAATGTCCAGTGCGCGTTCGTTGAGCCACAGTACAGCGGTTGTGATTTCTTTCGAAAAATCGGCCGCGACCAACAGGATTCGGACGTCCTGAGCAAAGCCGTCCTCCCGAGGCTCCTCCCAGCCAAGGAATTCGAGCAGTTTAGTCGTGGCGTCATGCTTGGCGCCGTTCTTGTCGAGGAACTGCTGAAAGACCTCGGTCGCACGGGCAAACGTCATGGTCGAGACCATCGCGGCATATCGGATGGCCTGCAATTCCATGTGACCGCCGTCATCGTCTCGCTTCAATTCGATTACGACAATGTTGCCGTCGCGGTCAACGCCCAAGAGATCGATGCGTCGCCTGGAATCCTCCCAATCGGCGAACTCCTCTGCAATGATCAGAACGTCAGTTGCGACCACAGCAATGTTGGCTCTGAGCAGCCGCTGCAAGTCAGCCCGTTCTTTGACGCCACGCTCGTGAAATGCCGACTCGGTCAACGGCTCAATGGCGTCCTTCGTCAGGCGAAAGATGGGCATACTCGGATCATACCGACTCGTCGAACCCATGCTTATCGCGTACAGCCGCGGCCTCTGTGCTTGGGTGACGCGGGCGACGGCGGTTGCGGCTTCGAGACGGGAGCACTCCAAGGCCATGGCGAGAGGATTGCGTGGGGGCGATGGGGAGATAAGCACGAGGTCGCACCATGACCGCCGTCGTCTGCGAAACGCTCTATCTAGTGTGATGAACGGCCGCGTCATCGGCGGCGGCGCGCGGCCATCAGGCCGCCGAGGCCGAGCAGCGCGGCCGCGCCGGGCGTGGGGACGATGTCGATCTGTGTCAGAGTGATCGAGCCGGTGCCGGTCGCCCCGGGGATCGGCTCCAGATACGCGGCGAACCAAACAACGATCCTGCTGACGCTGTTGAAATCGAACCCCGGCGACATGTCATCGGGGACTGTGGAGAGATCGAACTGGCCGCCGTTGAACGCGCCGGTGCTGGTGGGGAGCAACCACAGCGCGGTGAGACCGTTCACGTCCGTGAGCCCGACCGAGAACTCGACGGAGGCGTAGTCGCCGGCGATAGAACCCGAGCCCGGGATCGACAGGATGGGCATCGCTCCCAGCGGCGCGCCGGGAGAAGTAAAGAAGTACCCAAGTTGCAACGAGGCGTGGACGCCGCCGCCGGTCAAATTGGACATCTCCCACGCCATGTTCAACTGACCGCCACCGAGCGACATGGTCGCCGATGATGGGCCGGCCGACGCAAAGGTGCGAAGGACGGTCTCACGCATGCCCCAGTCGTTGGGGACCGTCGAGTTGGTGGGACCTGTGAAATCGGAATCGGAGCCGCCGCCGCTGGCCGCCAGTGTGTGGGCGCCCCCGGTGAAGGTATCGAGGATGTGGTCGGCCATCGCGACGCCAGAGCAAGCGCTCAACGCGATCAGGACGCAAAGACTCTTCAGGGGCCTTGCGGCCAACAACACAGACACGGTGGTGGTGATTTTCATTGCTCGCTCTCTCTTTGAGGGGCCGTTTCCGGCCCGTATCGTGCTCATCGTCACCTGGATGATGAAGCGAGCAACCGAGCGTACCGCGCCGTTCGCCCAAGTGCAAGGGGAAACCTGAGATAATGGTGGTTGACGCCGTGCTCGACCTTTCCGCTTGAGTAACAGGCGAAGGGGGCGATGCCACACGGGCGTGTGGTGGGGGGCGGCTTTGGTTTTTTCCGGGCAGGGGTGCGGGGGCGGTGCGGTTGTTGGGGGGACGCGAGGGCTAGGTGTGTGGTTGCGGCTCGCGGAGGGTCCAGGGGACATCTCGCAGGAGGAGACTGAGGGACCAGCGCCGCTGCGTACGGTCAAACTCCGGTGCGGGAACGCCGCCGGGCCGCCAGGAGACGTCGCCCTCGGCGAGTTGCAAGGCGCCGGCTCCATTGTCCCCGGCGGTTGCCGCGGCGGAGATGAAGGGCCATTCGATTTCGTAGGTGTATCCGCCCGGCCCGCGGCCGTACTCGATGATCTCGCCGGGCTTGGCGGGGTCGATGCCCATCGCGTGCAGAGCGTCGAGCACCATCGGCGGGATCCGGTCGAACTGGGCCCGCATGTTCCGGCAGGACGAGCACGCGCACGTGTCGCCCGTGGTGGCGGCGTAGATCGCCCGCGTGGCGGGGGTGTCACAGATGTTGGTCGCTGCGGGGAGCACGGGGGAGTTTAGTGGGGGGCTTCGCCCGTGTCCGATTCACTCCGGAACTCGTCCGCCCCTTCGGGCAACGCCTTGAGTTGGACGCGAGACGCACACGGCTGAAGCCCTTCGGCTTGAAGCCCGTTGAAACGGGCTGGGGAACCAAAGCCTGAAATCATGGGGTTACGGCTTGTTTACCACCGCTGAAGCGGTGGCCTACGAGCGAGCAAGGCCGCTGAAGCGGCCTGAAAGACAGGCCGTCGCAGCTCAGTTCACGGCGTTGCCCTTTGGGGCGAAAGGCACAGGGATGCGGTCGAGTCGAGTGCACGGCGGTTCCTGACAGTCGGGCTTGCTGCAAGGCACCCTCCGGCCCCCTTGCGCGGAGGGCTCGTATGTGCGTGGGGGTATGAGGTTACGCCGGGCGGCGTCTGTAGTTGATGGCGTTGTAGTCGATGTCCTCGAGTTTGGTGCCGCCGAGCTGGCGGAGCATGTTCAGGACCTGGGCGCGGTGGTGGACTTCGTGGAAGGCGAGCTGGGTGAAGATGTCGGCGGGGGTGGTGGTGACGATCCAGAGTTTGGAGGTTTCGCCTGCGGGTGTGGCGGGGTCGGGCTCGGGGGTGTATTCGAGTTCGCGGCGCCACGGGGTAGTGGCGGCGTCGCTGGCGTGGTTCCAGAGGCGGGCGACGGCCGCGCGGGTGGCGGCGGCCTGGCGGGTCCACTCGGCTTCGAGGGCGGCGAAGGGGGGCGGGTTCTCCTCACGGAGCGGCCACTGGGCGTATGGGGGCACGGGGAGGCCCTGCATCCGCATGACGTAGTACCACTCGCTGGCGCAGGTGTGTGTCAGCGTGCGTGCGATCGAGCCGGGGCCGATGGGGAACTGGCGCGTGTAGGCCTCGGCGGAGAGGGGGCGGACCCAGTCGAAGATGCGGGCGCGGGCGGTGATCAGGTAGTCGTAGGTTTTGAGGGGGTTCATGGGGAGTTCAGCGTAGCGTGACAAACGGACCCTTCCCGAGCTTCGTGTGCCTCTGTTTCGCTCGCCCGGCACTTGGCGGAAAGACGGTTTCACCGCAGAGTCGCAGAGGACGCAGAGGAAGACAAAGAGCGAGGGCACCCGACGCTGGGGGCTAGAAGTACTGCCACAGGATTGGCAGGAGCATGACGATCGCGATCAGGATGACGCCGATGATGCCGGCCCACACCCGCTGGCGGCGCGAGAAGCTCTGGCGGCGGAAGCCGTCGGTGTTGGCTTCGAGGGTCTCGCCGCACTCGGGGCAACTGCGGCCCGGGGCGAGGCCGGTTTTGTAGCCGCAGACGGGGCAGCGGGAGCGGTCGGGGGGCCGGGGCGTGGAACGCGCTGGTCGTGAGTATCTGACGAGTGGCATGGGGTGCCTCGAACGGCGCTGATCACTACGCCGCGCGGCGCTTTCGTGCGGCGGCGGGCTTCTTGGCTGAGGCGGGGCGCGTGGGTGACTTGGCGACTGCTCGCTGCACGGCGCGAGTTACGGCGGCATCGATGGCCTTCCCGTCACGCAGGATCTCCGAGGCCGATTTCGCCTTCTTCGGTTGTGCCACGGGAGAGCTCCTGGAGCCGCGCGAACGTCGCGGCATGGTGGATTATTGGCTGGCGACGAATGCCGGTAGGTGGACTGGTACGCGGCGTAGCCGTGTGCGATTCACTGAAGAACTCGTCCGCCCCTTAGGGCAACTCAGTGAATTGAGTGCGAAACCCGTCCGGCTGAAGCCCAACGGCTTGAAACCCGTTGAAACGGGCTGAGGAACCTAGGTCAGAAATCCATAGGATTTCGGCCTGTTTACCGCCGCTGAAGCGGTGGCCTACAAGCGAGCAAAGGCCGCTGAAGCGGCCTAGAAGACACGCCATCGCGGTTGAGTTGTCCGGGGGTGCAGAGCCACTCCCCAGCTACTGGCCTTCACCCCTGCGGGGTGAAGACTGGGAGGAAAGCATCATCCACAGTACTTCGCCACTTCCTTGGCCACGTCGATGGTGGAGTCCTTGCCGCCCATGTCGTAGGTCTTGACCTTGCCTTCTTTGATGACGCGGGCGACCGCGGCTTCGAGGCGGATGGCCTTGTCCTTTTCGGCGCCGTTGCCGAGCCAGTCGAGCATCATCTTGGCGGTGAGGAGCATGGCGTGGGGGTTGACCTTGTACTGGCCGGCGTACTTGGGGGCCGAGCCGTGGGTGGGCTCGAAGACGGCGTACTTGTCGCCGAGGTTGGCGGAGGGGGCGAAGCCGAGGCCGCCGACGAGGCCGGCACACAGGTCTGAGACGATGTCGCCGAACATGTTCTCGGCGACGATGACGGAGTAGTCCTGTGGGTTCTTGAACATCCACATGCAGATGGCGTCGATGTTGGCCTCGTCGGCCCAGATGCCGTGGCTCTTGTACTCCTCGCCGAGCTTGCGGAAGATGCGGGTCATGAGGCCGCCGGTCTCGCGGAGGACGTTGGGCTTTTCGACAAGGGTGACGCGCTTGCGGCCGTTCTTCTTGGCGAACTCGAAGGCCTGGCGGCAGATGTTGGTGCAGCCCTGGACGGAGACGATGCGGGTGGAGAGGGCGACGTTCTCGAGGCCCTTGTCCTTCCAGGGTTTCATCTTGGGGTTGGCGCAGAGGGCGGTGTAGACGGGCTCGGGGAGGGGGAAGAACTCGACGCCGCCGTAGGAGCCCTCGGTGTTTTCGCGGAAGACAACCTGGTCGATCATGACGTCCCTGGCGTCGGGGTTGGCGATGCGGGTGCCGCGGTAGTTGAGGGGGTTGCCCTCGTAAGACTTGCAGGGGCGCATGTTTGTGTGGAGGTTGAAGAGCTGGCGGAGCTTGACGATGGGGGAGAAGTAGACGAGCTTCTTGTCCTTGAGTTCGGGGGCGAGTTCGTCCTTGGCCTCGTCCTGCGGCTTGGAGGTGATGGCGCCGAAGAGGCCGCAGGTGGTGTTCTGGAGGATCTTGATGGAGCGGTCGGGGAGGGGGTTGCCCTCCTTGCACCAGAACTCCCAGCCGATGTCGCAGTGGATGTACTCGGCGTCGAGCTTCATGGTGTCGAGGACGATGCGGGTGGCTTCCATGACGTCGTTGCCGATGCCGTCACCGGGCATCCAGGCGATTTGGTACTTGGACATTTCGGATCCCTTGGAAAAGGCGGTTTCACCACAGAGGACACAGAGGAAGGCGGGGGAAAGGCGCGGAAAAGTGGGGCAAGGCAAAGGCGGAGGAGGGGAAGAAGCAAGCACGGAGGGCAAGAGAAAAGAGAGGAAAGGCGCGGTGGAGGAGGTGGGT
>JBOHNM010000023.1:0-32605 GCA_050730675.1 Phycisphaerales bacterium | reverse complement strand
CGCCGGCACAGTGACCACGGCCTTGTGGATTGGCACACCCAGTGCCCGCTCGGCCTGAGCCTTCAGCCGCGCCAGCACCAGCGCCGACACCTCCTGCGGCGAGACCATCCGCCCACCCCCCACGTCCGGCAGCACCACCCGCACCGTGTTGTGCGGCCCCTCGACCACTTTGTATCCGAGGTAGGGAAGGTCCCCCACGGCATCCTTCAACGACCGCCCCATCAGCCGCTTCACACTCGCCACCGTCGACTGCGGGAACTCCACCGCTCGGTCCCGTGCGTCGTACCCGACCACCGGCGCACCGCTCGCCTCAAACCGCACCACGCTCGGACACAGCGCCCGTCCCTGCTCGTCAGGAATGATCCGCGGCGCCTTCGCACTCGGGCCACCTTCCCGCGGCCACGCCGCCACCGCCACGAGCGAGTACGTCGTGCCGAGGTCGATGCCCACGATGGGTGATTCGGTACCGGCCATGTTCACGCTGAGGGTATGGAGCCGGGCTGCGCTGCCGACCGGACGAGTATCAACCCGGGTACGGCTTCATCCGCGGCAGCCAGCATCGAACGGCGGCAACATACCGCCGATAAGCCGCGCCGAACCGATCGGCAAGCTCCCGCTCCTCGACCGGACGCACCAGCATATGCCACAAGACTGCGCCGCATACTGCGTACAACACTACGCTCCACGCTCCGAGCCAGATCCCGACCGCGACAGCTTGCAGGACACCCGTGAAAGCCATCGGGTTCCTGATGAAGCGGTAGGGGCCGACGACCACCAGCCTGCACGCCGGATCGGTGGGCAACGGCGTACCGCGCCCGACGACGGCCATCGTCCACCCGCTCCAGACGCCGCAAGCGCCGGCAATCGCAAACAGGAACACAGCCGCGTACCGCGACACGCGCGGGTCGATCGGCCAGCGCGACCAGCCAAGCCCCATTTCGATGCGGACGATCAGCGGCGGGACAACGAAGAGAAAGAACGCCCAGAACACGACGGTCTGCGCAGCGGTCTTGAGCAGACTCGAGGCCGCCGTCGGCTCGCCCGCCGCGCGAGCGCCGGGCCGTGCATGCCAGGCGAAGACACCGGGCAGGAACAGCGCCGGCAGCATCAGCCCCGCGCCCGGCCACAGACGCGGCTCGGCGATCCACATCCCGATCGCCAGCACCGCCGCGTACGCCGCGGCTCCGGCGTGCGCGGTCAAGGCGAAGAACGCCCACCCCGCTTGCCGCCAAACCGCCCATCCAGCGGCAGCGCCGATCACGCCGAACACCAGCAGGTCCGGAGCCGCGATGGCCAGGAGCGTCTGGTCGGGTGCGGCGCGAAAGGCGAAAAGCGGCCTCGATCCGGGAATGAGCCACAGCACGAGCCAGTAGGCAACCAGTGCAGCGGTCTGAATCGCGAGATACGAAAGCGCGAATGCGCGGGCCGCGGATGCCATGCCGCGAGCATAACCGCTGTGCAGGATCGGCCGTGACCGACCCTACTTTGCGTTCCACGACAGGCTGGCCAGCTTCTCGACCAGCCGGCGCGTCGCCGGGCTGCCGGGGTCGTAGGCGAAGCTGCGGCGCACCTCGTCGGCACGTGTGGAGACCAGGTAGCTGGTGCCGCGGTCGGGGACGCTGAAGTCGGCGGTCGTGGCGATCCGTCCCGGCGTGCCGTCGGTGGTCAGCCCCGCGTCGCGCACCAGCCTCCAAACCTCTTCGACCTCCGCGGCGCGGAGCGTCCGGATCGCCGGTGGGTAGGTCTGCTCTGTGCAGCCGGGGCCGATCGCCACGCGCAGCACCCAGTCGGGCGCGAGGATGTACCGCGCCGGCCGCCGGTACGGCGGCGTGTTCGGACGGCTCGAAGGGCTGAAGACGGTGATGCTCACCGAAAAGTCCCCCGGCGGCGCATCGCGCGTGTCGGTCACATTGACAACCGCCGCCGCCACCGGCGCGGCCTGCGCTTCGGCGAGCGGGTCGGTCTGCTGGGCGCAGCCGGCAAGAGCGGCGAGCATGGCGATGGCAAACAGGCGCTTCATCACGGCAGGATATCGATGTCGCGTCGCGGGCACAGGGAGTGGCCGCGGCACTGGCGCGTGCCCACAATCCGCCCATGCTCACCCCCGCTCTTGGTTGTTGCCTGCTCGCCGCCGCCGTCGGCCTGGACCCCACGACCGCCGCCGCGGCGACCGAGGGCGCCGCGGCCATCAAGCCCGTCGCGCCGCTGTGGTCGATGGCGAGCCTGATGGCGCTGGTCACGCTCACGGCGCTGGAGATCGTGCTGGGGATCGACAACATCATCTTCATCTCGATCCTGAGCGGAAGACTGCCGGAGCACCAGCGCAAGAAGGCCCGCCAGACGGGCCTGATCCTCGCGATGGGGATGCGGATCCTGCTGCTGCTGAGCCTGACGTGGGTGATGGGACTGACCAAGCCCCTGATCACCGTGCTCGGCGCGTCGGTGACGGGGAAGGATCTGGTGCTCATCCTCGGTGGCGCATTCCTGATGGCCAAGAGCACGACAGAGATCCACCACAAGATGGAAGGGGGGCACGGCGCGGCGGCCGCGGCGGCAAAGGTGGTGACCTTCGCGTCGGTGATCGTGCAGATCCTGCTGCTGGACATTGTCTTCTCTCTGGACTCGGTGATCACGGCGGTCGGCATGGCCGACCACATCGAGGTCATGATCGCGGCGGTGGTGATCTCCGTCATCGTGATGCTCGTGGTGGCGGGACCGATCGCCGGGTTTGTCGAGCGGCACCCGACGATCAAGATCCTGGCCCTCTCGTTCCTGCTGATGATCGGCGTGATGCTCGTGGCCGAGGGGTTCGGGGTGCACATCCCCAAGGGGTACATCTATTTCGCCATGGCGTTCTCCCTGGCGGTGGAACTGGTGAACCTGAAGGTGCGGAAGCAGCATGCGGTGGCGGCGGCGGCGAAGTAGGACGGACAGACCCGAAATGCACGGCGGTATGCTTGGCCCATGCCGCCATGGATCACGACCGTTCTGCTGCTGATCGCCTCCAACGTCTTCATGACGTACGCGTGGTACTACCACCTGAAAATGAAGTCGTGGACGATGCTGGTGGCGATCGGACTGTCGTGGGGGATCGCGCTGTTTGAGTACTGCCTGCAGGTGCCGGCCAACCGCATCGGGCACATCGACCATGGCGGGCCGTTCACCGCGCCGCAGCTCAAAATCCTCCAGGAGGGCATTACGCTGACGGTTTTCGGCGTCTTCTCCATCTATGTACTCCAGGAGCGGCTGCGCTGGACGGACATCGCGGCGTTTGCGCTCATCTTCGCGGGGGTGATGGTGGGGATGCTGGGCAAGGCAACTGCACCTGCGGCTGCGACCGCCGGGCAATAGGGGGCGGCGGGCACGAACATGGCATCGCTGATTCCAAATTGGTGGCCGAAGGGGGGATGGTCCAAGCGGACGTGGCTGGTGCTGGCGGCGTGCTTTTTGGCGTGGGGCACGGTCATCGCGTCGCGCTGGGGCGTGGTGCGCCTGAGCGACGGGGCGCACTGGTCGCTGTTTGTCGGCACGGGGCGGCTGGGGCTCGAGACGTACATGGAGGGCGCGGAGCAGTTGGAATTGGCGCCGGCGGCGGGCGTGCAGTGCTGGTACTTCACCAACGACGGCGATGCGGCGTGGCCGGACACGCAGAACACCCACGCCTGGATCACCAGCGACAGCACGCTCTCGTGGCTGACGCGGACGACGGTGGTGATCTGGCCGGGGGCGGTGGTGTTGACAGGCCTGTGCGCGTGGGCGCTGGCGCGCGAGCGGCGGCGGGGTCGTGAGCGGGCGGGTGCATGCGTGGGGTGCGGGTATTCGCTGGTTGGGCTGGATGCATGCGCGCCGTGCCCCGAGTGCGGCAAGGCGCGGTAGACTGGCGGCATGCGGCTGCGGATATTCATCGCGTGCTGCTCGTGGTGGGTGTGGGTGGTCATCTTTCTGTGGGCGCTCGTGCTCGGTCTATGGCTCGCCACGAGCGGAACGATTTGGCGGCTGAGCGACGGCAAAGGGTGGGCCGTGTTCGTCGGGCAAGGACGCACGGGGATTGAGACGTTCGACCGTGGGATCACCGGATACACCGGACCGCCCGCGGGCATCAGTCACGGCACGCCGCGACCACTGAACCCCGCCGGCTCTGTGGACGGCGCCTACCTCCAAGACTGGATCATCGAAGCAAAATTCTGGCGCGACGCGCCAATGAACCGATCGGTCGCTGGACGAACGCGATCGGGAACACCCTTCGCACCGGTCTTCGGACTGCTCACACTGGGCGTGGCGTGGGGCACATTGAAAGCAAGCGGCCGGTACCGGGCGAAGATGGCGGGGCTTTGTGGAAGGTGCGGGTATTCGCTCGCGGGGCTGGCGGCGAGTGCGCCCTGTCCGGAGTGCGGGAAGGCGCGGTAGACTGAACGCGTGAAAGACCGCGAGTTCTTTGCCGCTTGGCCGTGGTGGATGTGGACCGCCGTGGGCGTGTACTTTCTCCAACCGTTGTCCGGACTGGCGCCGCAGATCCCCGGACCCTTGCGGATTACGCTGCAGGTGCTGTCGGTGGCGGCGCTGGTCGTGTTCATTGTGGGGATCGTCGTCGCGGCGAGGCGCTATAGCGAGTGGCTCAAAGGGCGGTGCCACCAGTGCGGGTATTCGCGCCGGGGTCTCGACGCCGAGGCGCTGTGCCCCGAGTGCGGCGTCGGTCCGCCGGGCTCGATGTCGATTCCGCCGCGGGTGCTGGGGAAGGACGGAGTTGAGAACGGCCCACCGGGCCCGTTCCAGCGGGGAACGGATGGTCCGCGCGACACAGAACTTCCAAGGCCGTAAGGGCCCGCGTGTTGGCGTCGATGCAGCGGACGAGCTGGTCCACGGTGGTGCGTTCCTGCATCAGGCGGTCGTGGGCTTCGGCGAGGCGCTTTTCGCGGTCGGCGCCGGCGCGGCGTTCGGTGACCCAGAGCCAGCCGATGAGGCCCGCGGAGCCGGCCTGGGTGACGAGGGCGATGAGTTCGGGTTCGTTCATGGGAAGTCCTTCGTTGTTTGTTGTTCGTTCTTGGTCTTGGTCGTCCCCACTGATCGCCTGTTCGCCTGGTCGTCTCGCCACTTCAACTAGCGCGGCAAGCGTGTGAAGGTCGCCACGTAGGCTTGGCTTTCGGTGCGGCCGATGTCGAGCGGGGCGGTGCGCTCGAAGCGGGTGAAGCACATTTCCGGGAAAATGCGGCCGTCGGGGAGTTCGAGGTCGCCGCCGACGGGCGGGTCGAGGAGCTGGGCCTCGATGTCGAGGAGCTGGTCGGTGATCGTGGCCTTGGCAGCGGGGAGCAGGCGGCCGCGGACCTCGATGGTGAGCGCGAGCGCACCGATGCCGGAGAACCCGGAGGCGGACTGACCTTGATTCAGCAGCGGGAGGAGGAGTTCGCCCATAGGCCGGATGAGCGGCAGGTGCGGGCCGGAAGCGAAGAGGGCGAGGGACTTGTAGGTGATGGGGGGCATGTGGGCTCCGTTGGAAGAAGGGCAGAGGCGACCAGACGAACAGGCGAACAGTGGAAAGGCAAAGAGACTCACGAGGGACGTGTGGTGAGCACATCAACCTCGATCGGGCTGGAATCGCCGGCCGCGGATTCACCCTGGAGCGTGACGAGGCGCTGGTACTTGCCGGGGGCGGTCCAGCGGTAACGGACGGAGGTGATGACGCAACGGACGCGGATGCGGAGGCGTCGCGCGTCCGAGCCCGGAGCCGCGACCTGCACCGAGAGTTCGTCGCGCTTGCCGAGCGTGTCGGGGAGCGCTTCCCTCGCGTCGGGCTCGTGCGCGACGGTGATGATGGTCCGCACCTGCGGCACATCGACCAGCGTTTCGTACGGGCCGTCGAAGGAGCGCTCGGCGATGAGTCGCGCGGCCTCCTGCTCGATGACGACCGAGGCGGGGCGGGCCCAGGAGGCGGCGCCGAAGCGGACGAGTTCGGGGTTGAGAAGGAGCATGCGGGAGTCCTTGTTGTTGTGATGGTTTCACTGTGTGAAATGGCCAAATTGCAAAATGACCAAATGGCCAAAAGGAAACAAAGCTGCGCCGTGGATGCAAAACACCGGCTTCTATTTGGCCATTTGGTCCTTTGGCCATTTCTCCTACCCCCGCATCGTCCGCACAAGACTGAAATACCGCGCGACATCCGCGATGCCGTCGCCATCGGTGTCGATCGCGGCGAGAGTCCGCTGGCGTTCGGCGTCGAACCGCTTGGCGTAGAAGTTGGCTCGCGCCGCCCACGGCACGGTGTCGCCGCCGGCGCGGCTGACGAGGGAGCGGTAAAGATCGCGGAGGGTCAAGAGCGTTTCAAGACGCCACAGCGCATCGGCGTTGGTGATACGCGATTCGGTCAGCGCGTCTTCGCCGGGGAGTGCGCCGGCGCCGATGCCGATCATCCCGAGCAACTGCTCGTGGGCGGCGACGAGCTGGTGGCGGAAGGTAGAGATCGACGCCGACGAGCCGGAGGGCGGAGTGATGGTCGCTTCGCTCGCCGCGGCACGCAGGCGCGAGACGGTGAGCTGCGTGGCGTTCAGGCGGGCGATGACTTCGAGGGGCACACCGTCGAGAAGCACGACGTTGCCGGCGGCGACGCCCAAGGCCGCGAAATCGACGCCGCTGATCGTGAGCGTGGCGCCGCTGACGCTGCACGCGGTCGGGGGCACCAATCGCTGGCCGAAGAAGGCGACATCGCTGAACAGGTTGGGCTCGAGCAGGACGAGGTGGCGGTCGGTGGCGAACATTTGGACCTCCGTGGGGAATGTGAGTGGTGAGGTGGGTGAAATTGTCAAATTGCAAAATGACCAAATTGCCAAATGAAGCGATGCGATTGGGGACGATCAGGATCGATTTGGCCATTTGGCACTTTGGCACTTTGGTCATTTCGATCGAGTCACGTTCAAAGTGCTTCGGAGCGCGGCAGCGCTCCGAAGCGATCAAGCTCAGATCACGATCACGTCAGCCCACGGATCACCGCGTGGGCCGCTTCGTTGCGCATCTCCAGTGTGTACTCGCCGATGAGCTGGCCGTTCTCGCGGTCGCCGGTGGCGGCCAGCGGCTTGTAGTGGAAGGAGCGTCCGCTCAGCGGCAGCACTTCCAGCCGTGTGCTGTCCACCAATACGAGCGTGTCGCTGGGAACCCAGCGCGAGAGGAGGACGCGGCAGAGGCCGAAGTCGCTCTCGTAGCTGCTGACCAGATCGCGGAAGCGCTCGTCGGCGGGGGTGTACTGGCGCAGGGCCGTGGCGAAGGCGTTGATGCGGCGCTTGAGCGCACCGCCGACGATGATGGTGTCGATGCGGGCCGCGGCGTTCTCCCAAACCATGCGCAGCGCGGCGTTGAGGACCGCTTCGTTCAGGTCGGTGCCGCCGCCACCGCCGGCGGGAATGCCACCGGCGTTGGGCGTGAAGTTGTTGGTGACGACCGTTGGGATAATCCCGTTCATGGTGCGGCGAACGGTGGAGGTACCCTGCTGGTTGGTCGCCGCGGCAGCGCCGTTGATGACGGCGTTCTCAAGGTCGCGGACGAGTTCGCGCAAGCGCTCGGTCTTCTGGAACTCCAGTTCGTCGCTGATGCCGTGCTGGCGCACCGCCTGCATGGAGCCGGAGACTTCGACGGCGGTGGTGAAGATCTGCGTCCAGTTGCGCTTGCGCGTGCGGTTGGTTGCGCGCACCTCGGGCCGGTCGTCGCCCTCGAGCGCGGCGTTGCCGAGGATGTTGAGCTTGATGCCGTTGGTGAGCGTGCTGGCGGGCGTCGATCCGTAGCGGCGGATGACGGTGACGGTGTTGCCGCTGACGGCGGTGACGAGCATCACCTCGCGGGCCGAGCCGGGGCGGACCTGATCGCCGACGCGAAAACGCGAGCCATTGGTGACGGTGAGGTTCGTCGCGTCCTGCGCGTTGGGGGTGAAGCTGGCCTGGTTGAGCGTATCGGAGTTGGGGAACAGCTCGTCCTCCATCCACTCGTGGATGGTGCTGGTGGCGGCACGCTTGGGGTCGCCCAAGTGATCCAGCAGCGGCGTCTCGAACGGGCTGATGATGCCGACGACGTCGGAGACATCCTCGATGATCTCCGGGAGGTCGACGCCGGCGCTGTACGTGGCTTTTCCGGTGAACGGCATGATTGAAACTCCTTCGTTGCGTGCGGACCGCCGCCACGCTCACGAGAGCGTGATTTGGCGGACTGCGGTGTGGGGGTGGTGAGACGGTGAATGGCTACATGGCGTCAGATCCGGGTGAACTGGTCGCCTGTTTGTCAGTTCTCCTGGCAACTACTCCTTCCGCCGCAGACGCAGGTATTCCGCCAGCGCCCGCCGGTCGCCCGCCGCCGCGAGCTTGGCCATGCGTGCGGCATCAACGCGGGGCTCGGCCGTCACGCCCGGCGCCATCGCCGATGCGCGCGGTGCGGATGGAGTTGACGCGGCCGGAGCGGCAGAGGGGGGCGCCGACACGACTCCGGTTCCTGTTCCCTTGTTCGCGGGCGGCGCGGCGGGTTTGGGGTTCGGCGTCGCCTCACCGAGGCGCTCAAGCTTCTTCTCGAGTTCCGCCAGGCGCACGATGAGCCGCTGCGCCAGCCCCTCGCCGGTCTCGGTGATCGCCAGATCTTCGATCTTCATCAGTCCCGTTCGTGCCGTCGGCGTTCCCGTTGCTGTTCTGATTCACGTTCATAGAGGCCTCCTTCTGCATGTGTGCTGTTCGTTGTTCGCCATGCGCTGTCACGTTGATCACAGGTCACTCATCCATTGCTCGTGCGCTCATCGCGCCCTTCTCTCCGGCCTCCTTCAGATTCTCCAGTGGGTCCGCCCACTCGATCCGCACCGCCCGGTCTTCGGGCCGCGTCGTGAGCGTGCCCGCGATGTCGAGCGCCGAGAGCACCAGTTCGCACGCCTCCGCAATGCCACGGCCGTACGACAACCGCTTGCGCTCCGTCCGCGCGATCAGCCCCTGCAAGGTGAGCCGCAGGGCGCTCTCGCTGGTGAGGTTGCCGACGCGGGCCCGCACCACGCCCGTCGCCAGCGGCGGCACGGCGCTGGCCTTGTCGAGTACTTCGCGGATCTCGGCGATGTGCGACTCCTCGCTCGGCGAGGCGGCATCGCCGCCGAAGGCCTCGATCGACGCGTCGGGATTGTCGGTGACCCAGTATTGACCCGGCGTCACCGGCGCGTTGTCGAACGTCTCGACGCCCTTGGCCAGGTACATCTTGAAGCTCTGCATCGTGACGCGGCAGGCGCGGTCGCTCAGGCGCGTGTTCAGTTCGTCCTGCAGCGGCACCAGCGGCTCGACCTCGCCGATCCCCGCGTACGCAAATGGCTGGCTGACGTTCTGCACGTGGGCGATGGGGACACGGCCCGGGGAGACGCGGTTGGCTGCTCGCTCGATCTCACGCCGTTCATTCATGCCGCCGCCGGCTTCGCCCGCACCGCTCCGTCCATCACTCACCCAGACCACGCGCTCGTGCGCGGTGAACAGTTCCGTCACCGTCACGCTTGCCCGCCTGGCCGCGGCGCCTTCGCCACCGGGGAAGCTTGCGCTGCCCGCCGGTCGGACGTGACCGGTCGGCCGTTCGAAGTGCAGGGCGAAGCCGTCGAGGAGTCGATAGTCGGCGCTGCTCACCACCGGCATGCCGCGGGTGGGCTCGATGAGTTCGACGACCGGTCCGGTCTCCGTCCCCGTTGCGCTTCCACTCTCCGAAGCGCCCTCGCGCACGAGCAGATCCACATACCCGTACACATGCCCCAGCAGCGCCATGTCCTGCATCAGCGTCTGGCCGCCGCTGCAGGCCCACGCACGCTCGAGTTCATCCTCGATCCGCCGCGCCAGCCCGGTATCCGCGGCGAGCGAGACGATGCGCACCGGCTTGCCGAACAGAAAATCCACCATCGCGCCGATCCGCCAGGCGATGTCGTTCTCGATCACGATCTCACGCTTCCAGAGCGCGCGGTCATCGACCGCTACGCCGCCGACACGCCGGCCCGTCAGCCGCGGCGGCAGCCCGCGCTCCTGCGCCAGGCGGTACCCGCGCCCGCCCCGCGCCGCCACACCGTCCACTCGCTCCATGGGATTGCGGTAGTACGCCCACAACCCGCTCAGTCGCGGCACGGTCACGCCGACGTGCTCGGCAATGAGGACATCCAGCAGTTCGGCGCTGATGCCGGCCGGACCGTTCATATCACACACAACCGTGCTGTTATTCGCTGACTTCATCGATGATCTCCTGTCCGCATTCAGAGCTTGGTGCTCGGTCCTTGTTCCGCGCTGGCGGCCTTGTCGCTCGACACTTCCAAACAAACGTCCCGCGCGGCCGTCGCCGGCGCGGTCCGTGGCATGCCCCGGCTGCCGCCGCCCGATCCGCTGGAACGTCTCCCGTCAGCGCCGATCGCGAACACGCGTGCCGTCACCCATGGGGCGAAGGACCGCGCCGTTGCGCAATTCGTGGTCACTTTTTTGACTTCGCGCGCGCAAACGCCTGCATTTTCCGATGCCGATCGCGCGCCGTTTTTTGGCGATTCCCGACCCCCTCGGTGCGCGCCGTTGCGCATTTTCCGGTCACTTCTTCTCCAGAGAAGTCTCCCGGAGGACCGCCGGGACCTCGCCCGCCCCTCCCGCACTCGCCACCAAGAGGCGGGTCAGCCCCATCCTTTATCCTTCCCGCCGTGCGCCCTCGCCTCAAAAAGCACAGCAGCCCCGGGCCGTGTTCCGCCCCGGGGCCGCCGATGTGATGCGCTCCTCGCTCTTCGCGCCCGGAGCGCGGTCGTGCCGTTTCCCGACCGAGCCGCTCAGTTCTCAGTTCTTGCCGCCGGTCGGCTTTCCATCCTTCTGCCCGCTCGTCTCGGTCGTCGTCGTGGTCTTGCCGTCCTTGGTGGTGGTCGTCTTGGTGCTTGAGCTGCTCGAGGTCGTCTTGCCGTTCCGGCTGCTGGATGAGGACGATGACCGCATGCTCGACGACTGGCTCATGGAGCTGTTGCTCTTCTGCGAGTTGCTCGACTGGTCGGACTTCGACGACCGGTTCGACTCGCTCTGCTTGTTCGTTTGCCCCGCGTTCCCCGCCCCGTTCTGCGGCATCTTCCCGCCCATCTGCGCGATCATCTTCTGCATCCACGCCTCAAGCTCCGCGACGGACATGGGGCTATTCGGTACGGTGATGCGGCCGCCCGAACTCGCCGGAGTCTTGCCGCCGGTGGAGTTGCCCGGGCCGCTCGATCCGCCCTGCGACGAGGAGGAACTCGTTGAGCCGCTCGCCGTGGCGCTCCCGCCCGGCGATGTGCTGCTGCTCGTGCTCGATTGGGAATTCTGTGTGCCCTGCGGGTTCTGCGCGTTGCTGGTGCCGCCCTTCTGCGGCGGCGAGCCAGCGCTCATGCCGCAAGCACCCACAACCACCATCGCTCCGACGATCCAGCGGCAACGGTCCATGGCGCATCTCCTGTTCACAACCAAGACCCACGCGGCCATCATCCCACCCCTTCCGATGCGCCGCCGCGGGCTTTCCTTCACTGCCCAAGCAGATTTTGGATCCGGCTCCAGCCGCGGGGCCCCCCTGCGCCGGCTGGTGATCCGGGGTTTTCCATGGCCCGCGCCGCCGAGCGGCGGCCCGTCGCCGCTTCTCGGAACCTCGCTGGTTCGCCGCCGAATAGCCGTGCGGGTGTATTTGTATTCAGGTTCGCGGCCGGCGCTCTGCCCGGCCGCCCAGGTTCTCGAAAACTCGCAAGGGGAAAAACATGTCTCGAACGACGATGTGCGTGCGCGCAGCCGGCGCGGTGGTTCTGCCGCTGATCATGACCGCTGCGTCCGGGCAGCAGTTGCAATACCGCGTCGAGGTCATGCAAGGCATGAGCGTGCGCGAGGGCGTAAACCTGCGCATGAACAACCACAACCAGGTCGTCGGCGGCGGCGCAGGGTCTCCGAACACCACTCCTCCGATGTTCTGGTCCGCCGCCGCTGGGGCCGTGCCCCTCTCGGGCACCCTCGACCTCTCGATCACCATCGCGTACGACATCAATGATTCCGGACGCATCTGTGGCAGCGGCATGCTCGGCTCGCCGAGCCAGCGCCCGATCGTCGGCGATACACCGACGTCACTCCACCTGATCGACGACGGGCTTGGAACGGCCACGGCCCTCAACAATGCCGGCGACATCGTGGGCTCCACTACGGTCGCCGACGGCGCGCTTGCCTCGATCTGGCCCGCCAGCGGCCCGCGCACCGACCTGCCCACACCCGGCGACGACACCTTTATGTTCATCATGGCGATCAACAACGCGCGTGACGCTGTGGGCATTTCCACCAGCAACACGCACCCTTCACTCCCCACCATCTGGCCCGCCGATGGCCCGCCGCGACGCCTGCCCGTCCCGATGGTGCCCCAAGGCGGGTTTGCCGTGGGAATCAACCTCCGCCGAGACGTCGGCGGCGCGACCTCCTATGCGCAGGGAACTTCGTCCACGCGATTCGCCACCCTCTGGCGCGACAGTCAGCCCGCTCTGGCGCTCGGAGCCCTTCCCGGGCACACCCGCTCGCTCGCCATGTCCATCAGCGAATACGGCATTGTCGTCGGTCAATCCGGCCCCACCGGCTCCGGCTATGGCTGGGTGAACGGCGGCGGCGGCTTCATCTGGACCTCCGTCACCAACATGTTGGCGCTCGATTCACTCCTCGTCCCCGAAGACTCTTCCTGGCACATCATCGCCGCCTGCGACATCAACGAGCACGGCGACATCGCCGCCTACGCCCGCCAGGGCACGGGCCCCGTGCAAGCCGTCCTCCTGCATCCCAACCGCGTCAACCTCGCCGATATCGCCGGCTCATTCGGCACCACCCTCCCCGACGGACAGCTCAACACCGACGACGTTGTCACCTTCATCTCCGAGTTCTTCAACGACGCACCCATCATCGCCGACCTCGCCTCCCCCGGCGGCATCGCCGGACCCGACGGCCGCCTCACCGCCGACGATGTCATCCTCTTCCTCTCCAGCTTCTTCGGCGGCTGACGAACACACGCGATTCTCCGGCAGTAGACTGCCCCCATGGCCCCGCGCCGTCTTCTGCGAGTTTTCCCGCGTGCGGTCGTCGCACTCATCATCGGCATCGGCTGCACACTCGCGTTCGCGTGGGCCCCGCTGGTGCTCATCGCCACCGGCTGGCTCGGACCCGGACCTACCACCTCATGGCGCGACCGGCCGCTGGACACCACCGACAGCAAGGGCCGCGTCTGGTCCATGGCCCCGCGCAGAGGTTTCGAGTTCTGGGAGCTTCGCGCGTGGCGCCTGCAACGCGAACGCGACGCGGATCGACTCTCTTTCACCCGAACATTCGACCCACCCCCGGCCGCACCGCCCGAGCCCACCGGCGATGAGCGTCCCTATGCCACCGCCGGGTTCCCATACCCGTGCCTTAAACTCGTGTACACCGACTCTTCGCTGACCGATGCCGACGGAGCGCTGCCGCTTGGTTCCAAGGCCTCATCGCTGGTCGATCTTCCCACCATCCTGCTCTGGCGCGGCTTCGCCACCGACACCGCCCTCTTCACCGCCGTTGCCTTCTTCATCTTCACATTCATTGCTTGGCGCCGCAGGGTGGGCCGCCGCCAACGACTGCGCTGCGCCGGTTGCGCCCATTCAGTCCGCGGCGTGCGCGGGGCCTGCCCGAACTGCGACGAGCCCGTCCCACCCGCGCGCCCGGCACGTCGACGAATTCCCTGGGGGGCAGCGGCAGCCGCGGTTGTGCTCGCGCCACTCTGCACCGTCACCGCGGCCTGGATCGTTGACCTCGCCATCTCCAACGCCGGAACCGCCCGCAAGCTCCCGCTCGATCGCACCATGGGCCGCATCGACGGCGGTGTTGAGCTGCCCCTCGCGTTCACCGTCGATGACGGGCAGGCGCACCAGCTCCGCAGATTCGGGTGCGAATGGTGGCCCGTCTTTCCCCCCGGCGTTCGTCCACCTGGCACGCAGATCGATGCCGGACCAGCCCCCGGTTGGGTGCGCGACGCGGCAAGAGGCCATTCCGCCGGCGATCTCCTCGCCATGGGCTGGCCTTGGCCCTGCCTCCACAAGTTCAAGACACCCACCGCCCGAGGCTTCCGCCCCTCCAATCCAACCGCCTTCGAGCCCTCCTGGGCGCCCCTCTGCTTCGCCGAGCTGCCAATCACCGTCCGGCCCGTGGGCTTCGCCCTCGACTGCGCCTTCTACGCCGCCGCGATCTTCACCCTCCTCATCCTCCCCGGAATCACCCGCCGCGCTCTCCGCCGCGCCCGCGGCCGCTGCACCTGCTGCGGCTATTCCGTCAAGGGCATCACCGGCCCCTGCCCGGAGTGCGGCGAACTGGCAGAGTCCAAGCCGTCATGACCAAAAAGGGAACGGGCCCGGACGGCGATCCGCCCGGGCCCGAGTTCACGGTCGGTTTCGCTGCTCAGCGCTCGCGCCCGGAGGGTGCGCGCGAACCGTGCAGCGATCCCAGCAACGCCCTTCGACCCCATTGGCCCACGGAGGATGAGCGTGCTCCGGCACAACGTCCCCGCCGCCGCACCATTGCCCAAGCCCACCAAAAAAACAGCGGGCCGGGCAACTCGCCCGGCCCGCGGAATTTCAACTGACTGACGGGGCCCTCACACGACTCATTACTTGGCTCGCGTGTAGGTGATCTCCATCTCCTTCATCTCGCCCTGGCCGGTCGGGTCCGAGCGGTACATCGTCATCGTGTGCTTGTCCGGCGAGATAACCTGGATCACCTCGCGGCTCTTGAAAGCCATCTTCTGGCCGTCGGGCATGTTCATGGCGCAGTCACCCGTGCTGGTGTAGGTCTTCCAGTCCGGGCTCGCCGTGCCGGTCATGAACATCGTCGCGGTGCCCATCGAGTCGCGCCACGTGCTCTCGTAACGCTTCTCGACGTTGTTGTAGCCCCAAGTCATCTGGCCCGAGAAGGGCTTGCCCATGAACGTCCCGGTGAAGTCGCCGACGATGAACCGGCCGTCCCACATCGCCTTGCTCACCATCTTGCCGGTGGTGATCGTCGGCTCCTTGGTGGGGTCCATGTACATCTTGCACTCGGCATTCCACGTGCCGACCATGTCGGCCATGTGCTTGTGCGGCTCGCCCGGCATGCCGTCCTTGATGCACTGATCCATCATCGCCTTCATCTGCGGGTCCATCTGCATGTCCGCCGGCGGCTGCGTCTTCTTGTCATCCGGACCGGCCGCGATCTGCGTAACCGCCACCGCGCCAATCACACCGCCCAGCAACATCGCACACGGGATACAGAGCTTCATGGGTTTCTCCTTACGGGGTTTCGTCGTCATTCTACTCCGCGGCCGCCCACTCGGGCGTTCCCCGGGCACATGATGTTCCCCACTTGTTCGGGACTTGTCAAGAGCAAAAGCAAGATGAGCAATCCGCGCTCGGTGTGTCACTGGCGGCGGGTCTCAAGAGCCAAACGGGCCCAAAGCCACTGCTCTTACCCGCGGCCAACCCCCACCCGTTCCACAATCCGCAGGCCAAACGCCTCCAGCCCCGGCAAATCCGTCGTCGAATTCGTGAGCAGCCGCAGGTTCCGCACGCCCAGCTCCCGCAGGATCTGCCCGCCGATCCCGAAATCCCGCATCGCTCGCGGCAACTTCTCCCCATGCCCCCCCCGCGCCGTCAGGCCCGGATCATCCGACCCCGCGGCGTACGTCCCTCGCCGGATCCGCTGCAGCGAGCCCTCCAACCCCTCCACCCCCTCGCCCTCCTGCCGCAAGTACACGATCGCCCCGCGCCCCACCTTCTGAATGGCCGCCATCGACGCCCGCAGTACGCCGCCGCTCGTCCATCCCGTCGCCCCCAACTCGCCAAAGACGTCGCCCAGCAGGTTGCGCCGGTGCATCCGCACCAGGATCGGCTCGTCGCTGCTCCATCCCGGCGCGCCCACGCCGCCCACCGTCAACGCCACATGCGGCAGCGGATCCACCAGACTCTCGAACGCGTACGCCCGGAACTCCCCCTGCTCGGTCCGCACCTCCGTCCCTGCCCGCGGCTCCATCCGGTGCACCAGCGGCTGCTCCGTCAGCCGGTGCTGGATGAGCTGCGCCACCGAACACATCTTCAGACTGTGCCGCTTGACGAGTTCCTTCAAGTCCGGCAGGCGCGCCATCTCCCCGTCGTCGCGCATGATCTCGATGATCACCGCCGCCGGGTAAAGCCCCGCAAGGCGGCACAGGTCCACCGATCCCTCGGTCTGCCCCGTCCGCACCAGCACGCCGCCGGTGCGCGAGCGCAGCGGGTTGATGTGCCCCGGCCGCACGAAGTCCCCCGGCGTGCTGGCCGGGTCGATCATCATCTGGATGCACCGCGCCCGCTCCTTGGCGCTCACCCCGGTGGTGAACCCATGCCGCGGGTGCCCGTCGATCGAGATTGTGAACGCCGTCCCGCGCGACGTGGTGTTCACCGCAGCCTGGGGGTGCAGATCTAAGCGGTCGCAATCCTCCTCCGTCATCGACACGCACATATACCCGCGCGCCACTGAAAGCATGAACGTAATCGCTTCGGGCGTGACGAACTGGCACGGCAGCACGAGATCCCCCTCGTTCTCCCGATCCTCGTCATCGGTAAGCACGATCATCCGTCCGGCGCGGAGTTCATCCAGGATCTCGGGGATGGGCGAAAAGGGCATAGGCCCGATCCTAGATCACTCCGCCACGATCCCGCGTTGCCCGCTGGTATCCTCCTCTCATGCTCTTCCTCTACATCGCCCTCGGCCTCGTCGGCGCCCTCGTCGTGTTCATCCTCATCGCCTGGGTCGTCGGCCGCTCGCTCCCCAAGCAGCACCAGATCTCCGCCACCCTCACCCTCTCCAAGGCCACGCCCGAGCAGGTCTATGACCTCTGCCAGAACCTCGCCGGCTGGACCAACTGGGCCGGCGTGAACAAGATGACGCCCCTGGGCCAAACCGACGGCCACGAGCACTGGCGCATGCAGATGGGCCGCAACGCCATGCGCTGCTGGTGGACCCGCCAGCAGCGACCCGGCACGCTCGAGATCACCGTTTCCGACGAGAAGCACAAGTTCTTCGACGGCCGCTGGGTCTACACCATCGCCCCCCACGCCGGTGGTACGCGCGTTCAGCTCGTCGAGCACGGCACGATCCACCCTGCCATCCCGCGCTTCATGGCCCGCTACCTCGCCGACCCGGCGATGTACCTCAAGCGCCACCTCAGGTTCGTGGCTAAGCACTTCGGCGACGACCCCAAGGCCGCCGTCGCCTGAGCGCAAGAGAAGAGCCCGGCAACCGTGCTCGTGACAACGGTTGCCGGGCTCCAGAGGTCGGATGAAGTCTGCTTACTGCGGGCAGCCGGCGAAGAACGCCGACAGGAACGCCACCAGGTCGTCCACGGTGATCTCACCGTCGGGCGTGGTGTCGCCTCCCAGGCTCACCAGGTCCGCAACGGCGATGTTGCCGCTGAAGAACTGGCTGAGGTAATAAACCAGGTCATCGACCGTGAGTTGGCCGTCGTCGCCCGCCACAGCGCCCAGGCTCGCGACGTCCGCGATCCCGCACGTGCGCCAGATCCGGAACGACTGGAACTCGATGTCCATCGGGTTGCCCGAGGCGTTGATGTGCCATCCGTAGACCAGGCACCCGTCGCACCCCTCGGCCGGCGTGCTGTACGAGAACATCGGATACGAGCCGACGCAGTCGAGGATGTCCAGTGAGGGAAGCTCGCCGCCGAAGACGTAGGGATACGGCCCGAACGCCGCGCCGCCCAGCGTGTCCATCATCGTGAAGCCCGCCGTGCTGCGCCCCAGCGCATCGCGGAAGTCCGGTCCCCAGGTCCAGCGGCACCGTCACGTCGTACTCGACGCCGCGCGATACCAGCACCCCGTCGCTCCGCGGGTCGCCGTTGCGGATCACCAGTTGCGGCCGCAGCGTCGCCGTCATGATCTGGTTCGGATCCAGCACGACGTTGACGTTGCCGATGTGGAAATCAAAGGTCGAGGTGATCACCGGGTACCCGCGCACCTGGTACAGGGTCCCCGCGGGGTAGACGTTCGTCCCCGGGTACGTGTTGATCGGGTGCACCAGGTTGCCCGGAGTCGTGTCCACCGTAAACCGCAGCGTCACCGGCGCGTTCGTCGGAACACCGATCAGCGGGCAGTTCGGCGTGCGGCTGTCGAACACGTTGAACTCAACGCGCCCCAGCGCCTCGAACTTCACCGCTTGGGCGGAGACCCCGGTCGCCGCAGCAGCCAACACCGTCGCTGCCATCGCCACATTTATGCTATTGGTTCGGTTCATGTACAGCTCCTGCAAACCCCACTGCCGCTCAGAATAACCTCAATTTTGTACAAATCAATGTCTCTGCAAACTTTTCTGGAGTGATTGATTCAAATTTACTGGCCATTTTCTCCACAGGGAATAGGGTATGGCTGTCCCGCGACGGTTGCTGCCGCCGCATGCGCCATCCAAACCCCCCGCTGGAGATGAGAGACATGTCCCGCCGTTCCATCGCCCCCATCGTTTCTGTTACAAGCTTGGTCGTGCTGGCCGGCACCGCCGTCGCCCAGCCGACAACCTGGAGGACCGTCGCCCTCCAGCCTGAACTCTTCGCTGTTCCGGCCGCCCTTGGCCCGAACCTCGGCGCGGGCGTGCAGTTCACCTGGTCCGGCGGCACGACCACTCCGTCGATCAACGCCAACGGCGAGATCAACTTCAGCGGCAGCACCACCCAGGCCGGCAACCCCACCGGGATCTGGCACTGGAACGGCACGGTCAACAACAACGTCGCGCTCTACGGCACCACCACCGCCAGCGGCCAGCTTCTGACCGGCTTCCCCGGCCCGGTTTTCGGCGACTCGCTCAACAGTTCCACCTGGCGTGCCTCCACCGGCGCCAGCGTCACCACCTACGTCTCGAACGTCGGCGGCTCGCTGAGCATCATCGCCCAGAACAACCAGCCCAGCGTCATCCCCGTCGCCGCCGGCGGCACCGGCACGCTCAACTACTCCAGCCTCTCGACTGCGTCGCTCACCTCCTCGCTCACCGGCGGCAGCATGTTCACCGCCTCGCTGGTGAACTCCGCCGGTGCGACGAGCACCGGCCTGGTCACCGCCGCCGGCCTCACCCAGAACAACACCGCCCTGTTCATCGGCACCCCGGCCGGCGTCACCACCATCGCCCGCCAAGGCACAGTCATGGGCAACGACGCGGGCACGGACTACGCCATCCGCGCCATCAGCACCAGCAACTGGACGCTCAACGGCCCCGGCAACAGCATCTTCCAGACCACGCTCCAGGGCACGTCGATCAATACCACCTCCACCAGCACCAGCACTTCCACCAACCCCAACTACATCGGCACCCGCAACGACCAGGCCTACATCCTCGCCACCCGTTCCACCAGCGGTCCGGTGACGTACTCGCTCTCGACGATCGCCCGAGGCGGTGATGCCGCCCCCGGCGCGCCGGCGGGCGTTGTCTTCGACACCCTCCCCGCCACCATCGCCATGAACGATGCCGGACAGTTCGCCTTCGCCGCGAACCTGCGCAACCAGTCCGCGGGCGTCGGCGGGGTGGTCGGTGCATCGGGCGCCACACAGAACAACTCCGCCCTGTTCTCCAACAATGGCGGCTCGCTCACCATGATCGCACGCCAGGGCCAGCCGGTCTCTCCCGGCTCCAGCGTGACCCTCGGCAGCCTTTCCGGCACCGCCCAGATCACCAGCACCGGCAACGTCTTCTTTAACGCCAATCTCGCAGGCACGGCATCGATCGGAACCACATCTTTGTGCACATTCACTCCCGCCGGCTCCATGGTCGAGTACCTGCGCACCGGTCAGGCCCTCCCCGCCTTCGGCACTGTTCCCGCCGGCGCCGCGTTCAGTAGCTTCCAGTCCTACGCCACCAATGCCATGGGCTGCGTCGTTGTCTACGGCATCCTCCAGACCAACGCCGCACTGGGCATCTTCAGCGGCCCGGAAGGCAACAACAACCGCGTCCTGCTCGCCATCAGCCCCACCGGTGAGTACCGCCTGCTGGCCCGCCACGGCGACGCCTTCGACGCCCTCAACGGCGGAACGATGACCGCCTCCACCGTTGACGCCCGCATCATCAGCGGCATCAACTTCGGCGGCGGCTCGGCCGGGCAGGACGGCCGCACCGGCGGAACCAACGACTCCGGCCAGATCGCCTTCGGCCTCTCGTTCAGCGGCGTGGGCACCGGCGGCCTCTACACCGCCACCGTGGTCCCGACCCCCGGCGCCCCCGGCCTCCTCGGCCTGGTCGGCCTAGCCGCCTCTCGCCGTCGCCGCTAAGCCACGTCTTCCGCTGCTTCCACATATTTCTGCAAACCAAAAGGGCCCCGGCTTCACGCCGGGGCCCTTTCTTTGTGCCGATGCCGTGCGCGACCCGCGCTCAGCCCGCGCAGCCGCCGAAGAAGCCCGCCAGGAACGCCACCAAGTCGTCCGGGGTGATCTGCCCGTCCGGGCCACCCGCCCCGCCCAGCCCGACAAGGTCGGCCACGGCCGTGTTGCCGGAAAAGAACTGCGACAGGTAATACACCACATCGTCCACGGTGAGCGCGCCGTCGCCGCCGGTTGTACCCCCCAGGCCCGCCACATCGGCGATCCCGCACGTGGCCCAGATCCGGAACGACAGGAACTCGATGTCCATCGGATTGCCCGACGCATTAATGTGCCATCCGTACACCACGCAGCCGTCGCACCCGTCCGCCGGCGTGGAATACGACATCATCGGGTAGCTGCCGAGGCAATCCAGGATGTCCAGCGACGGCAGCGGTCCGCCGGGCACGTACGGGTACGGTCCGAACGCCGCGTTCCCCAGCGTGTCCTGCATCGTGAACCCAGCCGTGCTCCGCCCCAGCGCATCGCGGAAATCCGGCCCTAAGTCCAGTGGCACCGTCACGTCGTATTCCACCCCGCGCGACACCAGCACGCCGTCCGTGCCTGGGTCACCGTTGCGGATCACCAGCTGCGGCCGCAGCGTCGCCGTCATGACCTGGTTCGGGTCCAGCGGCACGCTGACCGCTCCAATCCGGAATTCGAACGTCGACGCGATGATCGGATACCCCCGCACCTGGTACAACGTTCCCGGCGGGTACGGCCCCATCCCATCCGGATACGAGTTGATCGGGTGGACCAGGTTGCTCTCCGTCGTGTCCACGCTAAAGCGCAATGACACCGGCGCGTTCGTCGGCACGCCGATCAGCGGGCAGTTGGGCGTGCGGCTGTCGAAGACGTTGAACTCGACGCGCCCCAGCGCCTCGAACTTCACCGTCTGCGCAGAAGCTCCAGTGGCTGAAACCCCCAGCACTCCGACGCCGATCACAGCCGCCGTCAGCACCTTGGCATTGCACTCCATACGAAGCCTCCGTTGAACCACACGAGCGATGCGGCGCTCTCACCATAACCCGCCCCGCCGGCGCATGCCACAGCTTTTTCAACGGCGGTTTCAATTCAGGCAACTACGCTCGGGATTTCCCCACCCTCTGAACGCCCGAATGCACGCCCGCCCATCGCTCACTTTGAGTCCGGCATCTCGAACAGCCGCTTGCGGAACTGCTCCTCCGCCGCGCGGTACCGCTTGAACGCGTCGGTCATCGAATCGGTCAGGAACTTCACCTGCGCCGCGTCCACCGGCTGGCCGCTCGCCTTGGCCGCGGCCATCACCGACTCGAGGCTCGCCGACGCCGCGTTGAGATCGCTGGCTGCCTGCGCAAAGCTGCGGGCCGCGTCGTAGACCAGTTCCTGTTCCAACTCCTTTTTGCCCGGCGAGTAGAGCACGCGCCACGGGTTACGCCGGATCTCCGCCATCGTCAGCTTGAGCTGGTCGCTCGCCAGCCGCAGGTTCGCCAGCGTCAACCGGATCTCCGGTGTCTGCTCGGCCACCAGCGCGTTGAGCTTCTCGCCCGTCTCGCGGAAGCCCTGCAGCGCGCCGTTGGCCCGTGACAGCGCATCCTCGATGTCCTTGACGATCTTCTCGTTGATTTTTGTCATCGCCTCGTCGGCGTTCTTAATGATCGAATCGATCCGCGGCCGGTTATCGTCGATCGTCTTCTGACCCGTCGCGATCAACTTGCGAGCGTCGTCGATCCCCGCGTCCAGGTTCTTCGCCGCCACGTTCGCCGTGTCCAGCGCCGAGGTCACCTTCGGACCCCACTCCGCCACCCAGCGGTTCGCCTCGTCGATGAACTCCTTCACGCGCTTGAGGATGTCCGTGAGCTGATCACCCACCGGCCCCACGCGCCCCTTCACATCGGCGGTAATCGCCTTGATGTCTTCAGCGATCTGCGAACCCTTCTCCAGGATGATCTGCATCTGACCCTTCTGCACCTCGCCGTAACCCGCCTGCGACAGGAACGCCGGCGGCGACAACGTCCCCTTAATCTTCGACCCCGGCTCCAGCCGCCCCGCCGTCTCGGTCCCCACCGCCGGGATATTGATCGTGCTCACGGTGCCCAGCAGCGGCAGCTCGATGAACACCGACGCGTTCTTGTACAACGTCAGATCCTTGCGCACCGCCACCACCACGTCGATCACCTGCGCCGCGCCGTCGCCATCCTTCTGGATCTGCACCGTCCGCACCAGCCCTACGGGCTGCCCGCCGACCTTCACCTGCGAGCCCTGCTTCAGGCCCACCGCGCCGTCGGCCAGCGAGAACTGCACCACGTACTCGTTCTTCGGCACCGCCCAGTCGCCCGCCTTCCCCAGCGTCAGCGCGATCGCGAACGCCGCCGCCAGCGAGCCCAGGACGAAGACCCCTGCCATGATGTTGTTGCGGCTTGCGCGCATGCTTGTTCCAAAGCCCTTTCTGCTCACAAAACTGACGGCGTCATACCCGCCAGGCCCGTCTTATCCTGCCGGCCGCGTCGGCTCCACACTCGGTGTACGTGTCTCGGTCCGCCGCCCCAGCAGGTCGTCCGCGTAGCTCGAGCCCGCCCGCCGCTCGGTGATCGGCCCGTCCGCGTCGCCGCGTAGGAACTGCCGGATGAGCTGCTCGGTCTCGCTCAGGGTGCTGATCTGCTCGTGCGGCACCTTGCGCAGCCGGTCGAACCCCTCGCGCGTGTCGATCCGCAGCGCAACCCCTTTGTCCAGCATCACCATCCGGTCGGCGATCGTGAACGCCGAGTCCATCTCGTGCGTCACCACCACGCTCGTCACACCCAGCCCCTTGGTCAGGCTCATGATCAGTTTGTCGATCTCCGCGCTCGTCACCGGATCCAGCCCCGCCGACGGCTCGTCGTAGAACAAAATCCGCGGGTCCAGCGCCATCGCCCGTGCCAGCCCCGCGCGCTTCTTCATGCCGCCGGAGATCTGCGCCGGCAGCTTGTTGGCATGCTCGCGCAGCCCCACCTGCTCCAGCTTGATCTTCACGATCGTCTCGATCGTCTGCGAGTCCAGGTCCGTGTGCTCCTGCAGCGGGAGCGCCACGTTCTCCGCCACGGTCATGCTGTTGTACAGCGCCCCCGATTGGAACAGGATCCCGAACTGCCGCTTGATGTCGTCCATCGCCTCTTCGCCCAGGTCCGATAGGCGCTGGCCGAACATCCGCACCTCGCCCTCTTCGGCGTGCAGCGACCCGATCAGGCAGCGCAGCAGCGTGCTCTTGCCGCACCCCGACCCGCCCATGATCACCAAGGTCTCCCCGGAGTAGACCTCCAGGTTGATCCCGTCGAGCACCGTCCGCCCGTCGAAACGCTTCACCAGCCCCTTGACGGAGATCACCACTTCGCCCGCCGGGTTGGATTCTGGACCGCTCACGTGGGGGAATATACCCGGGATCCTGCGGCCGGGGCTCACCGCGCTCATTCGGCCTGCAAGAGTCCGCGATCGACGACAATCCGGCGCCGACCCGTCACGGGCTGCCCGATGAATTCGGCGTCGGCGGCGGGATCGGGACCGGTGCCGGCGATACCCCGCCCGGCGGCAGCGTAATCGACGTCCCGTCGTTGAAGTACACCACCAGTTCCTTGATCGCGCCCTTGAACTCCAAGCCCTGCGGCGGCGTCGCCGGGTCGGCCACCAGCACCAGCAGCACGAAGTCCTTCTCGTACTTCAGCGGCACCGGAATGCGGCCGGAGCCGGTGCCCTGGCCCATCTGCTCGGTGGCCTGCCCCGTCGGGCCCATGAGCCAACTGATGTACTCGCCGATGTTCGCGGGCGAGCCGATGAACTTGCCCGATTTCTGCTGAACGTGAGCGCTGAACTCCGCGATCTGCGCGTCGGTCAGCACCTGCTGATACGTCGGGCTGAACGCCGACCGGACCTCCTTGGCGTCCTTCGCGTCGGCCGCACGCATCACGCTCGAGGCCGTCGCGCCGGTCGTCCCGGCGAACGAGTTGCCGCCAATGACCATCCCCACCCAGAACAGCACAGAGATCAGGCCCAGCACGATGCCCGTCACGGCCAGCCCCTTGCCGCGCATGCGACCCTGCGACTGACCGATCCGCATCAGCGCCGAGATCCCCATCAGGATCCCAAGAACCGAAGGGATCGCGCCGATCACCAGCGCCCCCGCCCCCAGCACCTTCATCGCCGGCGGGATCACCGCGCACGACGCGCAGCACAGCGGGAACGACAGCAGCGAGAAGATCAGCGACATCACCGCCAGCACGCTCATCCGCTGACGCTGCGGCTCTTGGTATTCCATCTGGGCCTGCGGCGAAAAAGGATTCTGGCTCATGGCCAGAGTTTAGGGGAAGACCGCCCCACGCGTTCCACCTGCCAAACCCCTCAAACCGCCGACGCGCCGACCTTGCGCACCGCCTCCACGACCACCTTGACCCCCGCCTCCACCTCCGCCTCGCTCGTCTCCCGCGACAGGCTGAACCGTACCGAGCCGTGTGCCAGCTCCGGCGGCACGCCCATCGCCAGCAGCACCGGCGACGGGTCCAAGGACCCCGACGAGCACGCCGCCCCCGCCGACGCGTACAGCCCCCGCTCCGACATCGCCAGCAGCAGCGCCTCGGCCTCCAAGCGCGGGAAGGCGATGTTCGTCGTGTTCCACAACCGCGTGGCACCCGTCCCGTTCACCACGGCCCCCGGAATCGCCTCCAGCACCGCCCGCTCGAACCGATCACGCAGCGCCGCCAGCCGCCGCCGCTCCTCCGGGCGCGCCAACCAGGCCATCGCCAGTTCCGCGGCGACCCCCGCCCCGACGATCCCCGGCACGTTCTCCGTCCCGCCGCGCCGCCCACCCTCCTGCGTCCCCAGCAGCACCGGCGCCAGCCGCACCCCCGACCGCGCACACACCACCCCAACCCCCTTGGGCCCATGAAACTTGTGCGCAGAGAACGTCAGCACATCCGGCCCAGCCTCTTCCCCCTTTGAACTTTGAACTTTGAACTTTGAACTTTGCCTTCTGTCTTCACTGTTCGCCTGTTCGTCTGTTCGTCTAGTGACTTCCTTCCCCACCATCTGCGTCCCATCGCAGTGAAACACCACCCCCGCCCCGCGGCACGCCGCCGCGATCTCAGAAACCGGCTGCACCACCCCCGTCTCGTTGTTCGCCCACTGCACGCTCACCAGCGCCATCTCCGGCGTGATGAACTCCTCCAGCCGCGCCGCGATCACCACGCCATCACGATCCAGCGGCAGCAAACGCCGCTCAATCCGCCCCGCCTTCTCCAGTGAATCCAGCAACTCCCGCACCGCGCTGTGCTCCACCGCCGTCGTCACCACCACGCGCTTGGCGCTCGCCCCGAGCACGCCGCGCACCGCCAGGTCAATCGCCTCGGTCCCACCGCTGGTGAACGTCACGCGCTTGGGATCCACCCCCACCAGCCGCGCCACCGACGCCCGCGCCAGCTCCACCTGCCGTCGCGCCTCCTGCCCGCCGCGATGCACGCTCGACGGGTTACGCCAGAACTCCGTCATCGCCCGCGTCACCGCCTCCACCACCTCGGGCGCGGGCTTCGTCGTCGCGTTGTTATCCAGATCGATCACCACCGGGCCATCGTACAGCGCGCAGCCGAGGTACCCTGCCTCCGTCGCATGCCACTCGGCCCCCCAAAACCCGCCCCGCTCGACGGCCACACCGCCAAACCCGGCGGGCCCGAGATCATCGTCGAGCACCTCAACAAGTCCTTCGGCGAAAAGCACGTTCTCCGCGACATCAACCTCTCCATCAGGCGCTCCGAGCTCCTCGCCATCGTCGGCACCTCCGGCGGCGGCAAAACCGTCCTCCTCGACCACCTCACCGGCCTCATGCGCCCCGACTCCGGCCGCGTGCTCGTCGCCGACCACTCACGCCCCGGCCAGCCCCTGGTCGACCTCGCCGAGGTCCATCCCGACTCCATCGACCAGATCCGCCTCTACTGGGCCATCGTCTTCCAGCGCAACGCCCTCTTCGGCGGCACCGTCTTCGACAACATCGCCCTCTGGTTCCGCGAGCACACCAAGCTCCCCGAAGAGAAGATCCGCCTGCGCGCCCAGGCCGCCCTCAAGGCCGCCGCCCTCGAAGTCAACGACGTCATCGACAAGGACCGCGACGCCCTCTCCGGCGGCATGGCCAAGCGCGTCGCCATCGCCCGCGCCATCGCCATCGACCCCGCCGTCATCTTCTACGACGAACCCACCACCGGCCTCGACCCCGTCGTCAGCGGCCACATCCACGAGCTGATCTGGAACACCCACAACTCCAAGCGCGCCGACGGCCAGCCCCGCACCAGCATCATCGTGACCCACGACAAAGAACTCCTCCGCCGCATCTCCCCGCGCATCATCATGCTCGACCAGGGCAACGTCGTCTTCGACGGCCCCTACGAAAAGTTCCGCACCGCGTCCGTCCCCGCCGCCAAGCTCTACCTCGAGCAGATGCCGGCCCTGCACGCCCGCGAGGCGCACTGACGATTCCGCGCCTCACTTCCCCTTCCCCTCCCCGCACTCCGGACACCCCTTCCCCTTCGGAATCCCCCGCAGGTCATACCCGCACCGCCCGCACATCCCCGGCCCGTAGCGCTTGCAGTGCCGCTCGCCCACCCACGCCACCACCGCGAGCCCCAGCGCCACGATCCACAACGGCATGATCACGTCCGTCCGCGTCGCCGGGGTCGTCCCGGCCATCGTCCCGCTCGATTGATACCCGGGAAGAAACCACATCGCCCCCGCGGGTGTCTTGTACGTGTACACCCCCGGGCCGTACGTCCCTGGCCCCCGGGTCATGTTCATCGATCCGCCGTAGAGCGCCACCCGGAACTGGGTCGTCACCACCAGCGTGATACCACCCCACAGCGTCACACCCCACACCAGCATCACCGCCACTGCGCCCAGGAACCCCGCGCGCCGGGCGATGACCCATCCCCGTGCAGGTTTCCACGCCGCGGCGTCCGCCATGCCCAAGCCTACGCCGCCGTCAGATCGCCCCCGCTCGCGCTCCCGCGCCGGAGGATCTGAACTCCATATGGTTCCATCGCACTCGCCCCTCACCGGAGTCACCAGCATGTCCACCAAGTCCCAACTCCGCATCCTCGCCTTCGCGGGCAGCCTCCGCCGCGAGTCCTTTAACCGCTCGCTCCTCCGCGCCGCCAAGGAACTCGCCCCGCCCGACATGACCATCGAGATCTTCGATCTCGCCGAGATCCCCCTCTACAACGGCGATGTCGAAGACAAGGGCGACCCCGCCCCCGTCGCCGCGCTCAAGCAGGCCATCCGCGCCGCCGACGGCGTCCTCATCGTCACCCCCGAGTACAACCACGGCCTCCCCGCCGTCACCAAAAACGCCGTCGACTGGGCCTCGCGCCCGCCCGGCAAGCCCGCCCTCGACGGCAAGCCCGTCGGCATCATCGGCGCCTCGCCCGGCATCGTCGGCACCGCCCGCGCCCAGGACCAGCTCCGCCAGGTCCTCGTCAACACCGCCTCGTTCTGCATGCCCCACCCCGAGGTCCTCGTCTTCAAGGCCCACGAGAAATTCGACGCCGCGGGCAAGCTCACCGACGAAAAGACCCGCGAGCACATCACCAAGCACCTCACCGCCCTCGCCGCCTGGACGCGCCGGTTCGTCGGGTAAGTGGATGCCAGAATTGCAATATCCATCGCCAAGTTGCAGCTATCGAACCACGTACGCGCTCCACTCACTTGCATTCACGTAGCGAGGGAGCATGCGACCCTACTCGCGGGCTGATAGTGGCCCCATAACAGCCGACGCCACCGAGACCATGTAATGCTTGTTGTTCAGACGATCAATGCGGCAATTTGCGCTGCCACTGGCTCAACTTGCTCGAACTCCGCAGGATGGTCGGAAAGCCGAGCGGCGCCACCTACCTCGCTCGGTCGGAATCGAACGGCCACTGCCTCTCGACGAACTGCCTCGACATGTTGCGGCGTCGCATTCCTTGTCTTAGCCAGAATTGAGAGAATGTGTGCCTGCCAAACAGCATCCTCGGGACGAGGACGCCAACTTTCGTAGTTGGCAAGTGGATACCCCGCCAATTCGAATACCGCAAGGACAAACGTCGCGCACGTCAAACCGAGTCGATGCGGGGCTCCGCGAAATACTCCGGATTCTGCGTCGAAACAGCCATCAGGCAGGCTAAACCCGTACGGAATGCCCGACGGATTTTCACGAAGGATCTTGCGAGCCCAACCCGCCACCATACTCAGCGTTGGCTCCGGCACATCTGGCGTGACCATCAGATACCGTTCTGGAAACTCCTCATCCAACGGAAGTAGATGCCACGCAAGATGCACGTAGAGCGCTCGCTCTTGATCTGCTTCTCGAACAACCAAGGCGATGTGATGCAGCCCGAGAGCGGCATCGGACACAGTCAATGCCAATCTCACTTGCGGCACAGGACTGGGAGGGGGTGGTACGGTGTCGACTCCAATCATCTGCCGCGCCCTCGAAGGTGTCGTACCGCGCGCGCGTCGAAGTCTGGTCTAGACTCAAGTAGCGGGATCGCTTGTTCCGCAAAGTCCTTCCACACAACGAGTTTGTCGCGTGCGACTCGCGTTGTCACGAGCAGTGCGAGCAACACGTTCGATGGATATTGCGGTTGTGCTGATTGCAGCAACACGGAGTTCAATAGCGCGTACTGACCGGCCTTAAGAAAGGCATCGATAGCATCAAACACCAAGTCCACAGCTGTATCGGGAAATCCGCTCTCATGCAATCGCGCCGCTCTTTCAAGAAAATCTAAGGGCGCTGCCGCAGCTTCTGATTGACGCAGCACGCGTTGAGCGTTGACCAGCTCCCTAATAACTTCGGTTACTGCTGGATCGGAACCCGCGTCTCCCAATCGAATGTGCCACTCACCACTAACTGTCGTGGCGTTGTGAGACGTCTTTGTGCACAGTGACACTTCGACAGCTTCCGCATCAACGGCAGCAGCCTGAAGTGAGTTAAAGAACTTGATGACTTTCGGTGGCGCGGTTTTCTGCGACTGATTCTTCGAACTCGTCAACAATTCCTGTGGGTCATCCAGATTCGACGCCACTTCGCTAAGCGGCCCCGCGACAACAGCGCCGCTCATTGCATCCCGCAGCTTCTTGGGCAGCTTGGCCACACTCATGCGCCATCCTCGCTTTCGTGTCGAAGGAATGCGAACTGCGACAATCTGCGCACATTCGCCTCTTTTTGTTTCGCACGCATAAGTGTGTCCAACAACTGTTGTAGCTGGTGCTGATCCATGGCCACGCACAACGACGACTCGATACCATTCTCGCGATACTCAAGTCGGAGTTCATGCACGATTGCCGCCGTGTCGACTTGTTGCTTGATGTCTGAAAAAAACAATGGTCGAATCTGGGTGATTGTGTCCGAGTGCTTGAACACTCTACCGTGTCCCCAAAGAACTGTCTGCGCCTTGGATGTCAGTCCTAGTGCCCGGTCACAGAGCAGCAGTCGATTAACGAGGGCGGAAAAAGACTCATCATCCGGTTGATCGCCAACGTCGTCGTTGTCACGTCTAGTCAAGAAAGACGTCATCATCCGGCGCAAATTTGCGTTATCGACAACCACGGGTACGAGCCCACCTAGCCCATGTGTAAGGCCCTGAATGACGTCCACTGGGGAATCAGTGGTTTTTGCAATCCGAGCAGCTAACGCGGCGAACGAGACTGCCGGAAGCGCCTGCTCGAATGCCTCAACAATGCGCTCTCGCTTTGCGGAATCGAAGCCTCGGAAGGCTGATATCGCTTCACGAATATTCATGTGCTCCGGCATGAAATCACACCCTGTATTAACCCGCGACAGCTACGCCGGCCCCACGCACACCAAACTTCATCGGCTTCTCGATCGCGCGCAGTGTAGTCGACGCTCGCCAAATCGCACATGTCCCACAGTCAGTCCTTTGACTCGTTTCATCCACACTACATCTGCGACAACTTACTGACCAGTAATGCGGCGCTCAACTACACACCTGACGTAATCCGCACACCCCTCGTTCACCCCGCCCCCGCTCCCCTCCGCCACCAGCTTCACCCGGATCCTTCTCGTCCCCCGCGGCACATCCTGCTTCACTTCCCGCTCGAGCATCCCGCTGAGTCCCTCCTCCCGCGCGCCAAACGCCTCGCGCCGCTCCGCCAGCGTCACCGGCCCCGCCCGCACCGTCCCGAGCACACCGCCGTGCTCATCGAGGAACGCCGCCTCCAGGTACGCCAGGTCCGTCCGCTCCCCGACGCCGCCGAACCAGCCGCCGATCTCCACCGCCAGCTTCCCACCGTCCACATCCGCGGCCAATCCCGCCACATCCACCACCTGGCTGATCTCGCTCCGCTGCTGCGCCCCGCCGCAGAAATACCCGCGCCCGCCTCCGTTCCCCCCGATCCGCGGCATCGCCACCCCCGGCCCGCGCTCATAGTTCACCACCGTCATGCTCTCCCAGTCGCGCCAGCACGGGATGTTCAAATTCGTCCGCTCGTCATCCGCGCCGCTCGCCCACTCGCCGCCGGCATTCTCCAAAAGATTCTCGCCGAGCTTGATCTTCACCGGCGCAACGCACGGCCGCCCGTCCCAATCCCACGCCGCGTCCGGTGTCATCCCCAGGTGATCGAAGGCCGTCGCCGCCACATCCACCTGCGACACCGCCCGCCACAGCTTCCCGTGCGCTGTCTTGCTTCCCGCGGCCGTGAACATGATCGTCCGGTGGATCGCCTCGTTCCGCCCATGGCTCTTGTCCAGCGTCCCGCCGTGATCGCACGTCAGGATCACCAGCCAGTCCTCGTCCGCGAAGCTCTTGCGCCCCTTCATCGCCGCCAGCACCCGCCCGACGTTCGCGTCCGTGTCCGTCAATTCCGCCATGTACTCCGGTGAGTACCGCGAGAACCCGGTCTTGTGCCCGGATGTATCCACATCCCCCTGGTAGTAGAAGACCACGTCCGGGTCCCCCTCGCGCAGACATTTCTCCGCCTCGATCGTCGCCCGGATGTCCCCGTTCTCCTTCTCGTTGTCCGCGCTGAACCGCCACTCAACCACGTTCTGGTTGAGAATGTACTGGTCAATCGGTGGCCAGCTCACAAAGTGCCCGAGCTTCAGACCCGGCCGCTTTTCGCGCAGCCTCGCGAAGAAGTGGGGGTACTGGTCATACCGCACATACTTGAACTTATTGTCCGGCGACCCGTGCTTCTCCGGCCACACCCCCGTCAGGATGTTCGACCACCCCGCCCCGCTGATGGTGTGCTGGTCCGTCGAGGCCTCGTCCGTCCAGCACCCCGCCTCCATCAACCCCTTCATGTTCGGCACATCCGCCGCCCAGAACGCCTCCACCCGCACCCCATCCACACCAATGAGCAGCACCTTGGGTCTCGGCGCCGCGTCCCCTTCGCCGAGTGAAGGGACAGGAGGCAGGGCGCAAGCCCGCTCAACCCCGCCACCACCCACCGCGCACACAACAACCAGGGCAAGCGTGATCATCCGCGCAGCATACCCGAGCGCTCGCAACGCGCGCCCTTCTCAACTCCTCGCCTTCTGTTTCCTCTGTGCTCTCTGCGACCTCTGTGGTGAGCCGTCTTTTCCCGGCTCTCCGCGCCGATCCCTACGCCTGCTTCACCGCCCTGCAGATCGCCAGAAACTCATCCGCCTTCAGCGAGGCGCCGCCCACCAGCCCCCCGTCCACATCCGGCTGCGCCACAAGCCTGCGCACCACCTCAAGCCGCGCCTCGTCCGCCCCGGCCGCCACCGCCGCGCTCCCCATGATCGCCGCCGCGTTCGCCGCCGTCACGCTCCCGCCGTACTGGATCCGGATCTTCTCCGCCGCCTCCTTGCCGAACTCGTCCGCCAGCACGCTGCGGATGTGCGCGTGCGCATCCTGCGCGTCCTGCGGCGAGGCCGTCTGCCCCGTCCCGATCGCCCACACCGGCTCGTACGCGATCACCAGCCGGTCGAGCTGGTCGGGTGTGACATGCCGCACGCCCATCCGCACCTGCCGCTCGTTCACCGTGTTGGTCTGCCCCGTCGTCCGCTGCTCGAGCTTCTCCCCCACGCACAGCACGCACCGCAGCCCGCCGTTGAGCACCGCGTTCACCTTCGCGTTGACCAGGTCGTCCCCCTCGTGCATCACGTGCCGCCGCTCCGAGTGCCCGCACAGCACGATCTGCACACCCACATCTTTGAGCATCCCGACCGACACCTCGCCGGTGAACGCCCCCTTCTCGGCGTGGAACACGTCCTGCGCCCCGAGCATCACC
>JBOHNM010000022.1:0-34633 GCA_050730675.1 Phycisphaerales bacterium | reverse complement strand
ACCCGTACCCGGCCCCCGCGTGAAGCCCGCGGGGGCCGGGCTTCACGAAGCAGAGTCCGTTCGTACAGCACATTAATGTGCTATACCTTCCCCCGCACTCACACCGGCGGCCAGGTCGCGTGGACCAGCCGCCGGATTCGCAGCACAACTTCACCGGCGTGCAGGCTCCATCGTGGGGTGGGCCTGCCGCCGGCTTTCGGCGCCCGCGCCTTCTTCACACGAGGCGGCACGAGCACGAGCGTGCCGCCGGCCCCGAAGCCCGGCCCCATCGCCGCGTACCCCCGGCGGGGGGCCGGGCTTTACTTTGCCAAGCCATCCCCCGCCGACGCACGCCGTGCCGCCCGCTATCCTCCCGCGCATGCCCAGGCTCCTCATCACCGGCGGCCGCGTCATCGACCCTGCGTCCGGCCTGAACAAGGACGCGGATATCGCCGTGATCGACGGACGGATCGCCGAGATCGGCAAGAAGCTGACGCGCACGCCCCTGCGCAACGGCGACCGCGAGATCAACGCCGCGGGGTGTTATGTGACGCCGGGGTTGATCGATCCGCACGTGCACCTGCGCGAGCCGGGGAACGAGCGGGCCGAGACGATCGCCTCGGGCACGGCCGCGGCGGTGGCGGGGGGGTTCACGACCGTCTGCTGCATGCCCAACACGACGCCGGCGCTGGACAACGACGTGCTGGTGCACTTCATCAACGCGCGGGCGAAGGACACCGGCGCGTGCCGCGTGTTCCCGGTGGCGGCCATCAGCAAGGGGCGGTGTGGCGATGAGCTGGCGGAGCTGGGGCTGATGGCTAAGGCGGGAGCGGTGGGGTTCTCGGATGACGGCGACTGCGTGGCGTCGGCGGGGCTGATGAACCGGGCGCTGGCGGCGGTCAAGGCGACGGGGCGGGCGCTGATGCAGCACTGCCAGGAACCGACGATGACCAGGGGCGCGGTGATGCACGCCGGCGAGGTCTCGACGCGGCTGGAGCTGGGCGGATGGCCGCGGGCGGCGGAGGAGCTGATCATCGAGCGGGATATCCGGCTGAACCGGGCACATGGGTGTGCCTACCACGTGCAGCACCTGTCGTCGGCGGGGTCGGTCGAGATCGTGCGGCGGGCGCGGGGGGAGAAGCAGCCGGTATCTGCCGAGGCGTCGCCGCACCACCTGCTGCTGACGTGCGACCTGATCGAGAAGAGCGGGTACGACACGCGGTACAAGATGAACCCGCCGCTGCGGGAGAAGTCGGACATCGCGGCGATCCTCAAGGGCGTGGCGGACGGGACGATCGACGTGCTGGCGACGGACCATGCGCCGCACCCGGCGGAGACCAAGGAAGTGCCGTTCGACACGGCGAGCTTCGGGATCGTGGGGCTCGAGACGGCGCTGGCGCTGTACGTCGAGGCGCTGGTGACGGCGGACGTGATCGGCTGGGCGCGGCTGATCGAGCTGATGACGGTGACACCTGCGCGGCTCTGTGGACTGGACGCTTCGCACGGGCTGGGGTCGCTGGCCAAGGGCGGGCCGGGGGACATCACGATCATCGACCCGGACGAGAAGTGGACGATCACGCCGGCGACGCTGGCGGGCAACTCGAAAAATACCCCATTCCTGGGTCGGAAGGTCAGGGGGCGGGCGGTGGCGACGATCGTGGCGGGGAACGTCGCCTTCTCGAGGCGGTGAATACGGCGGCGCCGAGGATGGCGGCGGCCGGGCCGGGCGCGGGGATGACGATCACGGTGCCGATCATGCCCGTCGCGGTGCCGTCGCCGTTGTCGTCGGCGTGCATGGAGCAGTAGTAGTTGTAGGTGCCGGGGATGGAGAACTGGTAGTCGAATTGGCCGCCTGCGAACATGATCTCGGACTGCCAGAACTCGGCCTGCTCGGAGCAAGCCACAGTATCGTGGAGGTCGTCGTAGACAAGCCAGCGGACCCAGTCGCCGGGGTTGATGATCACGGTGCTGACGATCGGGTCATCGCGGAGGTTGTTGCTGTAGTAGAAGTCGAAGACGTTGACGGTGTGGAAGACGCTCTGGGCGCCGGCGGGCGCGGTGACGGCGGCGAGCGCCGCGGTGGCGATGGCGAGTGCGCAGATGTTCCGGATCGGGGCCATGCGGCGGCTTTCGGGAAGCCCGGTGCGGGCGAGCGACGGGGTGGGGCGGCTGGTGATTGGGGACGCGACGCGACAGAAGGGACAATGTTGAGTGTGCCGCGGTATTGCGGGGAGGCCAGCGAAATCGGGCCGATTCGGGGGGAGTGCGGGGGAGACCGCGAAGGGGCGAAGGGATCGAAGAAGAAGAGAAGGATGAAGGAGGGGAAGGGGAAGATGCAGGCGTCGGCGGCCTATTTGGTGGGCGGGATCAGGTCTTTGATGCGGCGGATGACGTCGTGGGTTTCCGAGGGGGTGCCGATCACAATATCGTGGACGTGCTCGCCGGAGAGACTGGCGGGGTCGAAGATGAGGATGTGGGCGATCTCCGGTTGGCGGGGCGCGTTGAGGCAGACGTGCATGGGCGAGTGCCCGTCACGTTTAATCACCCACCAGTCGCAGTCGCTGTCCTTGCGGGCGCAGGGACCGAACGCCTTGTTCAGGGCCTGGGACATTTGCTCGCGCATGACGGCACCCTCGGCTCGACGGTTTCCCGGCGATTGGGGCGAGTTTATGGCCATCGTGCCGACCAGCAATGTGGGTTGCTGTACCCACATTGGGGGATTTTGCGGCGGCGGATTCAGGCGGCGCAGGGGAGTTCGGCGGTGTGGTGCGTCGGCGCCGGCACGGAGTGGCCGGCGACGTGTGCAGCGGGATGGGATTGGGGTGATGTCGGAGCGGCGGGTGCATGGCTGGGGGCCGCGGGGGAACTGCGAGGTGGGGGCGGCGTCGGGGGACGAGCGACCGCCGCGGGGCGGTTGGCGGCGGCAACGGCGGGGGTAGGGGGTGTGGCGAGGGTTGGAACTGAGGTGGGCGTTGCCGCGGCGGTGAGGGTGGACTCGGCCTGGTCGCAGATTTCGAGGATCGCCATGGCGGCCAGGCGGCGTTCGCGGGCGGAGGCTTTGGCATCCTCGGCGATGGCCATGAGAGCATCGACGGTCCGCCAGCGGGTAGAGGTGATTAGGTTAGTGGAAGGGTGAGGCATGGCCGGAATATACCATACGGATGCCAATAGTTCAAGTACCTAACAAGCAAAATTTGTAAAAAAATTGGTAGCCGCCGGCCGCGAAGAAATCACCTCTGGGAAGGGTCGGGCACTCCGTTCTTAAGACGTCCTTGAGGTTTGGACGGGGTCGGCGCGATGCGATGGTGTCCGAGCACCATCGACCACAGAAGTGTTCGATCTCTTGGCTCCGGTCGATCTGTCGCATCTCCTGCGGAGATCAATGCGCCCTCGCCCGCCGGACGGCAACGGCATCTTGCTCGACTCGAACGTTGCCCGCTTCTTTGCGGTCACGAGACACGGAGAGGAGGGGACGCACGCGGCGCGGGCCAAGGCCGCGCACTTATTCCCTACAGTGACCCATGCCCAAGCCCGCATTCACCGACACCATGCAGATCGGCATCGTGGTTCCCGACTTGGACGCCGCGATGGAACGGTATGAGAACGACTACGGGATCGGTCCGTGGCGGATGCGCAAGTTCGCGCCCGGCGAGGTCAAGGCGTGGCGCGAGAATGGGCGGCCGGTCAAAGGCGGAGCCAAGACGCGCTTCGCGGCCGCGATGGTCGGCAAGGTGCAGTGGGAGCTGATCGAGCCGCTCGACAAGACGAGCATCTTCGCGCGGTTCCTCGCCAGGACAGGCGGCGCGGGGGGCGTGCACCACATCGCGGTCGCGGCCGCGGACTACGACGGGCTGGTCGCGGCGGAGGCCAAGCGGGGGAACAAGCTCGCCATGGAATGCGAACTCGGCGGCCAGTACGACGGCATCAAGGTCGCGTACCTCGGCACCGAGAAGACCCTCGGCGTGCTCCTGGAAGTCTTCAACGGCATGCCGGGTGGGAAGGACGAGAAGGGCGCGGCGAAGAAGAGCAAGCAGAAGCCGGCCACGAGCCGGAGGGCCGAGTAACCGCATTGCGCGAAACAAGGCGTTCGCGGAAATCGGTTTGCTCGTCGGAAAATCCGAATAAGCACACTGCAAAGCTCGGGCACGACGGGACGGAACTCTCGACCCGCGTCGGTTGATGAACGTCCAAGGCGATGTGCGACTTCCAACACACGGTGCGCGGCGTCGATGACCCGCTGATGCCGGAGGAAGAGTGCGGCAAAGAGCAAGGGCAAGTCTCCGGTTGCTGGCATGGATTCGACAGGCGGTATCGATTACGGTCTTTCCGGGCTAGGGGAACTGGTCCGTGCTTATCGGCTTCGTGTGCCGAAATACCAGTGGCATTACGCGTGGGACGACGAGCATGTCGTCGATCTGTTGGATGACCTCGCCGGAGCAATCGAGAAGGGCGACTCTCGGCACTTCGTCGGTTCCATCGTACTGACTCGGTTGAGCAAGGAGGACCTAGAGATCGTGGACGGGCAGCAGCGGCTGGCCACTGCGTTCATGATTCTGTGTGCGATTAGGGATTACTTTGACGCCCAAGGGGATCCGGGTCATTGTGCCTGACCACGCGACCGCTTTTACCATCTTTGAAACCCTGAACGATCGTGGGATTGAGCTCGCGATTTCCGATCTCGTCAAGAATTTCCTTTACGCGGCGGCGGAGGACGGAATCGACGAGGCGGAAGTGTACTGGCACAAAATGAGCGGCGTTCTTGAGGCCATGTCAGAGAAGGACGTATATACCAATTTCCTCAGACATTTTTCGTCTTCGTACCACGGTCTGACTCGGGAACGAGAGATCTTCAAGAAGGCAAAGGCGCAGGTCAAGAACAAGAAGGACGCTCTGAGTCTCTGTGATGAGGCGTGTTGTCTTTGTCTTGCGCTGGGATGGGTGCGGGAAGGGGTGGAGAGTGGGGAGTGAGAGAATTGGTACACTGAGCCGATGAAGAGCAAAGCCACGAACGCCAAGGACTATCTCGCCTCGCTGCCGGCGGATCGCCGCGTCGCGCTGGAGGCGGTGCGGAAGGTGATTCTTGCGAACCTCGACAAGGATTACGAGGAGTGCATGGTGTGGGGGGTGCTCGGGTATGTGGTGCCGCACCGGGTGTGGCCTGCCGGGCACCACACCGATCCGGACAAGCCGCTGATGATGTGCGGGGTCTCAAGCCAGAAGAACGACATGGTCGTGTACATGATGAACGTCTATGGCGGGGGCGGAGCGGACGGCGGGGGCGGCGACAAGGGGCTGCGCGCGTGGTTTGAGCAAGCGTGGGCGAAGACGGGGAAGAAACTGTACTTGGCGGGGAGCGGCGGGGCGGGGTGCTGCGTCCGGTTCACGAAACTCGAGGACATCGCGCTGGACGTGATCGGCGAGGCGGTGCGGCGGACGCCGGCGAAGACGTATGTTGAGAATCATCTCGGGATGCTGGCGGGGAGGGGGAAGGCGCCGGGTGGGAAGTTGAAGGGGGAGGGTAGGGCGAAGGCCGCGAAGAAGAAGACTGTGAAGAAGGCCGCGAAGAAGGTCACGAAGCGGTGAGTGCGGTCACGCCGTTGGACAATGTCGTGTAAAGGACACGAATCCGTGCGGCTGAAGCCTGTCTGTTTGAAGCCCGTTGAAACGGGCTGAGGAACCAAGGCTGGCAATTCCTGGGATTACGGTTTTGTTACCACCGCTGGAAGCGGTGGCCTACGAGCGGGCAAGGCCGCTGAAGCGGCCTGGGGAGGTGGGCAATCGGGCTGGGCCGGCTTGGGGAGACGGGCAACGCGGGTGAGGCGGCGGTCCATGGGCGGGGAGGGTGGTATCGCTCCGTGATGATTTGAGCGGGCAGCTGTGAGCGGACACGGTGGTGTGCCGCCCCTGCGGGGCTCCGGAGATGCCTGTTGGAGCGTGTTCCGGGGGCTTACGCCTCCGGTTATGTGCTGGCGCCGCTCTGCGGCTCATGAGTGGGCGGGCGCGAGGGGCTGTCGGGATCATCATGGCTTTTGCAGCGGCGGCTTGTCACGCTTGGCTCGGATGCGGTTGAGCCCCTCGAAAACCCGGCCTTGGGCGAGGAACCAGCGGAGGAAACGGCGCTTGCCCGGGAAATCGGCGAGCACGATGCCGGCGAGGAGCGCGACGGCGCCGGGGCCCGGCAGGATCAGCATCGCCACGCCCGCCACGACGAGCACCCAGCCCACGATATTGAGCCAGAGGGAGGGCTTGTGGTCCTTGCGCGTGAAGAAGTCCTTTGGCAGGCGCGCCACCGCGCCGGGCGCCACCAGAATCCCGGCGACGAGCAGGACGACGGAGAGGCCGCCGCTGACGACCAATCCGGGGTGCTGCTTCAACCATTCGAGCATCGGGTGTGACTCCGTGTGGAATTTCACCTTATGCGGAGTGTGTCGTCGGTGGGGGCCGCCCTTTGGTAATGAGAGATCCCTCGGCTACTCGGATGGCTGACCCGCACGATCCGGCGGTGGTGCGGGCGAGCATGGGCGGAGTGTTTCATGTGCCGCTGGTGCGTGCGGAGGGGGCGGAGCTGCGGGCGTGGGTGAAGGCACGCGGGGTTCGGCTGGTGGGGCTTGCGCCGCGGGCGGAGAGCTGTGGACGGAGATGCCGCGGGGCGTGCCGCTGGGGCTCTTGCTGGGAGAGGAGCGGCGCGGGCTCTCGGCGGAGGTGCGGATGTGCGACTGCGAGGTGCGGCTGCCGATGGTGGGGCAGGCGGACTCGCTGAACGTGAGTGTCGCGGCGGGCGTGGTGATGTATGAGTGGGTGAGGAGGGTGGGGGAGGGGAGAAGTTTACAGGCGACAGTTGACGGTTCACCGTTGGGGAACGGGAGCGCGAGAGGGAGCAGCAGTTCAGGTTGCTGCCGTGGTCCAGCCGCACTCGGGGCAGCGTTCGCTCGCGATGGCGCCGATGGTCGGGTGGTTGCAGACGACGCAGGTGCGATCGTGGCCGCACTCGGGGCATTTCATGAGGCCGTCGGTTCCGGGTTGTCCGCGCAGGTCGTAGCGGCACTTGGCGCATTGCCAGGGCTTGGTGCGGCTGAGGAGGCGGGCGGTGAGCCATGCCGCGGGCGCGACGGTGGCGAAGGCGAGAGGCCAGAGGGGCAGGTGCGCGATGGGGAGGCCGCTGGCGCCCCAGTTCCACTCGAACGTGGGCCATGTCGAGCCGTTGGTGGTGACGGCCCAGGCGAGTGATTTGGAGTTCAGGTCGGCGTGCGGGGTGTTGAAGCCATCGGGGCCCCAGGTGTACACATACATGGGGTGGAGGCGGAGCATGCCGCCGCCGATGAGCAGGTGCTCCTCCCAGCGGTTGACGCGGGTGGGATCGGCGCCGGGGCCGCTGGTGACGGGGCTGGTGACGATGAAGGTGCCCCAACGGGTGCTGATGCTGAAGAGGTAGAGCGCGAGGGAGAGGATTGCGGCGAGGTAGACCAGCGGGATGAGGAACCGCTTGATACATCGTCGTCGGCGCCAGGCGGCGACTATGGGCGGGAGGGGCTGCTTTCGCTTGCTGATGACTGGGGCGGGCGGTGCGCTGCCGGCATTGAGGCTGTCGGGCGCGGCCGCGAGGGATTCGGGCAACGGGTTGGCCGCGGTGGTGGGCACGGGCAAAGGAAGGTACGCGGGGCGGTATCCGGGCGGTTTCCGCCCTGTTGCGATTTCGCATTCGGGAGACTGGGGTCCTGGCGCGCTACCCTAGCGCTGGTCCGTTCAAAACGCCTCGTTTCACAGGATTCACCCCATGCCCATCCGCGTCGGTATCAACGGTTTCGGTCGTATCGGTCGCCTGTTCTACCGCATCGCGGCCGAGCAGGGCATCGAGGTTGTGGCGGTGAATGATCTGGTTCCGGCGGACAACCTGGCGTACCTGTTGAAGTACGACACAATGCACCGGCAGTTCCAGCTTGGGGGCAAGGCGGCGGAGATCACGGCCGTCGCCAGCGAGACGGGCGGGTCGTTCACGGTCAACGGCAAGGTGACCAAGACGATGGCGGTGAAGGATCCCGGGCAGCTCCCGTGGAGTGCGCTGGGCGTTGACTACATCCTGGAGTCGACGGGCCTCTTCACGGACTTTGAGAAGGCGGGGCTGCACATCAACGCGGGGGCCAAGCGCGTGATCATCTCGGCACCGACGAAGGCCGAGCCGGCGCAGGTGCCGACGATCGTGCTGGGCGTCAACAGCGAGGCGTACGACCCGGCGAAGCACAAGGTGGTGTCGAACGCGTCGTGCACGACCAACTGCCTGGCGCCGGTCGCCAAGGTGATCAACGACAACTTCGGGCTTGAAGAGGGCCTGATGACGACGGTGCACGCCGCCACGGCGACGCAGCCGACGCAGGACGGCCCGAGCAAGAAGGATTGGCGCGGCGGGCGCAACGCGTACCAGAACATCATCCCCAGCAGCACAGGGGCGGCCAAGGCGGTGACGCTGTGCATCCCGGCGCTGAAGGGCAAGCTCACGGGCATGTCGTTCCGCATCCCGACGGCGGATGTGTCGGCGGTGGACCTGACGTTCAAGACGGGCAAGGACACGAGCCTGGCGGAGATCCATGCGGCGATGAAGCAGGCGAGCGAGGGGTCGATGAAGGGGATTCTCGGCTACACCGACGAGGAGGTCGTGTCGAGCGACTTCATCGGTGACCGGCGCTCGAGCATCTACGACGTCAGGGCGGGGATCGAGCTGAACAAGCGGTTCTTCAAGATCGTGTCGTGGTACGACAACGAGGCGGGGTATGCCGCGCGTTGCGTGGATATGGTGAAGTTGCTGGCTTCGAAGGATGGGATGAAGTAGACGGTGATGGAGTTCCGGGCGGCGTCTTGTTGCTGATATCGGCGCGGCTCGGGCTGCCATGGCTTTCCATTCGCCTCGACCAATGCCGAGGCGTTTTCATTCATCCACCGATCATCCCCCAGTTACCGACCAGTGCCTTGGACATCCGACGCCCATGAGTTATGCTGGGCGAAGGCCCCGCCGCAGGAGTGCAGCCATGCCCCCGATCCGTGCCTTTGCCGCCTCCGGCCCCAAGTCACCACTCGCGCCGTTCGAGTACGACCCCGGTCCCCTTGCCGATGACGCGGTCGAGATCAAGGTCCGCACCTGCGGCATCTGTCACAGCGATCTGTCGATGCTCGACAACGACTGGGGCATGACCAAATACCCCATGGTGCCGGGCCACGAGGTGGAGGGAACGATCGCCGCGGTTGGCTCGCGCGTGACGCACCTGCGCGTGGGGCAGACCGTGGGGCTGGGGTGGTACAGCCGGTCGTGCATGACCTGCCGCTGGTGCATGCGCGGCGACCACAATCTCTGTCCGAACGCCGAGGGGACGATCGTCGGCCGCCACGGCGGCTTCGCTGATCGGGTGCGCTGCGCCGCCGCATGGGCCACGCCGCTTCCGGATGGCATCGACCGAGCGAGCGCCGGGCCGCTGCTGTGCGGCGGTATTACCGTGTTCAACCCCATCATCCAGTGCAACATCCGCCCGACCGACCGTGTCGGTGTGATCGGGATCGGCGGGCTGGGGCACATGGCAATCCGCTTTCTGCGGGCGTGGGGGTGCGATGTCACGGCGTTCAGTTCTTCGGCCGACAAGGAGAAGGAGGCGAGGGATCTTGGTGCGCACCATTTCGTCAACTCGCGCGATCCCGCGGCCGTGAACCAGCTTGCCGGGGCGTTCGATTTCATCCTCTCGACCATCAACGTTCCCGTTGACTGGTCGGCGTACGTCAACGCTCTGGCCCCGCGCGGTCGGCTCCACCTTGTCGGCGCCGTCGTCGAACCGATCCCGGTATCGGCATTCCCGTTGATCATGGCCCAGAAGTCCATCGGCGGTTCGCCGCTGGGGAGCCCGGCGACCACGGCGACCATGCTCGATTTCGCGGCTCGGCACAAGGTTGCGCCAGTGACGGAGGTCTTCCCATTCTCCAAGGTCAACGACGCCCTGGAGCGGGTGCGTTCGGGCAAGGCCCGCTACCGGGTGGTGCTGAAGCACGAGATGTGATCGGCCGGCGGGCGAAGTTCGCGTGGCGGCGCGTGGACAGACGCGGTCGCGCGTGCTTGACTTGTCCCGATGCACGACCTGCCACTCATCACCACCATCGCCGCCGCCTTTGCCTCGGCATGGGTGCTCGGCCTGATCACCCAGCGCCTGGGCCTCTCGCCGATTGTCGGGTACCTGCTCGCCGGCATCGTCATCGGGCCGTATACGCCCGGTTTTGTCGGCGATCCGCACATCGCCCACCAGCTTGCTGAGATCGGCGTCATTTTGCTGATGTTCGGCGTTGGGCTGCACTTTCACCTGAAGGATCTGGCGGCCGTCAAGTGGATCGCTGTTCCCGGAGCGCTCGGGCAGACGATCGTCGCCACGCTGCTCGGGCTGGCTGCTTTTTCGGCCTTCGGATGGGCGTGGAAGCCGAGTCTTGTTGTTGGCATGGCGATGGCTGTCGCCAGCACGGTGGTGCTGATCCGCGTGCTCACAGATGGCGGCGTACTTTCGTCTCCTGCCGGGCACGCGGCCGTCGGATGGCTGATCGTCGAGGACATCTTCACCGTCATCTTCCTGGTGCTGCTGCCGATCATGGGCGACGCGGCGGCTCCCATTGCCGGGGCCGTCGGTCAAGTTGCCGCTGCGCCGCCCAGCTTCTGGGCCACCCTTGGCTGGGCGCTCTTCAAGCTCGGCGTGCTGGTTGCAATCGTGCTGGTTGCGGGGGCCAAGGTCGTCCCGAAGATCCTGGTGCTGGTTGCGAGGCTTCGCTCGCGAGAGCTGTTCACCCTCACGGTGCTCGTCCTGTCGATCTCGGTTGCCGCCGCTGCGTACCAGTTCTTCGGCGCTTCGATGGCCTTGGGGGCGTTCCTCGCCGGCATGGTGGTCGCTCAATCGCCCGTCAGCCAGCAGGCCGCCGCCGATGCGGTGCCGATGCGCGACGCCTTCGCGGTTCTCTTCTTCGTCTCGGTCGGGATGCTCCTGGATCCGTCAGTGCTGGTTGCGCAACCCTTGATGGTGGCCGCGGCTCTGGCCATCGTCATGCTCGCCAAGCCGCTGGCCGCGCTGATCATTGTCGGTCTGCTCGGGCAACCGTTCCGTACGGGGCTCACCGTCGCCGTCGGCCTCGCGCAGATCGGCGAGTTCTCGTTCATCCTCGCCGAACTGGCGGGCAAGCACGGCCTGATGCCCGAAGTCGGTCACAGCATCATCGTCGCCACCGCGATCCTCTCGATCACGGCCAACCCGCTGCTGTTCCGGCTTGTCGGACCGATCGAGCGGTCGTTGCAGCGCAAGCCGGCGCTTTGGCGTTTCCTCAACGGACGCGCGGAAAGGCGGTTACGTGCCAGCAACGCGGAAGCCGTGGCGAGGATCGCTGCCGACAAGAAAGATACGGAGCGCATGGCCGTGGTGATTGGTTATGGCCACGTCGGCCGCGCGGTCGATCGGCTCCTTCGCCAGGCCGGCCTCCGCACCGTCGTCATTGACACAAACATGAGCACGGTATCGGCCATCAACCGCGAGGGTGGCACGGCGATCTTCGGTGACGCAACGAGTCCGTCGGTTCTCGAGCAGGCCGGTGTCGCCGATGCACGCTACCTCGTGATCACGATGGCCGCCTCGGTCAATCCTGCGCCGGTCGTCATGCAGGCGCGGCAGCTCAACCCCGATATGCACATCCTCGTCCGCGGACGCTACCTTGCCGATCGCGACTCCCTAGACCACGCCGGTGTTACCGCGGCGGTCTACGAAGAGGCAGAAGTCGCGATCGCGCTCGGAGAGGCCGTGCTGAGGGATTTGGGGGCTGACGAGCCAACGATCGCTCAGGAGGTCGCCAAGCTCCGCGCGTCCGAGCGACCACAGGTGACGCTGCCGTCGTCGTAGAGACAGGAAGGCACACCGGAGGTTCCAGAATCAAAGCCAGAGCCGCCAGCGGGGTCGCTTGTCCTCGTTGATCTGCCGGATGTTCCGCAGCGGTTCGGCCAATACCTGGCGCCTGCGCGGCGGAGCATCCGCCACCTCCGGCTCCAGCAGCGGCAAGTAGTCGGTGAATTGGGTGGGTTCGTCCTCAAAAAGCTCGGGTCCCCAAGGCTCGGCTCGTAGAACATCCTGCTTGGTCCCGTATCGCGCAACCAGGAAGGTCAGCACGCGCTCGCGGATGCGCAGCAACCAACCGTCTGTGTCCGGCGCTGGCTTGCGCAACAGCTTCCGCACGCCGAGTAGGCGAGCCGTCCACTCGCTGATGAGCCGCCCGAGCGCCATGACGCACTCCGTCGGCAGGTTCGCCCCGCCAATGGAATATACCTGCGCCATCCGTGCGGGTTCCGTCAATCACACCCACGAAATGGCGTCAATCTCTTGCACAAAGGCCAGTTTTCGGTTAGCTTCCGGCAACTTTGCCGCGAGCGCTGCCCCACTCGCGCTCCGCGGCCACAAGGAGTTCACCATGGCCAAGAAGAAGAAAGCCAAGAAGAAATCCGGAAAGAAAAAGGCGAAAAAGAAGGCTCACCGCACCGTCATGTACAGTTCCAAGGGCAAGAAGCTCTACGCCAAGCGTGACGCCAGCGGCAAGTTCAAGGACATCCAGCAGTACAGCCGCGCTCACGCCACGGATATCAAGCGCAAGTCCAAGGATGAGAAGTAAGCCGAGGATCCCAGAACCGAGTGCTCACCAAGACCACGCCAGGCGTGGTCTTTTCATTGCCCGGTATGGATCACTTTACCAGCCGCACGCGTTCGATCACCACCAGGTTCACCGGCACATCCTCCATCGATCCGTCGTCTACCTTGATATCGGGCCGCGGACCCGTCTTGTCAGTGCGGATGATCTCCAGCGTCTCCCACCCTCCGACCACCCGCCCGAAAACCGCGTATCCGGCGTTGCCCGTCTTCTCCCGCGCAGTGTCCAGCTTCGTGTTGTCGGCGACGTTGATGTAGAACTCGCGCGTCGCCGTGTCGGGTTGTTCCTCTCGCGCCATCGCGATCGTCCCGCGCGTGTTCTTCAACCCATTCTGCCATTCATTCTTGATCGGCACATCCGGGTGTCCCGCAGCGATGTCGTCTTTGGCCTTCTCGTGCAGCGCAGGTGTCCATCCGCCACCTTGCACCACGAAGGCCGGAATTACACGGTGAAAGACCGTGCCGTCGTAGTGCCCTGCCGCGGCGTGCTCGAGAAAGTTCTTCGTGCTGATCGGCGCGTGGACCGGATCGAGTTCAAGCGTGATCGTCCCCGCCGTGGTGTCCATCGCCACGTTGACCGGTTTGGTCATGTCCACCCGCGACGGCGAAAGCTCCGGGTTGACCGCAGGGGCGGGATTGGAATCGCCGGCGCCTTGCGTCGCGCACCCCGTCATGACGAGCATCGCTGCCGCCACGACGGCCGTTGCCCAGGTTGCAGCCACGTTTCTTCGCATGGTCATGGGTGTGCTCCGCGCTCAGTGTCGACGCAGTGTACCGGCGAGCCGAACGAGATACACTCGCCCCGCGGCCCTGTAGCTCAGCGGTTAGAGCGGGGAACTCATAATTCCTTGGTCCCTGGTTCGAGTCCAGGCAGGGCCATTCCGGTTCATTTCTTCGTGGGCTCAGCCGACAGCGCCCTCCAGCGTTCCGCCTCGGCGCTTTCGCCGCGGGCTTCGTGGATTGCCCCCAGCATCTTGGCTGTCTGCGCGGTGTACTCCGGTGCATCCGAGTGCGTCCGCGCATCCCACGCGGTCCGCAGGGCCCGGAGCGCCCCCTCCTCGGTTCCCAGCCCCATGAGCACCCACCCCAGATTCGTGAAATAACGTGTCCGGCGTGGATGATCCTTGGGCAACTCCTTGTCGCCGAACTCGAAGAACCACGTCCAGCCGGTTTCGAACTCCTCGGGGGCGGCCTTCTTCATCTCGCTCTTGTACTTGTCCGCGGCCTTGCCGAGCGTTTCCGTTTCGGCGAGGCCCGAAAGGATCAGCCGCGAAGCGAGAGCGCGCCGCACCAGCGGCAGTGCTTCGGTGTACCGCCCTTGCTCCATGTAGCGGTTGCGCAGCACCGACACCGCTCGCTCGGTCTCGTAGGCTCCCTTGCCAAAGGCCGCCTCGGCGACGGCCAGCGCGGCGAGAAACCTGGGCTCTGCATCCTTGGATCGACCCGCCGACGCGAGACACACGCCGTACGAGAACTCGGCGTAGTAGCGCATCGGGTGCCCATCGGGGTACAAGCGGTGGGTCGCCTTCCATGCGCCCTCGGAGTGTTCCAGCGCCTTGGCGTGCTCGCCGCGGTTGTGGTAGAGCGTTGCGAGCTGGTTCAAGGCCGCGATCCCACCCGGGGAATTCTCTGTTTTCGTCTCTTTCACCCGCCGCAGCATTTCCTGCAGCACTTCTTCCGCCTTGTCAAGATTCTTCTCCGCGAGGTACATCCCCGCCAAGCTGCTGAGCCCGGAAAGTCCGACGGTGATCTGATCCCGCTGCGTCCAGTCCATCGCCTCGATGGCGCCGCGGATTTCAGGCTCAGCCTCTTTCATGCGGCCGGAGATCTGCAGCAACTCGCCCAAGGACAATCGGATCTGGGCCCGCTCCCAAGTGGTGGCGATGGCGCACTCGTCGGCTCGCGCGATCGCCTTGCGTGCCATCTGCTCGGCCTTGTCGAAGTCTCGCATCGCTGCGTACGCCCGGTCAGCCGCGAAGAGTGCCCGCACGCGCGCGTGCCGCAGCCGGTCGCGCAGGTCCGTGTCCTCGAGATCAATCGTCGGCTCGATTCGATCGCAGAGCGCCTCGGCCGCCGCCGCTTCTTCCAGCGCTTCGCGGTTCTGCCCCAGTGCTTGCAGAATGTCCGCCAATCTCGCCCGCACCTGCGCTTCCAGTGACGGCGTCTTGCCGAACCGTTGCGCAACGCTTCCCCGCGCCTTCTGAAAGACCTGCACCACGGTGGTGTTCAGGCCGTCGCGTTCCGGGGACGCCGACCGCAAGAGGTCGTCGACCAGGAACTGATTGAGCGCATCGGAGTCCGCCGCCGCCCGCTCGGCAATCAGTAGCTGCCGCGCTTCCGCGCGCCGCGCCGAACGCGCCTGCAGGTAAAGCGTCATGCTCACCACGGTCGCGCCGATGAGCACCACGACCATCGCTGCCGCGGCCCCTACCAGTGTCTTGTTCCGCCTTGCGAATTTACCAAGCAGATACGCTCGGCTTGCCCGCCGTGCCAGGATCGGTTCGTCGGCCAAGAACCGGCGGATATCCGCGCCAAGCTCCCCCGCTGACCCGTACCGCCGCGACTTTTCCTTCGCCAGCGCCTTGCCCACGATCGTGGCAACGTCCCCCCGCAACGAGGGCGCGACGCTTCCCAGGTCCACCGGCTCCACCTCGCGCACGCGCCGCGCGGCTTCGGCGATCGGCACCCCCCGCACGTCGATGGCCGGTTTTTCGGCCAGCAGCTCATACAGGATCGCGCCGAGCGCGTACACGTCGCTCCGCGTGTCCACCGGCGCCCCGCCTAAGGCCTGCTCCGGTGACATGTATCCGAGCGTCCCGACAATTGCCCCCGGCTCGGTGTTCAGCGTCACCGTGGACTCATCCTGACCACTGACTCCGGTCGTCGCTCGCGCGATCCCGAAATCCACAATGCGCGGTCGCCCCGCCACTGCGCCCGTCATGTGGGAGGTGCCGGTACCCCTCGCCCCGCCCGTCCCCGTCGATGGCGCATCACCCGTTTCCTCGACGAGGATGTTCCCGGGCTTGAGATCGCGGTGAATCACACCCATCTGGTGCGCATGCTGCACTGCATCGCAAACCGCGGCCACCAGCAACAGGCGCTCGCGCACGCTCAGGTCCTTGCGCCGACAGAACGCGTCCAGCCGCTCGCCGCGCACCAGTTCCATGGCGATGAACGGCTGTTTGCCCGCGGCCGTCTGGACTGTGCCCGCCTCGTAGACCTGCGCGATGCCCGGATGATGAAGCTGCCCGAGTACCGCGGCCTCGTGCTCGAATCGGCGCAGCACGCCGCGGTTGAGCAGCCCAGGCCTGATGACCTTCAGTGCGACCGTCCGCCGCGGGCTGCTCTGCTCGGCTTCGTACACGCGCCCCATTCCGCCCTCGCCGATCACACGCAGGATCCGGTAGCTTCCCAGCGCTGCCGGCACGGCTTCGTGCGAATCACCATCCAGCCCGCCGTGCGAAACCACCGGCTGCTCCAGCCAGTGCTCGCCGTGGCTGTCCATCTCGAACAGTCTTTCAACCGCCGTCTTCAGCTCGGCATCACCGACACACCGACGCTCCAGTGCTGCCCCGCGTTCCGCATCCGGCAGGTCCGCTACGGCGTGGAAGACCTCCTCGGCCCGGCGCAGCAGCGAGCCCCCGGTGGTCATGACTCGGCATCCTGTGCGATATCAGTGCTCGCACGCGAGATCTGGTCCTTCAGCCACGCCTTGGTGAACCGCCATTCGCGTTCCACTGTCCGCTCCGACAGATTCAGTACCTGCGCCACCTGTGCCGAGGTCAGCCCGGCAAAGTACCGCAGGTGCACGATCTCGGCCTTGCGCGGATCCTCGGCGTGCAGCCGCTCCAGCGCTTCGTCCATCTGCACGAGCCCAGGCTGGATCGTGATCTCAAAGGTCGCCCCCGGCGCCGGCGTCTGGTCCGGCAGCAGTTCCACGTCGCCCTCGCGTCGCTGCCCCCCTCCGCCCCCCCGCTTGGCCGCCCCCTTGCGCCGCGCCTGGTCCACAAGGATCTGCCGCATTGCTCGTCCCGCGGCCCCAAAGAAGTGTGCCCGCCCCTGCCAGTCTACCGCTCCGTTGCCGAAGAGCTTGAGGTACGCCTCGTGGACCAGCGCCGTCGGCTGCAGGGTGTTCCCCACGCCGTGGCCGGGTGATTGCCGCAATTGCGCCTCTGCCATCGCACGAAGTTCGCCATAGACCAGCGAGAGCACGCGAGACGCCGCCGCGGGATCGCCGCCATGGGCCGCGTCCAAGGCCAGCGTCAGGTCGAGGTTGGACTGATCGTGCCCCATCGAGTGCTCGACGGAGTGTACAACCCAGTTCCGCGCGCAGCCCGACCCCCGGGTCGCATCCGCACCTTATCGGGCGTCCTTTGCGCGGCTTTCGCGCGGATCTTCCCCGGTTCGTGCGCCTACTTCCCCGGCGGCTTCTTGTCGCCCCGCGCCGCGGTCTGGAACGATGTGAACCGGATCGCCTGGTCCGCCTGCGGATACTCGGGCGTGACCAACCACCCCCAGAACGCCGGCGATCCGTGGAATGCCACGGTTGTCGGCGGTGCAAGCTGGAACGCGATGGGCATGACCATGTCCAGTTCTTCGTTGTTGCCGAAGAACTCCCACGGCCGGTCCAGCGGCTTGGCCCGGCTGCCGTTCTTCCGCTGGCGCACAGGGTCCATCGGCACCCAGACGACCTTCTTGGTCGGAGGGTCTACCAGCGCAAACTCTGTCCACGCTCGCAGTTTTTCCCGCCCCGACGCGCGATCGATATAGCTGTTCGATCCACTCCCCTCCGAAACGTCCCAGCCGATCACGGTTCGCGCCGGCAGACCGGCCACACGGCACATCGCCGTCAGCGTCTGCGCGATGTCCAGTTCCGTCCCGAGCGCCGGTGTCTTGCGGGCGTTTGGAGGAGTGATCAGCCGCAGCGTTTCGACCGGGAACTGCACCGTAAGGCCCTGCATCGAGCTGTTCTGGTTGAACCGCTGCCCGTCGCCATTCGGGTTCACTGTCTCCAGCACCTTGCCCATCAGAATCTTCGCCAACCTCGCCGGCGGCATCGATTTGGGGTCGGCCTTCTTCAACCACTCCTGCAGGAGCCCGCCCAGCAGGGCGTCGGCGGCCGCCTTTTCCTGCGGATCATGCCGGTAGTCCAGGAACCACGTCGGCTTGAAGCACGATGCCGCCTCCTCCGGCCATTCCGCGGGCCAAGGCACAGTCATCGCGAGTTTTTCATCGAAGACGGTTTCCGAGCACTTCATCCTTGAGGCCAGCTTGAGGATCATGTTCCGGCCCTCCTGGTTGCGCATCTCCCAGCGCAGCAGGCGTGTCCCGGCCGGATACCCACCATTCAATTTCGGCGACGAATCGACGACCTTGCCGTTGAAACTCAGCTCGCTGGTCGTTTCTGAATCCAGGGCCTCGCTGCCGGCCGTGGACTTGGGCAGCGGAAAGACCACCGCGGCCGACTCGATCTTCATCGACTCGTTGGTCGGCTTGCGGTTGGAGTCAAAGAGCTGCTGCGGCGAGACCCGCACTTCGATATTCAGTGTCCACGGAGTCGTGTTCTTGAGCTTGATCACCCTGTCCACGATCGAGTCCGCCGGGTTCGGCGCCGGCGCTTGCGGCGTCCCGCCCTTGGTCGCGGGAGGGATGGTTGACGGCGTTGTCGCGGGGGGCGTGGGCCGACTCGGCGACGGCGTGGGCGTAGCAGGGGGCGTGGACGGCTGGCGATACTGCCCCATCACCGGCCGTGCCAAGGCCAGCGCCGCCATCAGCACCGTGCCGCAGGCAAACGCTCTGCCTCTCCGCCGCGTTTCAAACACGGCACCACGGGAATCAGCCGGCAAACGACGGGAACCTGCCGCAGTGAGCATGTTCGACCCTTTGCGATTCACCACGAGCTACCCGCAAATCGTCCCGATGCCTGCCAACCCCAACTTCGATTCGTTGCTCCGGGCCTCTCCGGATGCACTCAGCCCGCTTTCCCGAACCCAACTTCGCCCGGCTGCGGCAAGTCTTTCAGGCTCGAAAGCCCGAACGCCTCCAGGAACGACCGCGTCGTCCCGTACAGGATCGGCCGCCCAAGTTCTTCGGCACGCCCCACGATCGTGACCAGCCGCCGCTCCATCAGCGACCGCAGCACCTCGCCGCACGCTACGCCGCGCACCGCTTCGAGCTGCGCCCGCGTCGCCGGTTGCTTGTACGCGATGATCGCCAGCGTCTCCACCGCCGCCTTGCTCAGCCGGCTCGAGGCGCCCTGCCCGTGGAAGGTCGCGATGAGCTGGCTGTAATCCGGGCGCGTCATCAGGCGATACGCGCCCGCCACCGGTTCAACGCGGAACGTCCGCCCACTCGTGGCGTAGATTGCGTTGAGCGCCTCGACCGCCTGACGGATCAGCCCAAGCGGGTCTTCAGGGTTCGCCTGCTTCTTACCGCGCTTTTTGACGACCACGGGCGCCGGTGTCGCCTCAGCACCCGCCGCCTCGCCCTCGGCCGCAGCAACGCCCGGCTCCGGCGGAGCAATCAGCCCCACCGCCTGCGCCAGTCGCGTCGCTGACACGGCCTTACCGCTCGTCACCAAGATGGCTTCCACTTGGTCCGCGAGTTTTGCGATCCGTTCGCTCGGCGCAGGAGCCGCAACGGCCGCCGCGCCTTCGCTCGCCGGCGCAGTCATTTCAATCGGTGCTTCCATCGTCTCCGCCGTCGGCTGATCCATAGCCATTGCAGTCGCTCCGCGCTCTGAGCCATCGGCTTCCAGCCGATGGTGCCTTTCGGTCGTGCCCTCGGCTTCCAGCCGGTGCCGCCGTCAACCAGTATCCTACCGCCATGCTACCAATCTTGCTGGCTATTGCCGCGGGTGTCTGCTGGGGAGTGGGGGAGTTCTTCACCAAACAGGCCCTCCGCACCGGCCAGATCGGCTCCTTTACCGCCGTCGCCATCCGTGACACCGTCGCCCTCCCCCTGGTCTGGCTGGCGTATTACTTCGCCGCTGTCCGCATGAAGGCCGAGCCGACCAACTGGGCCCAGGCAGACACCTCGGTCCTCCTCAAAGTCGTCCTCGGATCCGGCGTCGCCGCGGGCGCTCTCGGCCTCCTTTTCTTCTACGGCGCCCTCAAGGTCGGCGAGTTCTCCACTGTCAAGCCCATCGCCTTCACCGTCGCCCCCGCCATCGCCGTCCTGCTCGGGACGCTCTTCCTCGGTGACGCCTTCACCCTCAAGAAGGGCATCGGCGTGGCCTGCCTTCTTGTCGGTGTCATCCTCGTTGCCACCAAGTGAGCGTCGGTCTGTCTTCGCCTTTCCACTGGTCGCCTGTTCGCCTGCTCGCCTTTCCCATGCCTTCACCACTTCATATCCCCGTCCTTCTCGATCAAGTCCTCGCCGCCCTCGACCCGCGCCCCGGCCAGACCATCGTCGATTGCACCCTCGGTCTCGGCGGCCACTCCGCCGCCATCCTCGAGCGCCTCAAGCCCGACGGCCGCCTCATCGCCCTCGACCTCGATCCACAGAACATCGCCGACGCCCGCGTCACCCTCCAGCGCGTCCGCGGCCGCGAAGGCACGGTCAAGTTCGATCTCTTCAACACCAACTTCGCCGGCATCCAGGCCGTCCTTGCGGAGGCCGGAGTCGAAGATGGCCGGGCTGACGCCCTCCTCGCCGACATCGGCGTCGCCAGCACGCAGATCGACGACCCCGCCCGCGGCTTCTCCTACCGAAGGCCCGGCCCCCTCGACATGCGCATGGACCCCACCCGCGGCCAGCCCGCCTCGGTCCTGGTCAACCGCATGACCGAGGGCGAACTCGCCGATGCCCTCCTCGAACTCGGCGACGAGACCGACGCCCCAAAGATTGCCCGCCTCATCGTCCAGCGCCGCGTGGCCGCGCCGATCACCACCACCGAGCAGCTCATGGCCATCGTCTGCGAGGCCCGCGACTTCACCATCGAGCGCGGCGCCGGCGCCAAGCTCCACCCCGCCGCCCGCACCTTCCAGGCCCTGCGCATCCTCACCAACCGCGAGCTCGCCAACCTCGACCGCCTCCTGACGGTCCTCCCCGAAGTCCTCAAGCCCAACGCCATCGCCGCTATCATCACCTTCCACAGCGGCGAAGACCGCCGCGTGAAGAACGCCTTCCGAGAGGGTTTCCGCAATGGGATCTACTCGGAAGAGACCCGCGACCCGATCGTGGCGACCGACGAAGAGAAGAAGTTCAACCCGCGGTCGAAGTCCGCAAAATTGCGGTGGGTGAAGCGAGCCGGCAACTCCATCGTCGCACGCTAGCCTGCGCCCCGTTGCCGCGCGTGTTCACGCCCGTCATGGCTGTTGGTTCGGTACGTGCAGGGTCCGAGGAGGCCAGGGGTTCCACGGGACACGCGCCCAAATTGGGAGTCATCGTCGGCCGCGTCGATCGCGAAATGCGTAGGTCCCAAACACTCTGCGAGCGCGAGAGGACCGAGGACCTCGAGGACAGAGCCGTTGAACGATTGGAAACGGGGATGCACGTTTCTGCCGATGGTGTACGCTTCTCCGGGAAGTTCGTACCCACTACCAGCAGCGGGAGAACCCATGAGCACGACAAGATCGCCGTTCGACCTTGGTTTGCACGCGTGTGGAGCGAGGATGCTGTCGTTGTTGGCCGTTTTCTGCGGACTCTTGGCCGCGGGCTCGGCCGGAGCGCAAACGTGCCCCGGCAAGCTGATTCCCGACGGTGGCGCTCCGGGCCTCGGGCATATCGTCGCCGGTACGAACAAGGCCTACGCGACCCTGCAGATGCCCAACGGTGAAATCATCGTGGGCGGGGACTTTCAGGCCGCCGGGACGGTTACCGCGAGCGGGATCGTTCGATGGAGCCCGACGAACCAGCAGTTCTTTGCCCTCGGCGCCGCGACCGGTTTCTGCTGCGGAGGTTGGAACGTCCGGGCACTGGCCCTCCTTCCTGACGGGGACGTCCTGGTGGGCGGAAGGTTCAACGCCATCGGCGGCGTCAATTCCAAGAACCTGGCCAGGTGGAGCCCGGCCTCCGGGCAATGGTCCGCCGTCGGCGACATCCGCTTGAACTCCTTCGACGATGCCACGATTTACGACATCAAGGTGATGCCGGATGGGGACGTAATCATCGGCGGCCAGTTCACCTACGCCTCGGTCACGGCGCGCAATCTTGTCCGGTGGCGGCCGTCAACAAACACGTGGACGAGCTTCACCAACTCCGCCCCCGGCATCGTAAGGACGATGGCGTTCCTGTCGGACGGCGACTTGGTCGCGGCGGGCGCAGCAATACCTTCGGATCCCAACACCGCGATCTGCCGCTTCAACCTCACGACCGGCGCCGCATCGAACATGAGCATCGTCACCGTCTCGACGACGATCCGGTCGGTCCTGACGCTCCCTGGCGGCGATCTCGCCGCCGTTGGCGCGTTCACGATGATCGGCGGCGTCGATGTGGTCAACACCGCCCGATGGAACGCTTCGACCGGCATGTGGGCGCCGATGGGGTCGAACGCATCTTCTCCACAATCGCTCAGGCTCTCGCCCGCGAACGAGATCCTGATGTGCGGCACAGTCAGCGGGCTGAGTTGTGTCTCCCGTTGGAACGCGGGATCAAGCTCCTGGGTTCCGATCACGACTGGAGTCACCGGTCAGGTCTTCACACTCGAGGTGCTCCCCGGGAACAAGTACCTCATCGGCGGCGACCAGACGTACGTCGGTAGCGGCACCCAGGCCCCGGCGCCGGGACTTGCCGCGACGCGCGTGGCGCTCTGGGACGGGAACACGGCCACATGGGCGGCGCTCGTTCCCGGAACGGACGCTTCGGTCTGGTCGCTCATCGCCCTCAGCGGTGGGGACTATGTTGTCGGCGGCGACTTCACGGTCATCGGCGGCGTCCGAGCGACACGCGCGGCCAAGTGGAGCGCGGCGCTCGGTTCTTACGTGCCGATGGGCACGGGCACGAACACCCCGATCACCGGTCTGTCGGCCCTGCCCAACGGTGATGTGATGGCGATCGGTTCGTTCTCATTCGCGGGCGGGACGCCGGTCGTGCGGATCGCGCGCTGGGACGAGGCGGCCGACGTGTGGGTCGATCCGGGTCGGAGTCTTTCGGACTATTACTATTCACTGGGCAAGTTCGCCGATGGCGATCTCGCGGTCATGACGACCGCTGGCCTGCAGCGATACGACGCGGCGTCGAACACGTGGACGGTGCTCAACGGCACGAGCGTGCCCACGATCCAGACGGCACTGACCCTTCCCAACGGCGATGTGCTCATCGGCGGTTCGTTCACCAACATCGGCGGCGTGAATGCCCGGGGCGTGGCCCGCTGGAGGGCCTCAACCGGACTTTGGGAAGCGCTCGGCACGCCGATCATGAGCACCGGCGGCACCGTGCGGTCGATGGTGCGGCTCTCCAACGGAGACATCGTGGTCGGAGGAGCGTTCACCGTCATCGGTGGCATCCAGGCCAACGCCATCGCACGCTGGACGCCTGGGACGGACACTTGGTCACCCATTGGAGCCGGCGCGGGAAATGTCTGGGCGATGACCCTGCTGCCCGACGGCTCACTCCTGGCCGGCGGCCTGTTCCTCAGCGCCGGTGGCCAAGCCGCCGGCAACCTCGCGCGGGTGGACCTCTCCAGCAACACGTGGCGATCGATCCTTCCCGGCACACAAGGAGAGATTCGCGCGCTCGCGCTGCTCCCCAACGGCGACGTGAAGGTCGGCGGCGATTTCTATATGGCCGGCGGCAAAGCCGCGGGCTACATCGCGACATTCCGGCCCATCTGCCCCTGCAACGCGGCCGATGTCGCCGGCCTGGGCGGGTCGCCAAGCTACGACAGCGTGCTCACCGCGGACGACCTGGTCTATTACCTCTCGCAGTTCTTCGCCGGCAACATCGCCGTCGCCGACCTCGTCGGCCTCGGCGGTTCCCCGACGCTCGACGGCGTCCTCACCGCCGACGATCTCGTCTACTTTCTCGCCCAGTTCTTCGCACCCTGCACGCCGTGACCCAGATCTGATCGGATTCCGTCCAACTCCTGCGAATAGCCTCTAACCGCGACTCGCCAATCTCGCGGTCTCTTGGCCGACTTCCCCGAAATTTCCATGCAGTGAGCAGACCCGCAACGAGCCCCGAACGAAAGTGAGCGGGTTTCCTGTGTCCTGCCTGCGTGTGTGCTGCCTCGCCGCCATCATCACCTTCCACAGCGGCGAAGACCGCCGCGTGAAGAACGCCTTCCGAGAGGGTTTCCGCAATGCGATCTACTTGGAAGAGACCCGCGACCCGATCGTGGCGAGCGAGCGGGAGAAGAAGGACAACCCGCGGTCCAAATCGGCGAAGCTGCGGTGGGTGCGCCGCTCAAGCACCCCGCCTCGCTACAAGCCCCGAACGCAGTGAGCGCGTGTCCCGCGTCATCTCCACGGCGCAGCGTGCCGTGTCTCCCCTTTGTGCCTCCCCGCCTCGCACAAGAGTTCAAGCCCCAACCACCTCACACCTCCCAACGCCCCAGTTGGGCGTCAGTACGTTGCCGTAGGCGTCAGCCCACGGTCATGAGCCATGCGACACTCCAAGCCCCGGAGGGGCGACAGTGCCACTCGACCTAAGCCACCCATCACAACAAAAAGGTGCCTGCGGCCTACAATGCCACCTTGACAGGCCCGCGCCGCTTGCTATCTTGATCGCATCGGCGACATCGGTTCTGCGTTCACTCCCTTGACGCTGTGCCCTCTCCCGCTTCGGGCCAAGCCGCCGCCGCCTCGCTATGCGACCGGTACCCGTTGTCCACGATCGCAGCTTCTCCATCGTTGCCCACGACGACCACGCAATACAGGAAGTCCTGTTCGCCGTCATCGTCTCCGCATCGAAGATGTGTGTCCCGCCCCTCGTAGCTCTCGATGCGGACGATGAAGTGACGCTTCGCACGACTCGACTTGGTTCTTCCCGTTGGCATCGCACAAGCCTGGCAAACTCGCAAGCCAAAAGCGAGCCCTCAATTCCAGGGGAAACCCCTCAAACAACAGTCTCGGGCGCAAGCAAGAACGCGACTTCCCTCAGCCAACAAACCGCGCCCGATGCCGCTCCAGACATCCGGCATCTGGTGCAAACTTCTCCGGCTCAGCAATCCTCTTCCCCTCGAACCGCTCAAACCACGCCTCATAAACCTCGCCTGGCATCGTCCCCTTGAGGCTTTTCGAGAGCACGACGCGGCACTTCTCATCCAATGTCATCAGCGGCCGCCGCTCGTCGCCGTCGCCGCTCCCCTCAAACGCCGCATCGTGCAGCGTGTTGAGCGCGAGCCCGTTGCAGGGGTTGACCCGGTGCCCGTCATCGGCAGCCCACCCCACAATGTGGCTCGCCCGCAACAGCCGCGGCACGGCGATCCGGGTGATGCAGCACTTACCGTCGTACGCCGCCAGCACCGCCTGCCGGAAGAATGTCTGCCCACGCCGCACCTTCACCGATGCCCGCCCCTCGGTGACGCTTGGGGGCGTCAGCATCGCCCGCGGCTTCTTCCCCTTCACCGCCGATGCCCCTTGCAGCATGAGCGCTCCTTCCTGCTCCTCACTCACCGCTTCAGCCAGCGTTTCCCACTTGCCGTAGAACTCATCCCACACCTGCTCATCGAGGTTCGATGCCCCGTCAAGCCCTTTGATCCCGCGGGCCTGCAACTCTGGATCGAGGCTGGCAAAGTTGCACAGCTTCATCGAGACCGAGGCAGGAGTCCGCCCCATCCCCGCGGCCATCGCGGAGATGTCGGGCTGGCTGGCGTGCAACTGGCCGAACGGGAGTCGGCAGTAGAGAGAGAGGGCGGCGATCAGTTCCTCGCGGGTCCAGCGGCGGCCAGGGGGGCGTGCCGCGCGATCATCCTTCAGCCGGATGGCGCCTCGCAACTGCGTGCTGTGCGTCTGTGTCGGCGCAACGCGCCACGCTGAAGGAGGCGTGCGTTTGTCGTCCCCACCGAGTCGCTCGATGATGATTCCCGTCTCCCCAGAGAGATACTGCATGGCCTTCGCAAGCTTGTGCGATGCAAAGCCGTCTAGCCACCTCAGCCCGCGGAGACCGCTTTCCTTCACGCCATCGGCTCCGCCTGCGCGGAGGAGTTCGTGCATGCCGATGCGGATGGGCGATCGTTGCCCCTTTGGCGGCATGAGCGGTGTGATCGGCTTCCAATTACCTGCGCCGTCGTGGGTTGGCATCCAAGCAGAATAACGACTCCGGCTGGTGGCCCGGCACTCCCCGCACGCTCAACGGAGTCGGGTGCCGCGGTACGACGCCGCGGCGTGCCGAGCGATGATGGTGGGGTGGCGACACGTTGAACCTGGGTCGGGAGGTCTATTACCGCGAACTGCGCCTGCTGTGGAGTCGAGGACCCTTCTCCCCACACCCGGCACCCAGCCGGGGCGCTCTGCATCGCGTGGGCGGTAGCTGTTTCACCACGCCGGTGTGTCGCGCCGCGATGTGGTATCCTCGGCCGCCCGCGGCCGTGCGGGTCAAACCGGAGCCGCACTGATGGGCGATCTTGTCAAGCTGGCAGGCCTGTTCGCCGTGCTCTTTGTGGGCATCGGCCTGCTTTGGCTCGTCGCCCACAGGCTGGGCATGCTGAAGCCCGGCAAGGGCGACAAAGCGGCCGCCGACACCGATGGGCCGGCCCCGCCGTACCGCATCGGCGATGGCGTACTGACGCCGGGCGAGCGGGCCTTTTTCCCTGCTTTGCGGCGGGCGATGCCGCTCCTCACGACGACGATGGCCAAGCCGCAGCTGCCCCTCCTCCTCGCCAAGGTGCGGCTGGCAGATGTGATCGAAGTAGATACCGCCAAGACCGGCGGCAACCGTTCGGCGGCAACGACCGCGCGGAACAGCATCGACCGCAAGCACGTGGACTTCCTCTTGTGCGACCCAGCGATGACCAAGCCCGTGCTCATTGTCGAGTTGGACGATCCGACGCACGGGCGGAGTGATCGAAAGAAGCGGGACGAGGACGTTGATGCGTTCTGCGCCGCCGCCCGCTACAACCGCGCCGACCTTGCGATGCGCCTCGCCGTGGCCTTGAAATGACCCGCTCCCTGTCCGTCGGGTGGCGCCGCTCACGCGTACCGACGGCAGGCTATCCGCCACCCCCTGGCCACCTTGCACACTACCCAACCTGTGGTAGACTCCCCCCGCCACGCACCGCGTATTCGCCATGCCGTGCCAACGGATCGACAGATCCAATCCGAGAGCCAGAGAGAGCAAGCCAGCGATCGAACAAGAGAGAGAGAGCCCCCTATGCGAACCGTGATTCTGTGCGCATGCAGCACCCTGTTGGCCACCCCGTCCGTCCGTGCCGACATCATCGACTTCGACAACATCCCCTCCTGGACCCAGGTCAGCAACCAGTACCCCGCCGCCCTCTTCTCCTCCGAGCCCGGCTACATCACCCAGACCTTCCCCTACAACGGCATGGACAACACCAGCTCCCCCAACGTGCTTGGGGCCGCCCCCATCGGCGGCGGCTCGGCCAACACCCGCAACGTCTACGTGGATTTCACATCCCCCGTCAACGGGCTCACGTTCCTCGCCGCCGCGGCCAACGAGTACGGCGTCATCGCCCGCGTCAACGTCTACTCCGGCAACACACTCCTGGGTGTTCAGGACATCATCGGCCTTGCCGCCCTTCCCAACACCTTCGGCTTCGGCTCCGTCCTGGTCAATCTCTCCGCCTACGCCGCCATCACCCGCATCGAGATCGTCCCGCCCCTCAACCAGACCGATATCGACAGCAGCTACGGCGGCGGCGGCCTGATCTACGACGACTTCTCGTTCGAGGCCGTCCCCAGCCCGTCCGCGGGCGTTTCGATGGCCCTGGCCGGCGCGGTCGCGTTCCGCCGCCGCCGTCCCCCCGCGCCCTCCGCCCACACGGACCTCGCCGCGGCCATGAAGTGGCCCGCTCCCTGACGGTCGGGGCTCGCGACTCCAACAACCAAGGCCGTCACGGGCGCCCTGCAGCTCCGCCGCCGCCCGTCCCGCTTGAATTCCGTGTCTCGGCCCTGACCCCGCCTATTCCCACGCCCCATCCCGCCGCGCCGCCCGTGTTCATGCCGCCGCCCAGCAGCATCACCAGGGCGCTCATCATCGCGAGCACGACGATGAGCCCCAGGATCACGTTGCCGGCCCAGCGCAGCCAGTCCATGGGTGCAAGGGGCGCAGGCGTGCCCGACCACGCGAAGTGCGATGCCTGCGTCCCCCCGTGCTCCCTGTCGGCGACGGGCGCGCCAGGCACGGCGCACCGCCGCGGCCGGAGTGCGGGCCACAGATCCCAGCGCGGATCACCGGGATTCGCCTGGGAGCCGCCCGTCGAACGTGGGTGGGGGTGCGAGTTGGGATGCGAAAGCAGGTGCGGATGGTGGGGGGCGGCGGTGACGAACGGCAAGCAGACCTGGCGGCGTCCATTTGTCCAAATGATCATGCGGCACACGGTGATGAGGTGGGCGATGTGGTTGGTGGGGGGCCTCGCGTGCAGGGTCGTCGTCACCGCCGATAAAGCCGTGCCACAGAATCATGCGGATGCCCGCGCGGCCCGCGCGAGGGATCGAACGACTCCTCCGTCGCCCCCACTGAGATCTCTCGCAGCTGGCGGGTCCAGCGCGCCCCCTCGCCCGGATCGATCGGCGAGCAGCGCGGCGTCGAACTGCCGGCAAGTGCGGCGGTACATGGAGGGAAGGAAACTGCGTGATCGGAGAGCACGGGATGATCCACCGGTGAACTCCTTGCGATGAACCGTAATGGATGCCGCGAGTCATCGATGCGGAGCAGCATTATTCCCGGCGCGCATGAGTCCGCCGATGAGACAACGATGAATGCGGCATCACACGCCCCGCCGCGTGCGGCCGACTCGCTTCTCGCCCCGCAGCAGCAATCCCCGACGACTCCCCGCGGTGCCTCGTGATCTTCACCTCACCTTAAACCCCCTTTTACCCCGCCTTCACCCCAACCGCCTCCGCCCGCGGCATACTTCTGCCCGACACGACCGAGGTGTTTGGGGACAGCCCCGCCGATCGTGATCCTGATCCGGCGCGTGTATGACAGCCGCGCCGACCGGAGAAACCCGCCGCAGACGGTCCGAACGCACCCAGTCCGAGGCAGACCCCACCGATCGCGCATCGCGCCCGAATTTGACAAACTTCCGGCGCACTCGCATCAATGGTCTTGACTCTCGCAGCGTGCTGCGTTTCCCGCGACCCTCTGCGGCGGCCAAGGATGGAGGGGAAGTGGGGGGCTCGCCAGGTTCGCCTGCCGCGTGCCGTTTCCCTTCTTCTTGTTCCCCGTCTTCTCTGTCCCCTTCCCCGCCTTTTGTCTTCCTCTGCGATCTCTGTGCCCTCTGTGGTGAAACGCCTTGAAGACCCCTCCCTGACGGTCGGGGCTCGTAGATGCCTTCCTCCGCGCTCTCTGCACCTCCGCGGTGAGTGTCTTCCCGCCTCACACATCCATCCCCACATCCAACGCCACAGCCCCGTGCGTCAGGCTTCCGACGCTGATCCGCTCCACCCCCGTCTCGGCGATCGCCCTGATCGTCTCCAGTGTCACCCCGCCCGACGCTTCGAACTCCAGGGGCGCCTTGGCTGCATCCCGCATCGTCACCGCGCGCCGCAAGTCATCAGGCCCCATGTTGTCAAGCAGCACGATGTCCACCCCGGCCCCCCGCGCGGCCAGCAACTGCTCGAGCTGCTCGATCCGGTCCACCTCCAGCATCACGAATTTGAGCCCATAAGGCCCAGCGCCCTGCCGTGCCTGGTGCACCGCCTCGCGCACCGCTTCCGTGAAGCTCACGTTCTCTCGAAGGCTGGCGAGATGGTTGTCCTTGATCAGCACCGCATCCCACAGCCCCAGCCGGTGCGAGCGCCCGCCGCCGCAGCGCACGGCGTACTTCTCCAGCACCCGCAGCCCCGGCGTCGTCTTGCGCGTGTCGTAGACCCCAGCCCCGGTGTGCTTGACCTTGTCCACGAACGCCGCCGTCCGCGTCGCCACGCCCGACAGCCGCATCACAAAGTTGAGGATCGTCCGCTCGGCCGTCAGCATCGCCCCCGTGCGGCCCACCAGCGTCGCCACCACCGCGCCAGCCTCGACCTTGTCCCCATCCTGCGCCCGCGGCTCCAGGTCCACATCCGCCCGGAACGCGTGCAGAATCTCCGGGATGATCTCCAGCCCGCACACGACGCCCGCCTGCCGGAAAACGATCTTCGCCTCGCCGCGCACCCAGTTGGGCACAAACGCCTCGGTCGTCACATCCCCCGCCCCGGTGCCATCGCCCAGGTCCTCATCCCGCGCCAACTCCACCAGGCGCGTGATGAGCCCCGTCTTCCGCAACTCGTCATAGAACTCGCGCAGCGTGGTCGTGTCTTCACCCATGCCCGGAGGATAGCGAAACACACCTCGCGGTCACCGGCCATCCGCCGACTTTGCCACTCGGCCACTTCATTCCTATGCTGGGCCATGACCCTCCTCGCCGGAAAAACCGGCCTCATCGTCGGCATCGCCAACGAACGCTCCTACGCCTGGCACATCGCCAAGAGCCTGATCGAGGCCGGCGCCCGCTGTGCCTTCACGCACCTGCCCGGCGAGAAGAACGAGCACCGCACCCGCCGCTCCGTCGATGCCCTCGGCGTCAAGGACCCGTGGATGGTCCCGCTCGACGCCTCGAAAGACGAAGACCTCGACACCGTCTTCACCCGCTACGCCGAAAAGTTCGACGCGATGCACTTCCTCGTCCACTCCATCGCCTTCGCCGAGCGCGAGTGGCTCGCGGCCGGCAAGTTCGTGGAAACCCCGCGCGCCGCCTACCTACAGGCCATCGATATCTCCGCCTACACCCTCGTCGCCATGGCCCGCCGCGCCCGCCCGATCATGGCCCGCTCCGGCGGCGGCTCAATCATGTGCATGTCCTACTACGGCGGCGACAAGGTCGTCCCCGGCTACAACGTCATGGGCGTCGCCAAGGCCTGCCTCGAGTCCAGCGCCCGCTACCTCGCGTGGGAACTCGGCCCCGACAAGATCCGCGTCAACTCCATATCCGGCGGCTACCTCCGCACCCTCGCCAGCAGCGCCGTCGGCGGGGCCGAAAAGTTCACCGACCACGTCGCCGCCAACAGCCCCCTCCGCCGCAACGTTGAGGGCGAGGATGTCGGCAAGACCGCCCTCTACCTCGCCAGCGACCTCTCCAGCGGCGTCACCGGCGAGACGATTTTCGTCGATTGCGGCATCAACACCCTGGGTCTTTGAAGACCTCTTTGAAGCCCGTCGCCCCGACCGACCGATACCGCCCGGATGAGCGTGTTCGGCTCCAGCCCGATCCGCCCGACGGAACCGCACCTGCCGCCCGCGGAGCGCGCCGGCCAGGACGGCAAACGCCGCAAGCGCCAGCAGGGCGAAAAAGAACCAGAGCACGACCCCGACCACAGCGAGGTCGTGGACCTCTCCGCCGATGCGCTCAAGGCCGGCAAGGGCGCGGCCCAAAAGCCCGGCAGCAAGCCCGCGCCGCCCGCGAAGAAGCCCTCGCCGCCGCGCCTGGACCTGAACGCTTGACCGCGAGCGCCGCCTGATACACTGGCGCCTATGCGCAACGCCAACCTCGTCATCGTCACAGCCGTTCTCACGTGTGCGGGGGGGGGCCTCGCCCTCGCCCAGCCCGCCGCACCGGCCAAGCCCGCCGAAAAGCCCGCGGCCCCCGCCGCCGCGGCATCCGCCCCGGCGTACAAGGTCGAGACCATCGCGGACAATCTCAGCGTTCCCTGGGACATGTGCTGGGACCACACCGGCCGCATGCTCTTCACCGAGCGCGGCGGCAAGGTCCGCCAGATCAGCGCCGGCAAGCTCGACGCCAACCCCGTCTTCACCGTCGGTGACATCCGCACCGGCGGCGAGATCGGCCTCATGGGCATCTGCCTCCACCCGGACTTCAAGACCAACGGCTACATCTACATCGCGTACGGACACAAAGATGAGTCGGGCGACAGCCCCAGCAACGACGTGCGCGTCGTCCGCCTCAAGGAAGCCGGCGGCAAGATCACCCAGGACAAGGTCATCCTCAGCGGCATTCCCGCGACCGCGCGGCGCGGCTCCAACCACGCCGGCTGCTCCGTCCGCTTCGGGCCCGACGGCAAGCTCTACATCTCGACCGGTGAACGGTTCGAGGGCAAGCTCGCCCAGGACATGAACTCCTTGGGCGGCAAGATCCTCCGTGTCAACGACGACGGATCCATTCCCGCCGACAACCCCTTCGCCGGCAAGCCCAACACTCGCGGCGAGATCTGGGCCTTCGGCATCCGCAACAGCCAGGGCATCGACTGGCAACCGGGCACCAACCTGCTGTTCGAGACCGAGCACGGCCCGTCCAGCGAGTACAAGAACTCCGGCGGGCACGACGAGTTCAACCTCATCGAAAAGGGCAAGAACTACGGGTGGCCCGTGATCGCGGGCGCCGACACGAAGGAGGGCATGGAGATGCCCCTCATCGACTGGGCCCAGGTCGTCGCGCCCGCCTCCTGTAAGTTCTACAACGCAGACAAGTTCCCGCAGTGGAAGGGCCGCGTGCTGGTCGGCGCGCTCGGCGGCATCCCGCCGCAGCGCCCCGGCATCATCGTGATCACCCTCGACGGCAAGAAGGTCGCCAATCAGGAGCGGATCGTCACGGATATGGGCCGCATCCGCGCCGTCAACGTCGGGCCCGACGGCTACATCTACTTCAGCACCAGCAACAAGGACGGACGCAACACCCCCGGCAACGGCGATGACCGCATCTGCCGCCTGGTGCCCCCCGGTGCCGCCGCCGCCGAGAACACCGCCAAGCCGGAAACCAAACCCGCCGCCGCCGCCGGCGCACTCGCTTCGCCCACCGGCCAGCAGCTCGGCTCGAAGGAAAACCCCGTCAAGTGCGACATGCCCGAGGGCGAGCGTGCATACCTCACCCGCCTGCGCGGCCCCAACGGCGAGGTCCCCAAGATCAACCGCCGCGGCTCCACCGGCAAAGGCCCCGACGGTCACATCATGGACATCTACATCGTCGTGCTCGGCAAGCAGCAGATCGAGGTGTACATGGACATGTACCACCCCGGCCACGTCGAGGAGAAGCCCATCGACGGCCTGACGCTCGTCAAGGAGTGACCGGGCTCAACGTTCGCAAACGCCAATGAAAAGAGCCCTGAGCACTCCGCTCGGGGCTCTTGTATTTCAGCCTCACTCAACCAACCGCCATCGAGCACTCTGCTGTGGCTCCACCAACCCGCCTCACGCGTTCGACATCGCCCCGTGCGGCTGCGGCACCGTCGGCGTGCCCGGGAACTGCTTGATCCCGTCCTGCTTCGGCGTGCGACCCTTGCCGCGCTGCGCCGTCGGCGTCTTCTCGGGGATGATGAACGAGTCCGGCGCCAGCGACTCGATGTGCTTGAGGCAGATGTCCGCCGCCGGCAGCATCGTGTCGTCCGCGTTCACCGTCAACTCGCGGAACCGCGACTTGATCTCCACCTCGGCCAGATCAAAGAAATGGATCGCCGCGGCCTTGTCCCGCTGGAATTCGATGTCCGACGCCCCGTTGCCCGCGTGCGTCTTGAGGTCCAGGTCCAGCTTCGCCAGCGTGCACAGCGCCGCGTGCAGCAGGATCGCGCTGTCCGCCAGCCGCGCCTGCACGGCTTGGCGCTTGAGTGTCTCCTCCTGGAATCGATAGCTGGTGTGCTTGAACAAATACGTCTGCTCGCGCACCAGCGACGCCAGCCGCTCGGCGTACGGCTTCAGCTCCGCGTTCACCAGCCGCGTGATCACCGGCGACCGCCTCCGGATCCCCATGAACACCTCCATCCCCAGCGGGATGGCGATCTTCATCACCTTCGGACGCAGCGAGTTCTTCGCCGCCTTGATCAGGTAACTCGCGAACCCCTCGTCCTTGTCGCGCATCAGCGCGCTGCGGATGCCCAGCATCTGCTCGGCGAGCTGCTTGCCGCCGTAGCCGAAGATGTACGACTGCATCACCTCGTTGGCGCCCTCGACGATGAGGTTGATCCGCGAGTCGCGGAAGACCCGCTCCACCTCGTTCTCCGACATGTAGCTCTCGCCGCCCATGATCTGCATGCCGTCGTTGGTCACGCGCCAGCCGTACTCGGAGCAAAAAACCTTGCACACCGCCGTCTCGACCTGGATGTCATCGTCCTTGCGGTCGAGCATCGCGGTCGTCATATAGAGCACCGCGTCCATCGCGTAGTCGTACGCCGCCATGCGCGCGATCCGCTGACGCACCAGCTCCTTGTCCGCCAGCGCCGCGCCGAACTGGAACCGCGTCGTCGCCCACTTGGTTGCCTGGTCGCGCACACGCCGCGCCCCGCCCAGCATCCCCGCGCTCAGCGTGCACCGCCCGAAGTTCAGGCACGACAGCGCCATCTGTAGCCCGCGCCCTTCCTGCCCGAGCAGGTTCGCCTTCGGCACCCGCACGTTGTGGAACCGGATGCGGGCCTGCCAGGTGCCGCGGATGCCGCACTTGGAACGGTTCTTCTGGTAGATCTCCACGCCCGGCATGTCCGGGTGGCACACCAGTGCGGAGATCTTCCCCTTGCCGTCCGGCTGGTTCTGGCGGCACATCACCGTGAACAATCCCGAGATCGCCCCGCTGGTCGCCCACTTCTTCTCGCCGTTGATGATGTAGAACTCGCCGTCCTCGGTCTTGGTGAAATTCGTCTCCTGTCCGCCCGCGTCGCACCCCACGTTCGGCTCGCTCAGGCAGAACGCGCTCAGCCAGTCCTTCGCCAGCCGCGGGAGCCACTTCGCCTTCTGCTCCGCGTTGCCGAAGAGCATGACCGCCTTGCACCCGATCGACTGGTGCGCCGAGACCATGACGGCGGTGGAACCGCAGTAGAAGCCGATCCGCTCCAGCACACGGTTGTAGCTGGTGATCCCCATCCCCAGCCCGCCGAACTCCTTCGGGATCGTCATCCCCAGCACGCCGAGCGAGA
>JBOHNM010000021.1:0-35667 GCA_050730675.1 Phycisphaerales bacterium | reverse complement strand
GTGGAGCGGTCTGGGCCGCGTTGAAGGGCGTGCAGATCGCCGTCCAGGGCGGCGCTACCGATCCGGCCAGCGTCATGCGGGCGCTGGGCGAGCCCGGCGCTATCGCCATGATCTGGATGACCCTGATCAGCACCGGTGGCGCGGCGTTGCTGGTGTATTACTGGCGCCGCCGGGCCACGCGCGATGAGCGCATGGTTTCCCGACAGGCCGCCCGGCGCCTGGGTACCTGGGGCTGGGTGGCTGCGACCGCCGCGGTCACCTTCGTGGTCAGTTCGGGCCTGAGTTTCCTGGGCCAGCATTTCGGCATCGAACCCCAACCCACCAACCTTGCGCTGATCGAAGCGGCGTTCGTCGCAAGCCCGGCCTTCATGCTGCTGTTCGGGGTATTGCTGGCGCCGGCTTACGAAGAACTGTTGTTCCGCAGGGTGCTGTTCGGCAGGTTGTGGGCGTCCGGACGTCCCTGGCTGGGCGTGCTGCTGAGCAGCGCCGCTTTCGCGCTGATGCATGAAATCCCCGGCACCACGGGCAACAGCTGGCAGGCGACGGGCGTGCTCTGGTTGACCTACGCATTCATGGGCGCCGCCTTCGCGTTCGTCTACTGGCGTACGCGCACCCTCTGGGCCGCGATCGGCGCCCACGCGCTGAACAATGCCATAGCGCTGGTGCTGTTGAACCTCTCCTCAGGCAGCTGAAAGCCAGTGGTTTGACGAAAAGTTAAGACGTCACTCGCCAAACTCTGCATTCACCGGAGGGGCGTTGAATGAAACACTGGTTACTATCGGCTGCGATCATTGCCGGGCTGGCGGCTTGCGCCACCACAACGTCTTCCACGGGCCGCAGGCAGTACGTGGGCGGCGTCTCGGAACAGCAGCTCAACCAGTTGGGAGCGCAGGCTTTCGTCGAGGCGAAAACCAAGGGCCCGCTGAGCAACGACGCCAAACAGAACGCCTACGTGCGCTGCGTGGTCAATGCGCTGGTTCGGCAATTGCCGCCGCAGGCCCGGAGCGTGACCTGGGAAACCGCTCTGTTCGCCGATAAAGAACCCAATGCATTCGCGCTGCCCGGCGGCAAGGTGGGCGTAAACACCGGCATTTTCACTGTGGCCAAGAATCAGGACCAGTTGGCGGCGGTGCTGGCGCACGAGATCGGACACGTCGTCGAACGCCATCATGACGAACGCATCACCCGGCAGATGGGCGCCTCGGGCGCCGTGCAGCTGCTCGGCGCCTTGGCCGGCGATTACGGCACGTTGGCGACCCAGGGCGGGAGTTTGCTGGCGCAGACCGGCTTCCTGCTTCCGGGCTCGCGTGCGCAGGAAACCGAGGCCGATGTAGTGGGGCAGCGTTTGATGGCCGAAGCCGGCTTCGATCCCGCCCAAGCCGTCAACCTATGGCAGAACATGATCGCCGCAGGCGGCGGCCGTCAGCCTGAATGGCTCTCCACCCACCCCAATCCGCAATCCCGCATTCAGGAACTGCGCAACCGTGCCGGAACCTTGGCGCCCGCCTACCAGCAGGCGCGCGCTTCCGGGCGAGTTCCGAAGTGCGGGTGAACGCAAATTGCTGCTTTGCACCACCCAACCCTGTTTCCGAGCCATAGCCGTTTCTGTTAGCGTTGCCGCCCCCGTGCCCAGGCCGGCGGCGTTCAACCCGGTCTCCGCAGTCCCAAAGAGGTGATCCCCATGCTGTTCCGCAACTGCAAACAAGCTTTGCTTTCCCTGGCAATCGTCAGCCTGCTGGGCACGGCCGCCGTCAGCGCCGACGCGCAGACGCGCGAACGCTCGGAGCGCAGCAGCAAGAAGCAGGAAAACATGTATCCCAACGCCACCCGCGAAGAGCCCAAGGCCAAAGGCGCGCCCAAGCTGCAAAGCAAGCTGCAGAAGCTGGTGGAGGTGTACAACAAGGACGACTTCGCAGCCACCCGCAGCCAGGCCGATGAGCTTCTGGCCAATCCGGCAGCCACCGACTACGACAAGGCCGTTGCCGCGCAGCTCGCTTCGCAGGCCGCCTACAACCTGGACGATATTCCCGGAACGATCGCCTATCTGAAGCAGGCGGTGCAGCTGAACGCCCTGGACAACAACAGCCACTACCAGCTGATGTACATGCTGGCCGGTCTGCAACTGCAGGAAGAACAATTCGCCGAAGGCATGGTCACGCTAGACCGCTACTTCGCCGAAACCAAGTCGCAGAAACCCGAAGACCTGGTGCTGAAGGGCCAGGCCTTGTACCAGCAAGAGAAATACGCGGAAGCCATTCCGGTGCTGAAACAGGCCATCGAGGCTTCGCCCGAGCCCAAGGACAACTGGCAGCAGCTGCTGATGGCGTCCTACGCCGAAGCCGGCCAGTCGGCCGAGGCCACGCAGATGGCGGAGAAGATCGCCGCCAAATCGCCGGGCGACAAGAAGGCGCAGATGAACTTGGCCAGCGTCTATCTGCAGGCGGACAAGTACGACCAGGCCGCGGCCATCCTCGAAAAACTGCGCGCCTCCGGCCAGATGACCGACGAGAAGGAATACCGCCAGCTCTACACCACCTACGCCAACATGGACGGCAAGGAAAAGGAAGTCATCGCGGTGATCAACGACGGCATGCAGAAGGGCGTGCTCAAACCCGACCAGCAGACCTACCTGGCCTTGGCGCAGTCCTACTACTACTCCGACCAGATCGCGCCGGCGATCGAGGCATGGCAGAAAGCCGCGCCGCTGTCAAACGACGGCGAAACCTATCTGAACCTGGCCAAGGTGCTGTGGCAGGAAAACCGCATTCCCGAAGCCAAGCAGGCGGCCAAGTCGGCGCTGGCAAAAGGCATCAAAAAACCCGAAGAGGCAAAGAAAATCATCGCCTTGCCCTGAGTGCGAGACCTGGAAATTAGAGCTCCGGCACCCTGAAAAGATGGTACAGGCGTGGAAGATTGGTATAAGCTCGACACCCCCGCGCCGGAAACGGTTGCGGGCCCCCAAATTTGATGGCGCCGCACCGTCGGCCCAAGAACTGAGTTCACTGGCGCATGGCTGAACAACTGGTCATTAACAACAGGTACCGCGACGAAGAGCAACCGGGCTTGAACTGGTCGCGCATCATCGGTATCGCTTTCGTCATCGCGCTGCACGTAGCCGCATTCCTGTTGCTGCTGATCCCGGCCGTGGCCCCGCCCGCGGAAAAAGAGCAGGAGCAGAAGACGATCGTGACCATCGTCGACGCCCCGCCGCCGCCGCCCCCACCGCCGCCGCCCGTGGGCGTGGTGGTATTGCCGCCGGTCGCGGCCGCCGGAGCGGGCGCAAGGGCGAGCATGACGGGCGGGGGCGTGCGGTCGAGGGCGATCACCTGACGAGCGGTGCGTGACTCGGAGATCGAACCGACGGTGCTGGTGGCCGTGACCGTGAGGCGGACGGCCATGGGGTAGCCGAGCGAGTCGGAGTCCCACTCGTTGGTCCAGGTCTGGCCGTCGTAGACCTCAAGCTTGAGGCCCTTGATGCCGGGGACCACGGGCGTGGCGATGCCGCCGGCGTCGGGGTAGTCGTCGGCGTAGGGATCTTCGCGACGCCACAACGATGGGGCTTCGTCGGTCTGGACGCCCTCGACCACGCGGTACTGCACCTCGTGGGCGGGACCCTCGGGATTCTCCGGCGTCGGGCGGATGGGGCGGCCGGTGATGCTGACCAGGATGAGTTCGTCGCGGGCGGTGGCGGCCTCGGCACCGCCCCCGGGGACCAGACGGACCAGGGCCGAGCGCAGGTCACCGTCGCGGGCGGCCGAACGGATGTCCCGGGCGATGACCGAGGCGGCGGCCTGGGCGCGTCCGAAGGCCTCTTCCTTGGCGATGGCCGTATCGCGCGATTTGATGGCCCGCGAAAGGACGATGGTGGTCGCGCCGGCGATCATCGCGACCAAAATGGACGCGACGATGACCTCGACGAGAGTGAAGGCCCGACGGCGGTTCATGGCGTTCCTCCCGTTCCTGTGCCCGCCGGGGCGGTTTCGAGCGGCACGCCGCGCTGGACGGGGTCGATCGGCTGGCGGTCGAGCCCCGTGGTGTCGGCGTTGGGGCGCGGGGCGATGCGGGTCTCGACGACGATGTCGCGCGGGCCGGTGGCGGCATCCCACGAGATGGTGACCTTGACGGTGTAGGGTGCGCTCTCGGAGCCGCCGGAGAAATCCAGCTTGAACTTGTAGCCCTGGAAGGGCTCGTCGCAATCGCCCGAGACGAGAAAAGCCGAGGTGTAGTTGTCGGCCCCGCGGGCGAGCACAAGATTGAGCTGCTCGTCGGCGAGCATGGCGGCGGTCTGGATCTGCTCGCCCAGCCGCTGGCTGGCCAGGGCGGAACCGCCGAGGCTGACGATCACCGCCAGGGCCGCGCCCATGATGACGGCGGCGACGATGGCGTCGATGAGGGCCACGCCGCGGCGATGCGGGCGGGATGGTCGGTGCAGCGCGTTCACCACGGCTGCTCCCTGCGCCCGGTGGCGTCGAGGTCTTCCGAGCGGGTGTCGGGCGTGACGGGCCCTGAAGTCGCGGGGATCTCGCGGCGGCGTGCAGCGAGCTCGCCGGGCAGCAGATCGAGCTGCCAGGCGCGGTCCTCACCGTGGCCGAGCACGAGGGTGATCGTCGGACGCTGCTGGGCCTGGCCCAATTCGATGCGCCAGACGGCGCTCTTGGCGGCGCTCGATGCCTCCTTGGACGCGGCGACGGCGTGGCCGTCGGAGAGGGCCTCGCGCAGCTCGGCGGAGGTGAGGATGACCGGGGGGATCAGTGGGGCGGGGATCCACTCGGCCGCGGCATCACCCTCTTCACCGGTGGAAAGCACCTCGAGCGACAGGCGGTTGCGCTCGGGGTCGAAGGCCAACGCGAGCGGCTGGCTGGAGAGTGAATCGCGCTGGGCCGCGGCCGTGAGGAGCGCGGCGACGGCCTGGCTCTCGAGCGAGGCCTGCCGGTCGCCGGAATTGAACAGCCGCGGGATCACCAGACCGGCGAGGATGCCGATGATCACCAGCACGACGAGGATCTCGACCATCGTGAAAGCTGAGCGGGATGTGCGGCTGGGCACACGCATGCGTCTATCGCTTCTGCGGCCTCAGGGCTTGATGACGTCTTCGTCCTCGCCCTCGCCGCCGGGCTTGCCGTCCTTGCCGTAGGAGATGATGTCGAACGTGACGTTTTTGGTCCCCGGGACCACGATCGTGAAGGGGGCGCCCCATGCGTCGAGCATGGCCTGATCGTTCTCGAGGTAGGGCTCTTTCCAACTGTCGGTCGTCGCGTCGGTGGGCCGGACGCGGAGGAACTCGATGCCGGCGGTGCCGGAGGGAAGCTTATTGCCGTCGGCCAGGAAGTTGTTGACCGCCAGCACAACATTGGCGGCGGCGGCCTCGGTGGCGGCCCGCTTGCCCTTGGCGATGTTGCCGATCAGTCGCGGCGCGACGACTGCGGCCAGGACGCCGATGATGATGATGACGACGATGATCTCGACAATGGTGAACGCGCGAAGGAAGCGGCGCTGAAAGCGATTCATCGGAGGGACTCCTGGAGCTGCAGCAGGGGCAGGATGATGGCGGCGACGACAAATCCGACGATGCACGCGACGACCACGATGAGGATCGGCGGGAGCACCGCGGTCACGACCTTGACGCGGGTGTTGGTGCGCTCTTCGAGCGAGCCGGCGGCCTGGCGCAGCAACTCCGGCAGGCGGCCCGAGCGTTCGCCGAGGCTGACGATCTGGACCAGCAGCGGCGGGAAAAAGCCGGTGCGTTCGAGGGGTTCGGCGATGGTCTTGCCGCCGGCAACCTGGTCGCAGACGTCGCGCACCGCGCCCTTCATGGCGACGTTGGTCAGCGTATCGGCCGTGAGGCGGAGGGCGGTGAGCACGGGAAGGCCGGCGGAGACGAGCGTGCCGAGCGTGCTGGTGAAGCGCGCGACCATGGCGTCGCGGATCATCGGGCCGAAGAGCGGGATGCGCAGAATCCCGCGGTCGATCGACATGCGCGGGCCCGGCTGCTGGCGGGCCCGCACGAACGCCACGACGGCGACGAACGCCGCGGTGATGATCAGCCACCAGTACCCACTGACCAAGGCCGCAAAGCCTTGAACAATGCGTGTCGGGAGCGGGAGTTCAATCTTCTGCCCCGCCAGCGGCTTGAGCACCTGCGGAACGATGAAGGTCGTGACAATGACAATGGCGATGGAGACCAGCACGGTCAGGATCGCCGGATAGAGCGTGGCGGACATCACCGAGCGACGCAGACGCAGGTCGCCCTCGAGCAGATCCGCTGCCTGGTGGAGCACCTCGGGGAGCTTGCCGGAGACTTCACCAGCCTTGATGAGGTTGATGACCAGATCGTCGAAGGGCTTGCCCCAACTGGCGGTCGCCTTGGCGAGCGAATCGCCGCCTTCCACCTTCTCGATCAGGTGGTGCAGCATCGTCTTCTGCGCGTCGGAGCGGCCGCTCTTGGCGAGGGTGCGTAGAGCGGGAACCAGCGGCAAGCCGGCCTGCACGGCCGTGGCAAGTTCGCGGATGAAGCTCGCAGTCTCGCTCAAAGACATGGCCCGCCGGCCGAAGCTCGATCGCGTGGGGGCGGCCGTCGGAGCGACGCTCGGTGCACCGGGGGATGCGGGCTTCTGCCCGTTGGCGGCTGCAGTCGGCGCGGCGGGGGGCGGTGCGCTCTTGGCGGGGGACTTCTGCGCGACCAGCTCGATGCTCGCAGGGGTAATGCCCTTGCCGACGAGCTGGCGCAGGGCGGCGGGGCGGTCGGGCGCATCGATCACGCCGGCCGCGGAGCCGTTGGAAGCACCCAGAGCTGTATAACGAAAGCTCGGCATCATTCACTCAGCGGTTGATCGGATCCTCGGCGTCCTGGGTGGCGCGGAGCACTTCGTCCACGGTGGTCATGCCCGCGGCGGCCTTGATCAGCCCGTCGCGACGCATGGAGAGGTGGTCGGGCTGGGCGGTGGCGAGGATCTCGGGGGTGCTGGTGCGCCCGCCGGTGACCGCCTGGCGCATGGCGGTGGTGACGGTCAGCATCTCGTAGAAGCCGCAGCGCCCGCGGAAGCCGGTGTTCTCGCACTTCTCGCAGCCGGCGCCCTTGAAGGCCATCATGCCCGGGAACAGGGCCCGCTCGCCCTCAAGGATGCGGTGCTGCATGGTCTCGGGGATCGGATCGGGCTTAACACACAATTGACAGGCACGCCGGCCGAGGCGCTGGGCCAGCACGGCCTCGACGACGCTCGCCAGCAGGAACGGCTCGATGTCCATGTCCAGCAGACGGCCGATGGCGCTGGAAGCGTCGTTGGTGTGCAGCGTAGAGAAGATCAGGTGCCCGGTGAGCGCGGCACGCACGGCGATCTCCGCCGTCTCGCCGTCGCGGATCTCGCCGACCATCACCACGTCGGGGTCCTGACGGAGGATGGCGCGGAGGCCCGAGGCAAAGGAGAGACCGCGGTCGGGGTTCACGGGGATCTGGTTGACGCCCGAAAGCTCGTACTCGACGGGGTCCTCGATCGTGATGATCTTGAGGCTGGGGTCATAGAGCTTGCTGAGGGCGGCGTACAGCGTGGTCGTCTTGCCCGAGCCGGTGGGGCCGGTGACGAGCACCATGCCGTGGGGCAGGTCGATGAGCCGGTCCATCTCGCGCCGGTCGCTGGCGGACATGCCCAGCGCCTCGAGGTCGAGGGTGATCGACTGCTTGTCGAGGATGCGCATGACCACCGACTCGCCATAGATCGTCGGAACCGTGGAGACACGGATATCGACCTTGCGCCCCTCGAAACGCAGGCCGATGTGGCCGTCCTGCGGCACGTAGCGCTCGGCGATATCCATGCCGCCCATGATCTTGATACGGCTGGTGATGGCGGCCTGCAGCGCCTTGGGCGGGCTGTTCTGCTCACGCAGCAGGCCGTCAACGCGGTACTTCACCGCGAGGCGGCGATCGAACGGCTCGACGTGGACGTCGCTGGCCCGTCCGCGCACGGCTTCGAGGATGATCAGGTTGACGAGGTTGATGACCGAGGGCTCCTCGGCCATGCGGTGGATATCGCTGGCGTCCACCGCCTGGAGGTTGGCGAGCAGCTCGTCTTCGGAGACTTCGCCGCCGCCGAGCTTGGCGGCCATGTGCGTGGCGGTGGCGCCGTAGGAACCGCGCAGGATGTCGCCGTAGTGCTCCTCGCTGATCTGCACGCGCGAGATCGGCTTGCCGATCACCACGGCCAGTTCATCCGCGGCGGCCCAGTCGGTCGGGTCCACCATGGCGACCTTGACGCGCGAGCCCTCGATCGCCAGCGGCACGGCACGGAGGCGTGCCGCCTGCTCGGCCGTCACGAGCTTGGCGGCGTCGGGCGAGACGACGGGCTTTTCCTGGAGAACCGGGAAGCGGTGCTTTGGGGCAGCGGTCACTGCACCGTTCGCGCTGCCATTGGTGGCACCGTTGGTCGTGCCATGGGACAGCGCGCCGCTGGTCCCGTTGGCGGCCGTGCCGTGGGCTGCTTGCTGCGTGCTGTCGAGCATGGGTGGATCTTACCGGCGCGTGGTGGATCGGATATCGGGTTACGCAGAAACGAGCGCGGGCGCAGCGTGATGTTGCGCCCGCGCTGAGGATCAGGTTGTACGAACCGCAAGTGCGGGCGTATCAGTTATTCCCGGGAGCGGGCTGCTGGTTGCCGGGATTTCGGTTGGGGCGCTGGCGGCGCTGGTTGTTGCCGCCGTTGTTGGCCGGTGCATTGTTGTTGCCGTTGTTGTTGCCCGCGCCGTTGTTGTTCTGGCGACGGTTGCCGCCCTGGCCGCCGTTGTTGGCGTTTTCGGCCGGGAGCTTGGCGCGCTGGGCCTCGGTCAGCAGGGCCTTGAGGGAATCGACCGTCTTGGTCTCAAGGTCACGGCGCTGCGTGCGCAGGGCCTGCATCGGGTCGTCGGCGTTGTTGCCACCACCGCCGCCGCCGAAGCGCTGCATCATCGTGGCGGGATTGAACTCGCGCTCCTGCTTCTCGGTGGCCTCTTCCGTGGACTTGTTGAGCGTGGAGGACTCGCGGGTGTAGGTCTCGGTCAGGGCCTTGAGGCTCTCCTTCTGGGAGGCGTCGAGGTCGTCGAACTTGGCCGCCGCGGTCAAGGCCTGCGAGGCGTAGCGCGAGCGGTAGACCTGCGGGAAGCTCTCCTTGCGGAACTCGTTGCCGAAGGCCTCGGCCTTGTCGGTCGGGAGAAGGCTCTCGATCTGGCGGGCGTACTTGCGATTGACGTCGCGGACCTTGAAGGCCTGCTCACGTCCCTCGGTGAAGAACTTCTGGATCTCGGGGCTCTGCATGGCCTCCATGCCGCCGTCCTGCATGGCCTTGGTGATCGCCGCGGTCGCCTTCTCGGTGATCTCGGTGCGCTTGGTCAACTCGCGGTCGAACTCGACCTCGTAAGCGTCGAGCACAGCGGTGACCTGCGACTGCGCGTCCTTGGGAAGTTCGAGCTTCTCGACGACGGCGAAGAGGCTGACGCGCTCGCCGCTGACGCCGGGGCCGAAGCTGCCGCTACGGGCGGCCTCGCGGCGCTGGGCCATCTCAACCTTGGGCCAGGCCTTGACCTGCTCAGGGGTGAGCAGGGTCTTGAGGTCGCCCATGAATTCCTTCTCGATCTTCTTGCGCGAATCGGTGAGCTTGGTCCAGATCGCCGGGCCCTTGGTGCGCATCACCTCGAAGTCGCCGGCATCCTGCGCCTCCTGGCGGAGCGCATCAAACTGCTTGCGGGCCTCGTCGGCCTGCGTCTGGTACTCGGCGAGGTGACCATCGAGCAGTTCCTTGGCCGCCTTGGACTGGTCGGGTGTGAGGTTGAGGATCTTGCCGAAGCCGTCGAGTTCCTGGCTGGTGATGCCCATTCCCTGCATGCCGCGGCCGCCGCCGCCCATCATCATGCCGCCGAAGCCGCCGCCACCGCCGCCAGTCGTGCGACCACCACCGCCGCCTCCCCCGCCGCCGCCACCTTGGGCATAAACCGTGGTGCCCGCGCACAGTGCGAGAGCGATGGCGCCGACCTTGAGACCGGTTTTCACGAGCGAGAGCATGGGATCCTCACTTGCAAAGGGGATGGGGGTGCGAGACTGCGAATCACTAAGGGCAGAACGGCCCCGCACCTGTAGCTATTGCCCAGCTTGCCGCCGGTTGCGATTTGATCGGATGAATTGCGCTTGTCAGGCCAAAACTGCCTTCGGCGGCCCCGTCAAGCGAAGACTGTCGGCTTGCGGTCGGCCATCATCTTGACGAACGAGTCAAAGAGATAAGCCGAGTCGTGCGGGCCGGGACTGGCTTCGGGGTGGTATTGCACGCAGAAAACCGGGCGGTCCTTGAGACGGAAGCCAGCCAATGTGTTGTCGTTGAGGTGGATGTGCGTGGGCTCGCCACCGGCGGACTTGAGGCTCTCGGGATCGACGGCGAACCCGTGATTCTGGCTGGTAATTTCGACTTTGCCGGTCAGCAGGTTCTTCACCGGCTGGTTGGCTCCGCGATGGCCGAATGGGAGCTTGTAGGTCTTGGCGCCGACGGCCAATCCCAGCAACTGGTGACCGAGGCAGATGCCGAAGGTCGGGATAGCGGGCTTGGCCCTGTCGCCGACCAGTTCCCGTAGCGTCTTGATGACCACCTCGACCGCGGCGGGGTCGCCCGGGCCGTTGCTGATGAACAAGCCGTCGATCTTGCCGGCGTCGAAGAGCTTCCGGATCTCGGAGCCCGGCATGGTGTGGGGAACGACCGTGACATCACACCCGCGATCGGAGAGGTTGCGCAGAATGTTGCTCTTGGCGCCGCAGTCGAGGGCAAGAACGCGGAAGCGTTTGGCGGCGGCCTTGCCATGGCTGTTGCCGCCCACTCCCGGTAATTGTGCTAACAAAGACCAATTTCCGAGCGTTTCTGCCCATGACTGGTTATCGGAACACCCTACTTGGGGGACGAGATTCTGGCCTGCCATGCTGGGAGTGGATTTCGCCATCGCCACGAGTTGCTCGTCGGTCATGGCCGGATCGTCGGTAAGAACTCCCTGCATGACCCCGGCCGTGCGGAGGCGGCGGGTGAGGGCTCGGGTATCGAGGCCAGTCAGACCCAAGACCCCTTCCTTGACGAGGTAATCGCTGAGGCTCTGCGTCGAGCGGTAGTTGCTGGGCTGATCGGTCAACTCGCGGACGATGAAGCCGGAGACTTGGACCTTCTTGCTCTCCACATCCTCGGCGTTGATGCCGTAGTTGCCCATCATGGGCGTAGTCATCACGAGGATCTGGCCCGTGTAGGACGGGTCGGTCAGGGCTTCCTGATAGCCGACCATCGCGGTGTTGAAGACGACCTCAGCGGCGACCTTGAGGCCGCGGTTGATCGCGCCGAAGGCGATACCGAAAAAGACAGAGCCGTCCTGCAGGGCGAGTCGTCCGGGGCGGCTGGACATCGTCATGGCGTCAGTGTATGAAGCACGAGGGCGACTGTCTCGCCCGCGCGGCAACGATGGAGATGGATGTCGCTGTTTCCGGGCAACCCGGCGAGCTTTGACGATGCGCGGTACGCGCGGGTGGTGGTGGAGCGCGGCATCGAGCGGGCGGGGGGCGGGACGGACAGTGGACTGACGTACCGGGTCTCGGGTTTCCGGGTGGAGGTCGGGCAGCAGGTGCATGTGCCGCTGGGGAGGGCGAGCAAGCCCACGACCGGCGTGGTGGTGAAGCTCGGCGGTCGCGAACTACTCGACGGGCTGGACCCCGAGCGCGTGAAACCGATCATCAACGCGGCGCCGGCGGCATTGCCGCCAAAGCTGGTGGAACTGGCCGAGTGGATGTCGCGGTACTACGTCTGCCCCCTCGGCATGGTCTTCGGGACGATGATGCCGGCGGCGGTGAAGCGTCAGATCGGGCGGAAGACCATTGTCGAGGTGCGCCCGGCGGAGATCGCCGATGCGGCGGCGTTGGCGGCAAAGCTGGAGGCGCTCAAGCCGCGGCTGCGGAAGGCCTGGGAGACGGTGAAGGCCTTGGATGCGGGCGCGTTTCCGCTGACGGTGAAGGCGCTGGCGGCGAGCGTCGAAGGCGTTTCCCCCGCAACAGTGAAGAAGCTCATCGACACGGGGCTGCTGGCGAGCGCGACGCGTGAAGAGGTCGTTGGCGCCGAGGACCCGTTGATGCGGGCGCACGCGGCGCGGACGCCGGCGGCGCGGCCGGAGCTTTCGGGCGAGCAGCGAACGATCGTCGAGGGGATCTCGGCGGGGCTTGGGCACTTCGGCACACATCTGATCCATGGCGTGACGGCGTCGGGGAAGACCGAGGTCTACCTGCGGCTGCTGGAGGAGGTGCTGGCGCAGGACTCGGACGCCGGGGCGATCGTGCTGGTGCCGGAGATCGCGCTGACACCGCAGACGGCAGGGCGGTTCGTCGACCGGTTCAGCCGCGTTGCGGTGCTGCACAGCGGGATGACGGCATCGCAGCGCCACCGGCAGTGGGCGGCGTGCGCATCGGGGGCGGTGCGGGTGGTGGTCGGGGCGAGGTCGGCGGTGTTCGCGCCGCTGAAGAAGATCGGCCTCATCATCGTGGATGAGGAGCATGACTCGTCGTACAAGCAGGACCAACTCCCCCGCTACCACGCGCGGGACCTGGCGATCAAGCGAGCGCAGCTGGAGGGATGCCCCGTGCTGCTCGGGAGTGCGACGCCGAGCCTGGAGAGTTGGGCGAATGCGGTGGGAACAGACGAACAGACGAACAGACGAGCAGGCGACCAGCGGGGAAAAGGCGAGCAGACGACCAAGCGACCAGTGGCGGAAGGCGGAGAAGGCGGACAGACGAGTGAGCAGGCGGGCGAGCAGGGAAAGGATGCGGCAAAGCCCGGGGCGAAGTTCAAGCTGTGGACATTGAACAAGCGCGTGGGCGGGGTGGTGATGCCGCGGGTACGGGTGGTGGACCTGGCCGAGGAACGCCGGCTGCGGGCGCAGGGGGACGGATGGCGGGATCGGCACTTCCACCTGCTGGGGCCGACACTGGAAGGCGCAATCGGCAAAACACTCGATGCGGGCGGGCAGGTGATGCTGCTGCTGAACCGGCGCGGATATGCCAACTATCTGTGCTGTCCGGACCCCAAGTGCGGCTGGGTGATGCGCTGCGATCACTGCGACGCGACCAACGTCTTCCACCTCTCGCGCCAGCCCTCGACGCACCGGGGGTTCGTCCGCTGCCACCACTGCCTGGCGGAACTGCTACTGCCGGCCAAGTGCCCCGTCTGCGGCAAGGGTGTCAACACGTTCGGGCAGGGGACGCAGCGCGTGGAAGAGGAACTGGAACGCAAGTTTGCCACCACGCACGGGATTGTGCAGGGCAAGACGCTGGTGCGGGTGGACACCGACTCCATGCAGTCGGCGGCGGACTACTTCGAGGTGCTCGACCGCTTTGCCAAGGGTGAGGTCAAGATCCTGCTGGGGACGCAGATGATCGCCAAGGGGCTTGACTTCCCGAATGTTCAGCTTGTGGGCGTGGTCAACGCGGACACGGCGCTGGTGCTGCCGGACTTCCGGGCGGCCGAACGGACGTTCCAACTCGTCGCGCAGGTGGCCGGACGTGCCGGACGCGGCGACAAGCTCGGCCAGGTGATCGTGCAGACGTTCAGCCCCAACGCGCCGCCGATCCGCTTCGCGGCCCAGCACGATTTCGTCGGCTTCGCGACCGAGGAGTTGGCCTTGAGGCGCGAGGCGGGGCTGCCGCCGAGCACGCGGATGGCCCGGATTGTCTGCCGCGACGAGACGCTGTCGAAGGCGGAGGGCGCGGCCCGCGAAGTGGCGATGGCGCTCAAGGCGGCGGCAAAGGAAGCAGACGTCGAGATGCGGCTCTCGGGGCCGATGCCCTGCCCGATCGCGCGGATCGCGGGGCATCACCGGATCGCGATCGAACTCATCGCGCCGAGCCGCGCCGGGCTGCAGACCGTGCTGGCGATGGTGCGCGGGCGGGGGCTGCTCAAGAGCGATGCGCACACGGCGGTGGATATTGATCCGGTGGCGCTGATGTAGCGGCTGGGATGACGCCTCAGCTGTCAAAGTGGCGGCGGGATAACCGAAACGGCCGAGCTGGACCGCAGTGAAACCGCATACATAGTGCCGGTTCCACCGCTTGAGGCAAATGATGTGGTTTCTGAATCCGGCATGGTCCTTGCGTAAGCGGCAAGGATGTGACTTCCGCTATGCAAATTCGGGGTCGCAATAAGGAGTTTGGCATATGGCATGTCCGTTAGACGTAAGTGAGGTTCGCATTGGTTTAGTGGCGTACTTCGATCAACTGATGTTGGAGAAGAACCCAAGTGTTCAGAAGAGTCTTCCTCAGGTCGATGCCACATCGGAGGCTCGGCCGTTTGTGTGTTTTGCAATCGAGGGAGGATTTCAGCACTGGGCGCCCCTTACCACGGTCTACTGAAGCCCACGAAAAACGATCCGGCCCCGGTGGAAGACGGGCGGTGCTGTTGGCGAATGGCAAGCCAGACCGACATGGCTGAATGACGGCGCCAATGTGTACATTGGGCGATTTTCCGAGTTCTCAAAGGCAAATGCCGAATGGACCTCTGGCGAAAACCGATGCGGCATCACCGAAGAAGGTGTTGCAATGGTCGTTGAGGAAGTGCGAGCGCAGATGCACCGGAGAGTTCGAACCGCTGCATAAGACCCACCGAGCAGGCCGTCCGGCCGGGCGGGTCGAGATCGATTCGGTAGTCAAGAGTTTGCAGAGCCGCAGCACGTGCTTTGACTCCCTCACTCGGTGGCGTTCAGTCCTCGGTTGCTGACCGGTCCCCGTTCCCCACCACAAGCCGTTTTCTTTTTTGGTCGTCTACGCTCGGGCGTGATCGTCCACCTCAATGGCCAACTCATCCCCGCGGCGGAGGCGAAGGTATCGCCGTTCGACCGCGGGTTCATTTTTGGTGACGGGATTTATGAGGGGCTGCGTGCCGCGGCGCTGCCCGGGGGGAGACGTGTTGTCGGCATGCAGCGGCATGTGCGCCGGATGACCAGCGGGCTGCGCCAGGCGGGGATCGCGTGGGACGCGACGGAGCTCGGCGCGATCACCGATGCGCTCCTGGACGCCAACGGCCTGAACGACGCGTTCATCTACTGGCAGGTGACACGTGGGACGCCGGACCTGGTGCGCGGACCCGTTCGGTCGCGCGTGCCGGCGGCGGGGATGAAGCCCACGGTCTTCGGGTACTGCTCGGCGCTTCCGCCGATTGATCTGGAGAAGCCCACCCCGGCGATCAAGTCCGTAGCGATTCGGGCGGACCTGCGCTGGTCGCGCGGCGATGTGAAGTGTGTCTCGCTCCTCGGCAACGTGCTCGAAGCGCTGGCGGCGCACGCGGAATACGGCGCGGACGAGGCGATCCTGGTGCGCGAGGTCGGCGGGCAGAAGCTGGTGACCGAGGGGACGTACACCAACGTCGTGCTCGTGCATGGGCATGGGGCGGGGGCAAAGATGGAGTTCGTGACGCCGGCGCTCGATAGCGCGCCGATGCTCTGCGGCATCACGCGCGAGATCCTCTGCGAAGTGGAGCCGCGGATCGTGCAGCGGCCGGTGCTGGCGAGCGAGTTGATGATCGTGAACGAGGTGCTCTTGATCGGCACCACGACGATGGTGACATCGGTGACAAGGCTCGATGGGCGGCCGGTGGGTGATGGGCAGGTCGGGCCGGGGGCACGGGAGCTGCTGCGGGTGCTGACGGGAGTGATCGCGCGGGGTGAGGATGACCTGGTGGCCGCAGCGTCTGCGAGCGCATCGCGTGGCTGAACCGGTGCGCGGACGCGAGCTCGCGGGGATCGCCCTTGGGGCCTACCTGCTCAACCCTGTGTGGGCCGAGATGTTCTTCGCGCCGATCGGCGTCGTCGATGTGATCCTCCTGTTCCGAGGCGGGTGGTTTGCGACGGGGTGGACGACCGCGGCTTCGGTCGGCTCGGTCGCGGCACTCGCCTGCGCGATTGGCGCTCTGGGCGCACGCCGGGCGGGATGGGTTCGAGCCTGGATGTGGGGCCTCGCGCTGGTTGTGAGCGTCCACTGCTGGGGAATGCAGTCGGTCTGTTCGGTCAAGGCGGCAAGACGTACGGCGTACTCAACGCGGTGGCCACGATCGTGGCGGTTGCAGCGGCGCTGATGGCCGGCAGGCCGGGACCACCAACTGCAGTTGGCGATGCACCCAGCGCGAGAGGATGAGCAACTTACGCTGCGGCATATCTAGACTAGCCGGATGATGTCGGTCTCCGGAAAACGCGTCACCGTCATGGGCCTCGGCCGCTTCGGCGGCGGCATGGGCGCCACCAAGTGGCTCGCCTCGCAGGGCGCGATTGTCACCGTGACGGACATCCTACCGGTGGAGAAGCTGTCCGAGCCGGTGACGGAGATTCAGCCGCTGGTGGAAGCAGGCCGCGTGCATCTGGCGCTCGACGGACACAACGAGACGGATTTCACCAAGTCCGACCTCGTCGTCGCCAACCCCGCGGTGCCGCACCCCTGGGACAATAAATACCTGCTGGCCGCGGAGCAGGCGGGCGTGCCGATCACGACCGAAATCGCGATGGTTGTCGAAGCCCTCAAGCCCGGCACGATGACCATCGGTGTCACCGGCTCGGCGGGCAAAAGCACGACGACGGCGATGGTCGCGCACGCGCTGGAGAAGACCGGGCACAAGGTGGCCCTCGGCGGGAACATCGGCGGCTCGCTGCTGGAATCGCCGCCGGATGAAGGCACGATCGTGGTGCTGGAGCTGTCGAGCTTCATGCTCTACTGGCTGGATCGGCTGGTGAAGTGGTCGCCGCGGGTGGCGGTGGTGACGAACATCACGCCGAACCACCTGGACTGGCACGGAACCTTCGAGAACTACGCCGAGTGCAAGCTGCACCTGCTGCGGCACCAGCGGCGCGAGGATGTCGCGGTGCTGGGCCCAACCCTGACGGACCTGCAGAGCAGCGCGGCCGGCAAGGCGATGGTGGTGCCGCCCTCGGCGTTCGAGATGAAGCTCAAGGTACCGGGCGCTCACAACCGTGTGAACGCGGCGATGGCCCTGGCCGCGGCGTCGGCCGCCGCGCCCCAGACACCCGCTCGCGACCTGATCTGGGAGCTGACATCGTTCCCGGGGCTGGAGCACCGCCTTCGGCTGGCCCACGAATCCAAGGGCGTGCAGTATTGGAACGACTCGAAATGCACCACGCCCGAGGCATGCCTCAAGGCCGTGGAGGCGTTGAGCGAGGCGAGGCCGGGGGACCTCTCGCGTATCCACCTCATCGCGGGTGGCTACGACAAGAAGATCGACCTGTCCCCGATCTCCGCGCTGGCACCAAGACTCGCTGGGCTCTACTGCATCGGCGCCACGGGGCCGACGCTGGCCAGCGCGAGCGGGCGACACGTGGAGGACTGCGGCACGCTGGACCGGGCGGTGCGTGCCGCCGCGGAGCGGGCGAGCCCGGGGCAGCATGTGGTGCTGTCGCCTGGGTGCGCCTCGTGGGACCAGTTCACCAACTATGAATACCGGGGCGATGCGTTCGTCAAACTCGTGAAGGAGGTCGCGCCGTGACCAAGTTTCATTCAACGTTCTTGTGGACGGTGGCCTTTGCAGGCTCGGCCATGCTCGGTGCTTGCGCCGCCGAACCAGAGGCTGAGCCCGCGCCGGAACCAGCGCCGCTCACGGAGGACGAGAACAACCCCTGGGTCCTCCCCGGCCCGCCCGTGCCCGCGGAGCGACCAGCGAAGGCAACGGCAACGCCGGGGGAAAACTGGCAGGATGTCGGCCCCGGCGTGCGGGTGGACCGGACGCGGCGGATCGTCGAGGTCACGGGCAAGGTGCCGATCGATGCCCACGACGCCGAAGCGCCGGTGGTGTACCTCGAGGCCGTCGCCTGCACCCGCGACACACGCGAGCACGAGTCACTGGTGGTGAGCACGGGCTCGCCGTCGAACACGCACGCCGCCCTGCTGCTGATCGGCCTGGAGCCGGGCAGGCCCGGGCGCGTGGGGTGGGATGGGCAGTCGATGCGCCACGATCCGCCCACCGGCCCGGCGGTGACACTGCGGATCAAGTGGACCGACAGTGCCGGGAAGATCCACGAGGATCCGCCGGGGGACTGGATCGTCAACGCCCGCACCGGCAAGCACCTGGGCGAGGAGTTCCCGGGAGACCGCTGGGTCTTTTCGGGCTCGCGGTTCCTGCAGCGCAAGAACCCCGAAACGGGTGCGATGCAGGAGATCTACGACGCGGACTTCGCGGGGACTTTTATCGGCCTGCACACATTCGGGGCAGAGACGATCGCCTTCACCCGCCCGATGAACCCCGACGCGGGAACCGAAGCGCCCGAGTGGGTCGCCGATGCCAAGCGCGTGCCGAAGTTCGGGACGCCGGTGGTGATGGTGATCACGCCGGCCGATGCCGCGGCGAAACCAGTGCAAACGCCCGCACAACCCTCAGGGCCGGTCAGCCGCTAGTTCTGCTTGACCGCGAACTCAGGCCTTCTTCACGCCGTTGGCATCACGCATGCGGTAAGGAGAGTCCCCCACCGCCCGCGTCGCCACCTTCTGCACCCATTGGCGGCCGGCGTTTTCAATCTGCTCGCCGAGCTGCGCCACGGGCTTGGCGAATGCCGGCGCCCCGTCGGTGAGGCCCAGCAGGTCCTGCAGCACCAGCACCTGCCCGTCGCACGCCGGCCCCGCACCGATCCCGATCACCGGGACAGTCGCGATCTGCAGCAGCTTCGCCGTCGTCTCCTGCGGCACCGCTTCGACCAGCAGCATCTGCGCGCCGGCATCCTGCAGAGCCTGGGCATCCTCCACGACCCGCTGCGCATCGGTCGCCGTCCGACCCGCCGAGGCATACCCACTGGTGATCGCCACGCGCTGCGGCCGCGAGCCGACGTGGGCGCAGACGGGAATCCCCGCGCGGACCAACCGGTCCACCAGCGGAGCAAACGTCGCGTCCATCTCCAGCTTCACGATGTCCGCGTGACCCTCGACGATGAACCGCCCGGCGTTGCGCACAGCATCATCCGGAGAGGCGTGGTAGCTCATGAAGGGCATGTCGCCCATGACCAGCGGCACACAACCCCGCCCCGGTTCACGTGAGCCGCGCCAGACGCCTGCGGTGAGCGCGATCAGCACATCCAGCGGCATGTCGAGTGTGCGTGGATAGCCAAGGACCATCTCGGCCGCGGTGTCGCCGACCAGCAGCACATGGACGCCCGAGCGGGCGAGCCAGCGGGCGGTCGTCGCGTCGTAGCACGTCAGGCACGCAAACGGCTCCGCCCCCCCCCCCTCGCGTTTGCGCCGGGCGAGCGAAGCGATCGTCACCTGCGGCACGGGGGCCTGGGTGGTCATGTCCAATAGTACGGACCGAACGGCAATTCAGGTCATGGCCAGTTTCCGCGCGGTTTCCAGCACCCGGGCCCCGTGGCCAGGTGTGCGGACATTGGTCCAGCGGTGAGCGACGCGGCCGGCGGGGTCGATCAGAAACGTGGTGCGGTGTACACCGATCACGATGTTTCCATAGAGCTTCTTCTCGCCCCAGACACCGTACTTGGCCATCACCTTCGGCGCACCGTCCTTGCCCGGCGGGTCGCTCAGGAGTGTGAACCCGAGCTTGAACTTGCGGGCAAAGGCGGCGAGGGCGGGCGGCTGGTCAGGGCTGATCGCCAGCACGGGGAGATCGAGGTCCTTGAACGCCGCAAGCTCGTCGTTGAAGCTGCACGCCTGAACCGTGCACACAGGCGTGTCGGCCTCGGGGTAGAAGTAGATCACCACCCAGCGGCCGCGAAAGTCGACGAGCGCGACGGGCTCACCGTCCTGGTTCTTGAGCGTGAAGACCGGCGCGGTCGCGCCGACATCGATCATGGCCATGGTGGTCGCTCCGGGGGGCAGTCGCGCGGAGCGTACGCGCTTCAGACCGGCGTGCCGCCGGCGGCGACCCACTTGCACAGCGCGTAGCCGAGGATCAGCGCGATCGTCGTGGCGACCGCGCAGGCCGTAAAGACGTTGTCGCGCTGGCGGTTGAAGGCGCCGGCCGGGGCGACCATCTGGAGCCGCGACTGCACCTCGCCGCCGAGCGGATCATCGCCGGTGCGCGCGGCATCCTGCACAATCGCGATAATGAGGTTGGCGTCGAAGGCGCGCAGGCCGAGCAGCTTCGAAGTCTCCATCACGCGCCGGCGGTTCTCGGGCCTGAGGAGCCCGACGCGGCCGCCCTCCATCAGCGCCGCGGTGCGGACTGCCAGAGCCCAGCGGGCGTCGGATGCCGAGATGCGGCGCTGTGGGGCAGTCCGAGAAGATGCGCCGGTGTTGCCCGATGGCGACACTGTTGCCGCACAAGCGGCTTCGGTGGTGGCCAATCGCAACGTGGGGCGGGTTTGCAAGGCGGTCATGGGCTCCGCCAGACTAGTGGCGAGCGGCGTGCCAGCCGACGAACCGACAGGGGTCGCACGACAAACGACAAGATCCTCGGGGTGCCGATACATTGGTGACGAGCCGATGGAGGACGAGTGACCCAGGTGCAGGCCATGGCGACGCAGGAGGACAAGCCCGAGCAGGCGGCCATGGTGCCGCTATCGACACCGCTGCCGGCGGTCGAGACCGCGTTGTCGCCGGACGAGATCGTGAACAAGTTGGATACGGCTGCGCGCCGCGGAAAGTTGCCGGGGTTTCACGCCGGAGGCCGGGGACTCTTCGACATTGAGGCGTTTGGCCAACCGTTCGAGGGCGTGATGACGGCGGCGACGAAGCGAACCGGCGACACCACGACCATCACCTTTCAGGCCAAGCTGCTGCCGAAGATGCCGTGGATCTTCGTGATCGTGTCGGTCTTGACAATCTGGCCTGGCGTCTGGTTCACCGAATCGATGCTTTCGACGTGGTTCCCCAGCGCCAAATGGCTGTGGGGGACGACGTGCTGGTGGTACCTCATCCTCTCGGTGCCGACGACGCCGTGGTACCTCTGGTCGGCGTTCAAGAAATCTCGGGCGGGGGTCCACACGTCGGCTCACGGGTCCATCAAGGAGATCGCGGCCTTGGTGCAGGGCCGGTTGGTCGGCTGAGAGCGGGCTTTTTCAGGCATCCATTCAGGCATCCAGGGGCTGGGCGCGGGCGAAGCCAGTCGGGTAGACTGATCGCAGCCGATGGCCTTGCGCGCCCGGCCCAACAGGAGCTTTCGATGATCTTGAAGTCACTCGGTCGTGCGGCGGCAGTGGTGGGCGCTCTGGCGATGGCCGGAGCGATGATGGTGGGAATGTCCCCCGCCGCGCCCGAGCCGATCGTGATCGGACACTACGGATCGCTCACCGGATCCGAGGCGACCTTCGGCCAGAGCACCTCCAACGGCATCAAGCTGGCAATCAAGGAGATCAACGCCAAAGGCGGAATCGACGGCCGCCAGGTGACGCTGAAGGAATACGACACCCGCGGCGAGGCCAGCGAGGCCAAGGCCGCGGTCGATCGTCTGGTCAAGAGCGACAAGGTGTCGGCCGTGCTCGGCGAGGTGGCGAGCAAGCTCTCGCTCGCCGGCGGCCCGGTCTGCCAGGAGGCCAAGGTGCCGATGATCACGCCCTCGAGCACCAACCCGCGCGTGACGGCGATCGGCGACTATGTCTTCCGCGTCTGCTTCATCGATCCCTTCCAGGGTCTCGCCGGGGCGAAGTTCGCCCGCGAGAACCTCAAGGCCAAGAAGGCCGCGGTGCTCATCGACCAGGCCCAGGCGTACGCCGTCGGCCTCGGCGAGGAGTTCGAGAAGAACTTCGTCAAGTTCGGCGGCGAGATCGCCATCAAGCAGACGTACACCGGCGGCGCGCAGGACTTCACGGCACAGCTCACGGCCATCCGCACCGCCAAGGCCGATGTGATCTACATCCCCGGCTACTACACCGATGTCGGCAACATCGCCCTGCAGGCCCGCAAGCTCGGCATCACCCAGCCGCTGCTCGGCGGCGACGGATGGGATAGCGAGCAGCTCGCCAAGATCGCCAAGGACGCGATCGAAGGGTGCTACTACACCAACCACTACGCCCCGGATCAGCCGGACGCTCGCGTGAAGGACTTCATCAAGGCGTACAAGGCCGAGTTCGGCGGCGCGACGCCCGACGGGCTTGCCGCTCTCGGCTACGACGCCGCCCGGCTGCTTTTCGACTCCATGAAGCGTGCCAAGAGCACCGACAGCAAGCCTCTGCGCGACGCCATCGCGGCGACCAAGAACTTCCCGGGCGTGACGGGCGATATCACCATCAACGAGCATCGCGACGCCAAGAAGAGCGCCGTGGTCGTTGAGATGGCCGGCGACCCGCCGTCACCAAAGTACGTCTCGACGGTCAAACCCGAGTGATCGAGAACTCGCCTCTCCAAGTGTTCCAAGGGCCCGGCACACGCCGGGCCCTTTTCATTCGTGCAAAGCCGCCGGTCGCAGGTTTCTGCACCCGCGCGGAGCCTCTGCTAAACTCCGCGGCCTTTTCAGGGGCCGATTCGATTCCGGGGCGCGTCCAGGCATGGCGGACTTCTTCCAAACCCTCATCGCGACGATCGCCGTGGGGAGCCTGTATGCGCTGGTCGCGCTCGGCTACACGCTCGTCTACGGCGTCCTGAAGTTCATCAACTTCGCCCATTCGGACATCTTCGTCCTCGGTGCGTGGACGAGCTTCACGACCGCGACGGTGATCCTGACGCGGATGGGCATTGACGCCGAGCACGCGCCATGGTGGGTCGGGGTCGTCGTGCTTTTCTCGGCGATCGGCGTCTGCGCCACCACCGGCTACCTCATCGAGCGGTTCGCCTATCGCCCGCTGCGCAAGGCCCCGCGCCTGAACGTGCTCATCACCGCCATCGGCGTCTCGCTCCTCCTCCAGAATGTCGGCCAGCTCCCCGGAATCACCGTCGCGAGCAAGGACGGCCAGCCCTTGGCCACCGTTCCCTTCGGCCCCACGCCCAAGAGCATGCCGGTGCTCCTGCCCGACATGGTGCTCAACGAAACGACCGAGGCCACGGGCGTCGCTTCCGGAGGCTCCAAACGCGGCGTCGTCAAGCTCGATAAAGCCATCACGCTGCATCCCGACCGCAACTACCGCCTGGAACTGACCAAGACCGTCAACGGCGAGCCCGATATCGAGCAGCTCAACGTCGCCATGGATGCGGGCACGTATGAGGCAGGCGCCGAACTCGCCACCCAGCCACGCCGCAGCGCGCAGGATGTCGAAGGGACCTCGTTCAAACTCGTCCTTGCGCCCATCGTCCCGATCCGGCTGCTCGACGTGCTCATCGTCGGCAGCTCGCTCGCGCTCATGGCCGCGCTGCAACTGCTGGTCTTCAAGACCAAGCTCGGCACCGGCATGCGGGCCCTCTCGTACAACATCGAGACCGCGTCGCTGATGGGTGTCAACACCAACTTCGTCATCAGCTTCACGTTCATCGTCGGCACCTCGCTGGCCGCGTGCGCGGCGTTCCTCTACCCCATGAAGTACCCCGGCCTCAACCAGACCGCCCACGGCGTGTGGGTGCTGCTGGGGCTCAAGGCCTTCGTCGCCGCCGTCGTCGGCGGCATCGGCAACATCCGCGGCGCCGTCCTCGGCGGCTTCCTGATCGCCGCCATCGAGTTCTTCGGCGCCCGCTACGTCAGCACCGAGTTGCGTGACGTCTACGTCTTCGGCCTGCTCATCCTCGTGCTGCTGGTGCGCCCCAACGGGCTGCTCGGCACCGCCGTGCGGGAGAAAGTCTGAGTGAAGAGCCTCGGCGAGCAGATCACGGCGACACCGCGAAGCGAGGCATTCCGCCCGCTGCTCATGATCGCACCGTGGATCATCTGCCTCCTCGTCGCCGCGGCGTTCTGGGCCGTCGCCCCCCTCATCGTCGACGAATACTGGGTCAACATCTTCCGCAAGGTCGGCGTCTTCGTCATCGCCGCCGTTTCGCTCAACATCGTCAACGGCTTCACCGGCCAGTTCAGCATGGGGCACGCCGGCTTCATGGCGATCGGCGGGTATGTCGCGGCGGCCACGACCTACTACGGATCGTTGCTCATCCACGGCTCGGTCGGCGATCCCGCATTCTGGGTCGGTGGCACCGGGCTGATGCTTGTCGGCACACTGCTGGGAGCAATGGTCGCCGCAGCATTCGGTTACATCGTCGGCCTCCCATCCCTCCGCCTCCGCGGCGACTACCTTGCGATCGTCACCCTCGGCTTCGGCGAGATCATCCGCGTTCTGCTCGAACTCACCAAGAGCCAGGTCGATTCCGTTGACGCGATCCGCGAGCGCGGACTCGCCACGCTCGTGAGCTTGAACGGCCCGACGGGGTTCTTCGGCACGCCGCCCTACGCCAACCTCTTCTGGATCTGGCTGCTCGTCGCCATCACGTGCCTCGTCGCCTACCGCGTGAAGCAGAGCAGCTCGGGCCGGGCGTTCCTCTCAATCCGCGAGGACGAGATCGCCGCCCGCTCGATGGGCGTTGACCTCACCCGCTACAAGGTCCGGGCCTTCGTCCTTGCCGCGTTCTTCGGCGGGGTTGCCGGCGCTCTGTTCGCGCACACCGGTGTCAACCCCTCCCCCACCGACGCCGGATTCCAGCGCTCCTTCGACATCATCATCTTCGTCGTGCTCGGCGGGCTCGGCTCGATCAGTGGCGCGGCCCTCGCCGCGATCGTCCTCACGCTGCTCTCCGAAGTGCTGCGGGGCCCAGCGCCGGTGTTGGACAGTTGGTGGCTGTGGCCGCCGCTGGCCGTCGTGATCGGCGGCGTCTCCGCGTGGCTGCGTTCCAAGCGCAACCCGGGATGGTCGATCGTCGCCGTGCTCGCGGCGCTCCCGCTGGTGCTCCTCGCCTTCGCAGCCCTCGCCGCCGTGCTCAAGGACAAGGCGGGCATCGACCTCGCCAACTACCGGATGGTCCTCTACGCCCTGCTGCTCATCTTCGCGATGCTCCTACGCCCAAACGGCCTGCTCGGCATCCGCGAGATCTGGGATTTTTTCCGCACCAAGCCCGACACCGGAGGCGGCGACAAGCTCGGCCCGGCGCGCTTCGCCGCCGGCAGCGGCGCCGGCCAGGTCGGAGGCAAGCGATGAGCACCTCCCTCTTGAATGCCGAGGGCATCGGCATCAGCTTCGGCGGCCTCAAAGCCTGCGAGGGGCTGACACTGCAGATCCCGCCCGGTTCGCTCTACGGTCTCATCGGCCCCAACGGCGCGGGCAAGACCACCGCGTTCAACCTGCTCACCGGCGTCTACCAGTGCGGCGCGGGGACGATCACGCTCGACGGCCTCCGCCTCAACGGCCTGCGCCCGCACCAGATCGCCAAGGCCGGCCTCTCGCGGACATTCCAGAACATCCGCCTCTTCGGCGAACTCACCGTGCTCGAGAACGTGACGCTCGGCAGCCACGTCCGCGGCAAGCACAGTATCGTTGCGACGGTCCTCCGCCTCCCGGCTTTCTGCGCCCAGGAAGCCGCGATGCGCCGCCGCGCGATGGAGTTGCTCTCGATCTTCGGCCTCGAACGCCTCGCCGGTGAGCAGGCCAAGAGCCTTCCCTACGGCGACCAGCGCCGGCTGGAGATCTGCCGAGCGCTCGCGACCGAGCCCAAAGTTCTCCTCCTCGACGAACCCGCGGCCGGGATGAACCCGAGCGAGAAAAAGAGCCTCGCCCAGACGATCCAACAGGTCCGCGAGCGCTTCAAGCTCGCCGTGCTCCTCATCGAGCACGACATGGGCCTGGTCATGGACATCTGCGAGCGGATCACTGTCCTCGACCACGGCTGCCCGATCGCCTTCGGCACGCCCAGGGAGATCCAGGGCAACCCCAAAGTTCAGGAGGCGTACCTCGGCGAGCCCGTGGCGGCCGCGGAGGGGGGGGGCCACGCATGAGCGACGCGGGCGTCATGCTGGCGGTCAAAGACGTGAGCGTCCGCTACGGCGCGATCCGCGCGATCAGCAACGTGTCTTTTTCAGTGCGCACCGGCGAGATCCTCACGCTCATCGGCGCCAACGGCGCCGGAAAGTCCACCACGCTCCGCGCCATCAGCGGACTGGCCCGCTGCACCGGCGACGTCACTTTCGACGGTCAGCCCATCACCGGCGTCCGCCCCGACCAGCTCGTGCGTCGCGGCCTGGCCCACTGCCCCGAGGGCCGCGGCATCTTCGCCAACATGAGCGTCGAGGAGAACCTCACCCTTGGGGCATACATCCGCCACGACCATGACGACATCGCCAAAGACAAGGAGCGGGTCTTCCAGCTCTTCCCCCGCATCAAAGAGCGGCTGAAGCAGAACGCCGGCACCCTCTCGGGCGGCGAGCAGCAGATGCTGGCGATCGGCCGCGCGATGCTCTCACGCCCGAAACTCCTTTTGCTCGACGAACCGAGCCTGGGTTTAGCGCCGCAATTGGTCCAAACCATCTTCAAGATCATCCGCGAGATCAACCAGGCCGGCACGACCATCCTCCTCGTCGAGCAGAACGCCCACATGGCCCTCGGCGTCGCCCACCAGGCCGTCGTGCTCGAAGTCGGCTCGGTGGCGATGAGCGGCCCGGCCGCGGAACTCGCCAAGAGCGACGCGATCAAGAAGGCGTATCTCGGGCACGGGTGACGGCTATTCGTCCTCGAACAGACCGGGCAAGTCCCGTGCGCCATGCACAATCATGAGGATGCGGATCGGCCGAGTCCGCGGGTCGTAGACGATCTGGTATCCGCTCACGTTGTATAACCGGACGGGATCGCGGATCACCTCGGGCCGGAGGTGGCCAAGGCCGGGGTTCCGGGCGAGTTTGTGCATCTCCGTCTGAAACCGGTACGACACCGCGTCGGCGTTCTGCGGGCTGGACTCGGCGATGTAGCGGTAGATCGCGGTCAACTCTTCGCGGGCCCGGTCCGTCAGGACAAATCCGCTCATCCGGCCTTCCTCCGCGTCCCCGGACGGCGACGACGAAGCTGCTCGAAGAACTCATCGCCATCCATCAGTTGGCCGCGTTCGGCCTGGCGCATCCCCTCGCGAATCTTTTTCCGCAGATCCTTCAATGCCAGCGCCTCTTGCCGCTGCCGCTGTTCGAGAAGCCGCAGGGCCGCCCGCACCACCTCGCTCGCCGATCCAAACCGCCCCGACGCCACCTTCTCCGCGACAAAGTCGCCAAGAGCCGGCGGCAGTGAAACATTCATGGTCTTGCGCTTCGCCATGCTCAAGTATACTGCCTGTGGCACATTGTGCCATAGCTCCCTACCTTCCCGCGTGTGGTCCGCCGCCAACATCCTGTCCCTCTGTCGCGAAGCGCTCCAGCAGGAGGAAGTCCGCCGCATCGCCGAGCAGGCCGTCTACGGCCTCGAAGCGCTCGACGAGGTGGACCTGCACCCGATCCTCGCGGCGTGCCTCACCGCTGCCGGCTTCGGCGTCCTGCGTGAGCAGCTTTACCCCGCCGAGTGGCGCCGCAAGAAAGGTCGACGCAAGGACCTGCCGGAAGACTCTGAACGCCAGCGCTGCGACCTCGTCCTCACGCCACGCCTGGGTCAAGCACTCGCCGACCCGCTCGAACACCAGCGCAGCGCCGAGCGCGACCGCGCGGCCCTCCGCGGCACGCTCTTCGAGCAACTTACCGATGCCGCGCGCACGGCTCCTGCCGCGCAGAACGACTCCGCCATCGACCCCGCCGAGTGTTTCTGGCTCGAGGTCAAGCTCGTCGCCCAGTTCGCCTACGCCGCGGGCGTTCCCGGCCCCAACCGCACCTACACCTCCCAGCTCATCCGCGGCATCAGCTCCGACCTCCGCAAACTCCGCGACGACCCGGCAATCACGCACGGCGCAGCGCTCCTCGTGCTGCTCACGGTCGACCGCGCCGTCGCCGAAGCCGATATTCCCACACTTGTCCACCGGTTGGTCGACCACGGCACAGAGCTCCGCGCTCCGATCATCGACGGTTTCCGCGTCCCCGATCGAATCGGCAACGGATGGTGCAGCCTGGCCCTGCTCCAGCCTGTAGGACCAGTTCAACCGCACACCGGAGCCGCGAGGTGACGCTCTTTGAAATGTTCTTCTTCCGGCTGATCTTCGCGAAAATCAGTTCGGCAGGCTATTCCGCCGCGACGCTGAGTCGGCTTGGTCCGGCTTCTGCTTGTGTTGCTGCGACAGCGATCTGAGTGTGGATCGGCGGCCCACACCGAGTCAGAAGCGCCACCTACGCCTTTCGAAGCTCCGGGCTGATCGCCACGCTCATCGCTTCCTGCATCGCGGCGCCTGTTGCTGTTCCCATAGCCATCACGCTCGGATGCTGGCTCACGCCTAAACACTCCAGCGAAACATCACAAATCACTTCTCCGCCTGACCAATGAACTCGAACGCAACCGGCTCGCACCGCACCGTGACGTTCCACTGAGCGGAGAGTTCGGCGAAGATCTTGTACTTGCCAGGCTTCAGGATGTACCCGCCAGGTCCTGCCGAGACCCTGATCGAAATCGGAACCTCGCGGCTCGCCGACGGTTCGACGGGCAGGGATAGAGGTGCGCCAGGCTCGGGCAATACGCAGCCAACGGCCATGCGGGTTGGCGGTTGCCCAACCCCATCGGCCGCGACGCGCACCGTGTCGTCAATCCACGCCGGCGGCAAATGCACCCGATTCGAAGATGTGTTCTGAAAGACCACGACGCCGGTAAGCTGCTCACCCGCCTTCACGACGGCACGATCCAGCCGGATGGTCGCCGCCACCTGACCCCCGGTTGGCTCGGTCGGCGGATACTCCATCTTCCCATCGGGTCCGTGACGGGATCCGAGTAGTCGCGATCCGCAGTACGTGCGGTAGAATCCCGCGGGATTGTGCTCCGACTGCTCTCGCTGCTCTTTCGTGGTGGGATACGGGCTTCCCCAAACGCAGATCTTGAGCTCCGTTTCAGGATAGAACTTTGTGTCGGGCCGCACGCGCGCCATCACGCGGCAAGTCTCTTCAAGGATCTTCTTGCTGCACCAGTCGGACCAGCGATCGAGCACGACGCGCCGGTCATGGTCGTTCAATCCAACCTGCGCGGCCATCTCCTTGAGCGAAACCCTGGGACCGTCCGTCGATCCGATCTCGACCAACCATTCGAGTCGATATTCGTCCGGCGCCGAAACGCGGAGCCGAATCCCCTTCGGCATCCCCATGCCATCCACAGTTTGCCGCAGCGCCTTGAGGATCGGCGCGGTCTTGCGTTCGATGGCCTCGTACTTGTTTTCGGGGGGATTCGGCGGAGGCGCAACCCCGAGCATCGATGCAGCGCCCAACACCGCAGCCAGCAGCAGCACCACCCGTTGTCCCACTTGGCGATGAAGCATGATGCACCTCACTCAAGGTCAACACGCGACTCGGACTCACTGTAAGCCGACAATCCGCAGGCTATTTCGTCACTTCGGAACAAGTCCGATGATCTTCTCGATCTCGTCCGCCGCCGACGGACCCGCCAGCCGCCCCTCCAGCTTCGCCACGATCTCACGCAGCCCTGCCCGCTGGTCCTCCGCATAGCCCGGCTGGCGCATGATGCGGTAACACGCCACCGCCAGCGCGTGCCCGTCGCCGAAATAGGGCACAAGCTCGGGCACGACCTGCCGCCCAGCGATCAGGTTCGGCAGCGTGAAGAACTTGGTCTTGAAGATCAGGTGCCCGAACAGCACGTGCGGCAGCTTCATGTGCCTGCCGAACCGGTAGAACGTCACCATCGGCTTGATCTGCTTGGCCACCTGCAGCGTCACCGTGCCGCTGGCCACCACCGCCATCTCGCACCAGCGCACCACCAGGTCGGTGTCACCCACAACCGTGTGCATGCCCTCCGGCCACCCGCCCATGCCCGCCGCGGCCTTGCGCAGCCGCTGCTCGACCTCCGGCTTGGTCAGCGCCATCACCACACTCAGGTTCGGGAAGTCCAGCTTCAACCGCCGGTACGCGTCCAGCATCGGCGGGAACGACCGGCGGATCTCCCCGGGGCGCGAGCCGGGCATGAACGCGATCCGCGGCGTCCCCTGCGGCAATTCCGCCGCCCTGCGGTCGAGCGCCTCGAAGTCCAGCGGCTGGTTGAACTGCGGGTGCCCGATGAACTTCGCCGGCACGCTCCGCGAGCGGAACCACTCCTCCTCGAACGGCAGCACGCACAGCACCATGTCCGTCAGCCGGCGTAGCTTCTTGATCCGCCCCTCGCGCCACGCCCACAGCTGTGGCGCCACCATGTGCACGACCTTGGCCCCCCGCTCCTTGGCCATCCGGCAGATCGGAAAATTCGCATCGGGAGAATCCACAGGTATGTGGACGGCCACCGGGTTGCGGTCCATCCACCTGCGGACCCGCCGGTTGATCTTCACGTGTTCGATGATCTTGCCGACGCCGGGAATGCCCATCACCGCCGACTCGCCCGTCCGCTCGACGATCACCGCGCCCGCCCGCTCCATCTTCGGCCCGCCCCACGCGTAGATCGGCAGGTCCGGATGCCGCCGCTTCAGCTCGGCGATCACGATCGAAGCGTGGTCGTCCCCCGACGGCTCGAAGCCCGTGAACAGCACCGCCCCCCCACCGCGCTTGGGCACGTCGGCAATCTCAGCAGTCGGCATGGAGGCATCGATCGCGGTCACCGCCGATTGTTGGGGGGAGGATCTCGCCGCGCCGCCCCCCGCATCGCTGGACGAGTCCAAGCTCAAAAGCCCGCCGCCCCGAACCATCCCGAGGGGTTCTTCCCCAGCGCCGCGGCAATCGCCATCAGCGACTCCACGCTCGGCAGGTGCGCCCCGCGCTCGATGCTCGAGAGCTGGCTCACCGAGATCGCGCACTGGTCCGACAGGTCCTTGAGCGTCCACTCCTTCTGCGTGCGCGCCAGGCGGATTTGGCGCCCAAGCTCCAGCCGCAAACGGTCCTGCGGGCGCTGACCAAGGCCGTACGCCTGCGCCGCCTGCGCCAGCGTCTTGCGCAGTTCCGCAAGTGAGAATGGTTTGGCCAGATAGTCAAACACGTCCTGCTTGAACGTCTGCCGCATCGAGTCCATCGACGGGTAGCCAGTGACCACGACAACGCACAGTTTCGGCCATCGCCGGCGGAGACCTTCCAGCACTTCCTCGCCACTGGTCCGCCCCATCTTGATGTCCAGAAGCACCAGGTCCGGCAGGCGTCCCTCGCACGCGGCAAAGAACTCCTCCGGTGTGCCGACCGCCCGCACCTCGTGCCCCTCGGCCTCCAGCACCGTGCGGATGTACTGGCGGAAGTCCGCATCATCATCGAGCGCCACGATGCTCAGCGGCGCCAGCACATGCTCGGTCGTTTCGTTCGCGCTCTCGGCCATTACTTGAGCTTACCCACTTCCTCCGGCGCGGGCTGCGGCATGCCGATCGCCAGCACGCGCGATCGCCTCCGCAGCACGAACCAGACGCCGCCGAGACCGATGCACGCCACCGTCCCGAGAATCAGGCCGTGCGAGAGCCACGCCCGCCATCCATCATCCAGGCCGCGGATGTACACCGTGCCGGTCGGCATCCACCACACGTTCACCTGCCCGGAAAGACCGCCCGAATCGCTCTGCCAGTTCTGCAAGTTGAGCGCCCCCGGGGTGCCCTGCCGTGCCGGCGCCTCGATGACGAACCGCAGAACGCCGATCAGGTCCTCGACGTCGCGGGGGTGCGCGGCGTCACCGCCCGCCCCTTCGGCCTTGAAGAACTGCGCGGCGAGGTCCTTGTCCAGAACCGCCTCCTTCGCCAGCACCGCGCCGAAGCGGTCGCGCAGTGTGCACAGGCCGCTCGGAACATCGACCTCGAGCCGGGCGGCGACAATGGCCCGTTGTTGCGCGGTCGAAACCGTCAAGACGCCCAATCGCGGCGGCTGCCCTTCGATGGCCCGCAACTCGCCCCCGACGAAGAACGGCCGGTTGGATCGGGTTCCACCCTTGGTATCCCCGGCCAGCGTCAGAAAGCACTGGAGATTGGTCCGTATTTCCCGGCTGAGCACACTCCCGCCGAGGAGGTTGGGCGCGTAGAAGAATGCACCGCCGCACACCGCCGCGAAGATCGCCAGCCACGCGCCCAGCGCGACGAGCGTGGGTGCCGCGTGACGCGCCCGCAGCGCCGGAGTAGATAGACCCACTTCCGTGACTGCACCACCGCACTCGGGGCACCGCGCCTGAGCCGCGCTGGCGGCGTAGCCGCACGCTCCGCACCGAGCCTCCACGGCGCGAACCTTCCACAGGACCCCGCCCCGGACCAGCGCGACCATCGCCAGCAGCAATGACACCACAAGAAAGACCGTCGCGGCCACACTCACCAGAACCTGGATCGGCATGGGTCAGTGAACCTCCTCACCCGTCTCGGACACCGCGCACGGCAACAGAATCTCGAAAACAGCGCCGCGGCCATCGGACCGGTTGCGAGCCTGCAGCAAGCCCCCGTGCTCACGCACGATTCCCTGCGACACCGCGAGCCCGAGCCCCGTCCCGCGCGAATCGAGCTTGGTTGTCGCAAACGGTTCGAACAACCGGCCGAGCACCTCGGCGTCGATCCCGGGCCCGCTATCGGTCACGCGCACCGCCACCCAGCGCCGACCGTCGCGCTCCAACTCTTCCGCCGAGACGGTCACCGCGGCACGATTATCCGCCGACCACGACTGAAACTCCGAACGCCCCGATTCGCCCGCGGCGGGCGTCGCTCCCCCCTGCATGGCATCCACAGCATTGCGCAGCAGGTTCACGAAGACCTGCACCATCCGATCGGCATCGCAGGAGACGACCAGGCCCTCGGGCACGGCGTTGACCATTTCGAGGCCGCGGGCCTCGCGGTCGAGGTGCACGAGTGTCCAGGCTTCGTCCACGAGCGGTCGCATCTCCGTGGGCTTGCTGCTGGGCGGGCGCACGCGGGCGAAATCGAGCAGGCTTTCGCTCAGGCGCTCCAGCCGCGCGATCACGCGTTCGAGCAGTTCCGACTCGGCGGGCTCGAGCCTGCCCCCCTCACCCGCGCGGTTCATTTTCTCCGCCAGCCCCTTGGCCACCGCCAGCGGCGTGTTCATCTCGTGCGCCAGGCCAGCCGAGAGGATGCCCAGCGAGGCGAGCCGGTCGGCATCGGCGAGGTTGCGCTGGGCCATCTCCAGCAGGTGGTTCTTGCGTTGCAGGTCGCCGGCGGTGGCAGACAATTGTGTTAGCGCCTGGTCGAGCTGCGTCTCTTGCCGGCGCAGGGCCAGCACCGTGTCGTTGCGCGAGCGCATGATCTCCCCGAGCTCGTCGGCGGGAATGACGTTCTCGGGCACGAGTTCCTCGTCGCGCCGGCCGTCCTGCACGGCGCGGTCGGCGCGGAGCAATGCGCGGATCGGCCCCCACACGTGCCGCGGCAGCACGAAGATCTCCAGGGCCAGAGCAATCAGGGCGTAGACACCCAGCAGCGAGACCAGCAGCAGCAGAAAGAAGCGATCGACCGCCAGCCGGGCCGAGGTCATGTAGACCGTAACAGCGATCTGGTACTGCGAGTCGGTCGGCCAGTACACCCGCGCGCCGTCGCGTCCGATGGAGAACTCCACCTGCCGATCCTGAGGATCGATCTGTGTGCCGCGGGTGACGTGATCGGGCATGCGGCCGAAAGTGTCGCGCACCCAGACGGCCTGCTCAACTTTCGCATCGGTCGTTCGTCTCCGCTGGGCGTCGCCCACGTCGATCTGGACGACCGGTGACAGGCTCGACTGCGGATCCTCGACCACCCCCGCGCGCAGATCCGCCAGGATCGCCCGCGCCTCGCTCAGCTCCGCCTGCTCGACCACGCGCATCACCGCGGGGGCGATCACGACCATCAGCACGCAGGCCAGCGTGAGCGAGAAGAACGTGTGGAGGACGATGAGTTTCTTGCGGATGCGCAGCCCGGCCAAAAACCCCTTGGCGCGCTGGGAGGAGCCGGTTTGTGGCGTTGGGCTGCTCACGGGCGGAGTGTACCGGTCCGCGCGCTAGACTCGCCGGTGAACCGACCGACCAGACCCGACCGACCAGGCAACAAGGGCAGCCCGCGCCAAGGCGAGCCTGTGGCCGGCCCGCACCGCCGTCGCCCAGATGAGCCCCCCCGCCGCGTGCTGCCGTCGCCCGTGGTGGTGCATGCCGCACGGGATGCGGTCTGCCGCCATATCTCCAATCAGGCCGAGCGGTTCCCGCAGCTTGACCTGCATCCGCTGGTGGTCACGGGGCTCGAGCCGCGGGATGCCGCGCTGGCCCATGCGATCAGCGACATCGTCATCAAGCGCTGGCTCACGCTCGCCTACCTGCTCAACACGCGGCTCAGCCAGCCGCTGGAGGCGATCGAGCCGCCGCTGCGGGCGGCGATGCTCGTGGGCGCGGCCCAGATTTTTTTCCTCGACCGCGTCCCGGCGTACGCGGCGATCGACCACGCGGTGGAGTGGGCCAAGCTCAACATCCGCCCCGGCGCGGGGGGGATGGTCAACGCGGTGCTGCGGCGGATGGCCGAGCTGCGCCTCGATCCGCCGGAGGGCGTCCGTCCGTCGTACTCCAACAAGCGCGACAAGTTGCCGCTGGCCGACGGCGGCGCGGTGCTGCTCGCCACGGGCGTACTTCCCGACGAGGACGCGCCGCGTGTGTGCGTCGCGACCTCGACGCCCGTTGAACTCCTGCGCGACTGGTCCACCTCGCTCGGCATCGCCGCGGCCCGGGCCATAGCGATGCACTCGATCGGCACGGCCCCGGTGACGCTCAACACGGCGCACGCCGAGCCGAGCACACTCCCCGGTCCCGAATTGCTGGCGCCGCACGAGAAGGCCGGATGCCACGTCTTTGTGGGCGAGCACCCCGAGCTGCTGGAGACGCTCTCGCAGCGTGAGGACCTGTGGGTGCAGGACGCTTCTTCTTGCGCCGCTGTTCGTTCGATCGCCGACCTGAAACCGGCGCTGATCATCGATCTGTGCGCCGGCCAGGGGACCAAGACCCGTCAACTCTGTGCCACGTTCCCCGAGGCCCACATCATCGCCTCCGACACCGACGAACGCCGCCGCGCGGTGCTGGCGGAGGTCTTCAAGTCGCGGCGCCAGGTTCGCGTCAAGACGCCCGAACAGACCCTCGCCGAGCACGCGGGCGCCGTGGGGGGGGCGGACCTCATCCTCCTTGATGTGCCGTGCAGCAACACGGGCGTGCTGGCCCGCCGCCCCGAGGCCAAGTACCGCTACTCGGCCCGCTCAATCGCCGACCTGGTCGGCATCCAGCACTCGATCTTCGAGAAGGCGATGGCTCTGCTCTCGGAGCGGCCCGCCTCGGCGATCCTCTACTCCACGTGCAGCGTCGATCGCCGCGAGAACCAGGAGCAGGTGCGGTGGGTCTGCGAGCGCTCGTCGCTGACGCCCTCGCGCGAGCATGTGGCGCTGCCGGCGGGTGGGCCGGGGCAACCGCCGACGAAGTATGCGGATGGGGCGTACTCGGTGCTGTTGACGCGGGCGCGGTAAGACGTTTCACCACAGAGTTCACAGAGGGCACAGAGGAAGACGGGAAGCGGGGAGAGTGGTGCCTTCATGACTCGGCGGCGCGCGGTAGACTCGGGTGATGGTTGATCGTCCAGCCACAAAGTCGAAGTCGAAGAAGAGGACCGGCCGCAAGCGGTGGGTGGCGGGGTGGATGCTCTTGGTGATCGGCGTGCTGATTACGGGTGTGTGGGCGACGTCGCGGTGGTGGTACTTCGGTTGTGCCCACAACCTTCGGGACTTCAGAGTTGGCCGCGGCGTCGTCACGATCTCCGCGGGGGCGACCGCGCGCGTCGCTTGGTGGCACGCGGAC
>JBOHNM010000020.1:0-35864 GCA_050730675.1 Phycisphaerales bacterium | reverse complement strand
GCGTGAGACCGTCGCCGTCGAAACCCCGGCCGCGCCCGCGACGTCCTGGATCGACGCGGCGCGCTTCGGCGGCGGGTTGGGAGGGGTTGGGGGGCGGTTGGTGGAGGACATGGTGTGAAGTCCCGGACCGGGGAGTCTATCGAGGATGAACGTATACTGACGCGAAATGAAATCGCTTACAGCCCGCACCGTGCAACTGGGCCTTGCTGGGGCCGTGGTCTTGGCCGCCGGTTGCTCCACACCATCGGAGGCGCCAACGGTCGAATCGGCGCCTGCCGTCATCGGTCCAGAGACGCGCCCGCAGGATGTGGTGATTGCTTCCCCGGCGGGCACGGCGCGGCCGCCGTTCAGGTTTAGCGTCGCTGATGAGCGGTTCCTGGAGGAGATCCAGCGCGGCGCTTTCAATTGGATGGTGGCCCGAGGGCAAGGTCCCTACGGGCTCGTCCCCGACCGTTCGAGCAACAAGGTCATCAGCACGGCGGGCGTCGGCTTCCAGCTCGCGGCCCTGCCGGTGGCGGTGGAACGCGGGTGGATGCCGCGGGCCGAAGCTGAGCGCCGGGCGTCGGGCATCCTGCGGACGCTGCGCAACAGCCCGAACATCCGCAAGGCGGGGCTCTACCAGCACTTTGTGGACCTGTCGGCGGACGGCGCGATGCTGGAGCTGCACGGCAAGGGCCTCGAGCAGGTGGTGAGCACCATCGACTCGACCCTGTTGCTGAGCGGGGCGATCGTGGCGGGGCAGTATTTCGCGGGTGAAACCGGCCAACTGGCCGACGCCATGATCGCCGAGGTGGATTGGACGTTCTTCCAGGCGCCGGGGGGGCCGGGGACCAAGCCGTGGGAGATCGGACGCATCTCCCTGGGCTGGAAGCCCAAGTCCGTGGCTGAACCGACCGGCGCGGGCGCCCTGCTGCCGTACCTCTGGCTCGATAACGGGTGCGAGCACCGGTTGGTATCGCTGCTGGCGGCGTGCGCCCCAGATCCTTCCCACCGCGTCGATCCGCTGCTGTACTACCGCCTGCGCCGCCAGGTCGGGCAGTGGCCGGGGGTGGAGCCGATGGTCTGGTTCCCCTATTCCGGCGCGATCTTCGTCAACCAGTTCTCGCACATCTTTGTGAACTACGCCTCGATGGGGCCCGACGATCCGGCCGCGATGGGCGTCGCCAATCGCCCTCGGGTGGACTGGTGGGAGAACAGCCGGCGCGTGACCCAGCTGCACCGCACCAAGGCGATCGAGAACCCCAAGGGCCTCACCGGCTTCGGTCCCGATGGTTGGGGCCTGACGGCCTCGGACAAGCGGGGGGGATACCAGGTGCCGGGGCTTTTTCCCACGCGGGTGCCGCTGGCGGGGGAATTGCCTGAGGTGGATTACTCGACCTACACGCCCAAGGACGACTGGGGCGACGGCTCGCTTGCTCCGTATGGGGCTGGGATGTCCATCATGTTCGAGCCGCAACTCTCGCTAGCGGCCTTACGCAACTATCGCGCCCAGGCGGCCCGCGCGGAATTGGCCAAACTGTGGGACGATCCCGCCTCGGGCGGCTTCGGATTTGCCGACGCTTTCAACCCCGGAATCGGATGGGTGGCTCCGGATCACCTGGCCATCGACCAGCTCCCACTGATGCTGGCGATTGAGAACGCCCGGAGCGGCCTGATCTGGCGTCAATTTCATTCGAACCCAGCGATCCAAGCCGGGCTGGAGCGGATGGGGTTGAAACTGGGCAATTTAACAACCGATAGCCGGTAAGTTGCACACGCTTTCATCGAGAAATTGCACTTTTGTTGCTTGACGACCGTCGGATGTCGGGTATTCTGGAATCGCTTACACGCGAGCGCATCGGGTTCCAGGGAGTGTCGCCTCTGGAACATGCAAGCCGATTCGCCGCGTCCTCGCTCGGGAAGGGAGCTGGGATTATGCTTATTCGTTCATTGGCCGGTCTGGCCGTGGTTGCTGCGTTTTCGGGCTCTGCGCTCGCTGACGTGAGCACCATCAATAGTGTCCGCATTGTCAACCGCAACTTTAACGATTTCCCCGGAACGACGATCCTGCAGACCGTGCAGTATCCGACGACGGTGGACTGGGATGAGCGGTTCCCGGCCGGCGCGGCGTCGCGTCTGCCCGCGGGCAATCCCCCCGGGTCCGGCGGCTTCGCCAACCGGCACTTTGGCTGGTTCAGCGCTGATAGCGGCGCGACCAACTACTCGTTCCAGAACGGCGAGAGCTTCACAGCCCGCGCCAACGTCCTGATCCAGACCGGTGGCAACAACACCCCCGGCGGCAACGCTCTGCCCCGTCGCGAGGCCGGCTTCGCGATCTTCAACCCGCAGAACGGGTTCGAGGGTGGCAACCCCAACAACCCCATCGTCAGCTTCATCGACGAGGGCTTCGTGATGGTCGCCTCTGACGGCGAGGTCGCGATGTTCGGCGGCGGTCTGCCGTTCTTCTCCTTCAACAGCTTGAACGACCCCAACGCCCGCTACTTCCTTGGTACCTCGGCCCGTATCGAGTTCCGCTACTTCGCTCCGTCGGGTGGTAATGCCGCGTCCTGCCAGGTGGTCTTCACCAATTTCCTGGGCACCGAGTTCTCTTCGCCGGTCTTGGCCTTCGGCAACGCCAACGTGGACTTGGGCAACGCCAGCGGCTTGGCCAACGGCACGAACATCGGCCTCCGGGCTCAGAACCAGCGTAACCCGAACTTCGATGACTTCTCGCTGATCCGGTACAACAACATCGGCGTCACCGCTGTCCCGACCCCGGGCGCTGCGGCTCTGATCGGCATCGGCGGCCTCTTGGCCGGCCGTCGCCGCCGGGCCTGATCGAGTCGGATAGTGCAGTCTTGCATCTCTGCACCGGCCTCCGAAGGGAGGCCGGTGTTGTTTTTGCGCGATCGGACGTCCACCGGTTGTCCACCGCTTGACACGGTGCGGAATGGGCGTCACAATGAAAAGGCTTACACGAGCCGTTTGGCGGCGATTTCTTCGTCGCCCCGTCCCCGCACCAACATGCTCGCCAATCGCTACGGACACTTCGACGACTCAGGGCGCACGTTTCGGATCACCGATCCGGCGACGCCGATGCCGTGGGTCAACGTGGTCAGCAACGGTCGGTTTGGGTTCGTGGTGAGTCAGAACGGCGGCGGGTTCTCGTGGTACGACGATGCCCAGCATTGCGTGCTGACCCGCTGGGAGATGGACCTGGTCCGCGACTGCTCGGGCAAGTTCCTCTACCTGTCCGACCGTGACTCCGGGGATGTGTGGTCGGTGGCGCCGACGCCGTGCCGCCCGCAGTACGACAGCTACCAGTGCGAGCACACGCAGGGTTCGACGCGGTTCCGCACATCGACCCACGGGATTGAGTCGTCATGGACGCTCGCCGTCGCGCCCGACGATCCGGTCGAGGTCTGGCTCGTCTCCCTCAAGAATACGACCACGCGCCAGCGCAGGCTGCGGGTCGCCTCGTACTTCGAGTGGACGTGCGGCGTCGCGCCCGACGCCAAGCGCGAATTCCACCGCCTGTTCTTCACAACCACCCACGACGCCAAACGCCGCGCGGTCATCGCGATGAAGAACATGTGGGACATCCCGCCCAAGGGAGAGAAGCAGCACTGGAACCAGCCATGGCCGTACGTCACGGCCCATGCCGTCGGCGGAATCACCTTCGAGCGCGACTTGGCGCTGGCGGACAAGTCCGCATTCCTGGGGCGATACGGCCAGACGCACAATCCGCGAGCGATGCGCGGCGATCTTCCGACCGATGGCCGCTTCGGCCGCTTTGGCGATGCCGCGGCGGCGCTCGGGGGCGATCTGACGCTCAAGCCGGGCGAGACGGTGGAGTTCCACTTCCTGCTCGCGATCGGCCACGACCACGCGCAGTGTCTTGCGAACCTTGACAAATATCTTCCGCAACAGTCGGCGCGCCAGGCGGCGCAGCAAGCCGGCGCGAAGTGGGAGAGCCTCCTGTCGCCGACGTCGGTGAAAACCGATCGGGACGACTTCAACATCCTGAACAACACGTGGCTGCCGTACCAGGCGATCAGCGCCCGGCTGTGGGGGCGCACGGGCTACTACCAGCAGTCGGGTGCGTTTGGTTTCCGAGATCAGTTGCAGGACACGCACGTCTGGTTGCCGATCGAGCCCAAGCGGTGCTTGGACCACATCCTCTACGCTGCCACGCGTCAGTTCGAGGACGGCAGCGTCAACCACTGGTGGCACGCGATGGCGGACTTCGGCAACCACACCGCGTGCAGCGATGACTACCTCTGGTTGCCGATGCTGGTCTCTTCGTACTTGAAGGAGACGGGCGACTCGTCGCTGCTCAAGCAGCGGATTCCCTTCCGCAACGGCGGCTTCCGCGCCCCGCGTGCGGGCGAGCCGACCGACGGCACGCTGCTGGAGCACTGCCTGCGTTCGTTCAAGCGGGCGTTCGGCCGGTTCAGTGATCGCGGGCTGCCGCACATTGGATCGTGCGACTGGAACGACGGTCTGTCGGCGATGGGCGTCGAGGAGCGCGGTGAGAGCGTCTGGCTCGGGTGGTTCCTGTGCGAACTGCTGCGTGACTGGGCGATCATCCTGGATCGTGCCGGCGAAAGCGCCACCGCGGCGGACTTCCGTTCGCGGCGTGAGAAACTGATCGCGGATATCAACGCCGCGGCGTGGGACGGTGCGTGGTTCCGCTATGGCACCAAGGACAATGGCGAGTGGGTGGGATCGTCGCGCAGCGCCGAGGGGAAAATCCACCTCAACGCACAGACGTGGGCGATCATCTCCGACGGCACGACGCCGGACCGGACAGAGCTTGCCTGGTCGAGCGTGAAGCAGCGGCTCCTCTCGGCCTACGGCCCGCTGCTGTTAGAGCCGGCGTACACCGTGCCCGACGCGAGCGTCGGATATATCACACGCTACTCGCCGGGCAGCCGCGAGAACGGCGGCGTCTACATGCACGCCGCGACATGGGCGCTGCTGGCGGCGTGCAAGCTGAAGGATGTGGAGAGCGTCGGGCGGATCTGGGCGTCGATCGCCCCGCCGACGCGCTGCGGCGCCGATGCCGAGGCGTACTGGGCCGAGCCGTACGTGCTGCCGGGGAACGTTGACGGTCCCCTGTCGGAACTGCCGGGTCGCGCGGGGTGGACGTGGTACTCGGGCTCGGCGGCGTGGCTCAACAAGGTGAGCCTGGAGTGGGTTCTGGGTGTTCGCCCCACCCTGACCGGGCTGGTGATCGACCCCTGCCCGGCGCGCGAGTTGGGGCGGGTGAGCATGACGCGCACCTACCGCGGGCGCAGGCTGAAATTGAAGCTGGACGCCACGAATTGGCAGACGGGTGTGGGGTCGGTGGTGACGGTCAATGGCCGGGAAATCCCCGGAGGGTTGATCGATGATTCGGTGCTGGGGGGCTTCCCCGAGGGAACCGAACTGGCGATCGAGGTGTATCAGCGCTTGGGGGCGCAAACGAAGGTGGCAGGCGGGACGGCGGCCGTGCGGCGGAGCACGGGCGAATAAGTCGTTGGTTGGACAGGAGCCATTCGATGCGGCAGATAGACCAGAATCGTTCACGCCGAGGCTTTACGCTGATCGAACTGCTGGTGGTGATCGCCATCATCGCCCTGTTGGTGGGCATCCTGCTGCCGGCCTTGGCCGGGGCGCGCCGCAGCGCGTGGACCGTCAAGTGTCAGAGCCAGCTCAAGCAACTCGGCTACGGCATCACGATGTACATCGACGAGCAACGTCCGCAGCGGTTCATCAACGTGCGTTTCACGCCGAATCCCGCCAATCCGAATGTATCGATCAGCGACATGACGCTGGCGCCGGTGATCCTCGATTCCTACCTTGGTGGGAACAACCCGTGGACCGACGCGGACTACCCCAGCCCGGCGCAGGACCGTCGCAAGCCGTCATCCGGCGTGCAGACGTTTTTCGATTGCCCGGCAGCCAAGGGCATCAACAGCGTGCGTGACCCCAGCCGCATTCAGTACCTGCAGAGCGGCGGTGGTCGCGGATTTTTCACCTGGCCACCGGGTCAGTCCGGTGACAATATCGTGCGCTACACCGAATACTTCATCAACGACTCGCAGCCGGCGATCTTCAACGGCAGGGCGAACGGGATGGCGGGCCAGCTCGTCAACCTCATCCGCAACATGAACCAGACGATCTGGGCCACCGATGCGCTCGACGATGCGCCGCGCCACCAGGACCGCCCCAGCGCGACGGGCAACGGGTTGGCGATCGGTCAGAACAATTTTCTGTTCGGCGATACGCACGTGGCGCTGTTGAACTTCTTCGAGTACTACACGCGTCCGGACCCGTTCGGCGCACCGGCGCCGTTCTACAACTGGGGCCATTTCTATCCGTGATCGTTCCGCGAGCGGCCGTTCGGCGGATCGTGCATCATGGTGTGGTTGCCGGTATGCTCCGGCAACGGAGTCCAACCGATGGCCGGGATTGTCGAACAGATCAAAGAAAAACCGTGGACGGGCTGGGCCCTCGCGGGCGTCATTCTCGTGGGTGCGGTGGTCATGTACATTCGCCTCACCGGTGGGTCGGGCGGCGAGTTCACCGGTGGCTCGCTTGGTGAGATGATCACCATCAAGTACACCGATACCGAGGATGAGGAGCGGATGACCCGCGGTGATCTGCTCAAACGCATGCTGCGCGATAGCGGCGGCGGCCCAGTCGATGCCAACAAGGGGCTGGTCAATCCCAAGAGCGGCAAGGCTACGGGTTTTCTTCACGACAAGGGCACTTGGGACAAGCTCGTGAAGGACATCAACATCGAACGTGCCGCGGCGAACAAGCCGGCACCGGGTGGCGCACAGGCACCGCCGGCCCCACGCGCACCTCAAGCGCCGACCGCCCCCAAGGCGCAGTGATCGCCACAATCGAACGACCATGGACGCAGCCGCCGATCCAGCCCGTGCGACGCGCTTCGGGGATCTGACCCGGCGCGGGGCGCTCGGGCTGCTGGGCGCGGGGGCCACGGGGTTCATCCTCTTTGGTCCGCGCGGCGCCAAGGAGGATGCGCACGGACGGATCGTGCTGGACTACTGGGAGAAGTGGACCGGGCACGAGATGGGGGCGATGCAGAGCGTCGTGGACGACTACAACGCGTCGCAGTCGAAGATCCTTGTCCGCTACTTCGTCACGAGCAACATCGGCCAGAAGGCGTTGGTCGCGATCGCGGGCGGCTCGCCGCCGGACATCGTGGGGCTCTGGAACTTCAACGTGCCCGCGTACGCCGCGAGCGGCGCGATCCTGCCGCTGGATGAACTGGCAGCCAAGGCCGGGCTCAAACTCGACCAATACCTGCAGGGCGTTCGCCAGGTGATGATTTTTCGCGGACGCGATGGGAAAGAGCATTGGTATGGTGTGGTCAACACCGCCGGCACGCTGGCGATGTACTACAACAAGTCGATATTCCGCGAGGCGGGCTTGGACCCGGAAAAACCGCCGCGGACGATCGAGGAGATGGACGCGGCGAACAAGGCGATCACCAAGCTCAACGCCGACGGCTCGATCGCGCGCACGGGGTTTCTCCACGCCGAGCCGGGGTGGTGGAGTTGGCTGTGGGGGTACCACTTCGGCGGTAGCGTCTACGACGAAACGAGCGGCATGGCGCTGGTGGATTCGCCGCAGAACCTCGCCGCGTACAAGTGGATGCGCAGCTATCCCGCGGCGTTCGGCCAAGGCGATGATCGGCGCGGGGCCGAGCGCGTGGAGCGGTTCCGGCAGGGGTTCGGCAACTACAACACGCCGCAGAACGCGTTCCTGGCGGGTAAGGTGGCGATGGTGATCCAGGGCCCGTGGCTGGCGAACATGCTGGTGGAGCACGCCAAGGACTTGGACTACGGCGTGGCGCCGTTCCCGGTGGCCGCGGCGGCGTACCGCGAAGGGGAGCCGGTGGCGCTGGTGGACACGGATGTGCTGTGCATCCCGCGCGGGGCCAAGCACCCCGAAGCGAGCATGGAGTTCATCGCCTTTACGCAGCGGCAGGACATGACCGAGCGGTTGGCGCTGGCGCACTGCAAGATCTGCCCGCTGCTCAAGCCGACCGACGAGTTCGTGCGCAAGCATCCGAATCGCGGGCTGCTCGTGCACAACGCGCTGGCGGCGTCGTCGCGGGCGTTTGTGGTGCCCAAGACGCGGGCGTGGCCGGAGTTCAAAGATGATTTCGATGCGACGGTGCAGAGGTTGTGGCGCATGGAGTCGGAGGTTGAGCCGACGTTGAAAGACCTGCAGACGCGGGCGCAGGGGTACATCGACCGGTCGGTGGAGCAGGAGCGGCGGCGGTATGGGCCTGTCGCCGGCGGTGGGGGGGCGTCGTGAGCATGCGCAAGACGCTCACCGGACTCGCGTGGGTCAGCCCGTGGCTGATCGGCGGCGTGGCGTTCACGCTGGTGCCGATGGCGATGAGCCTGTACTACTCGTTTACAGACTACTCCCTGCTCGAGCCGCCGATGTGGGTCGGGACGAAGAACTACACGCGGATGCTCGATGATCCGCGCTTCCTGCTCAGCGTGAAGAACACGGTGATTTTCGCGCTGGTCTTTATCCCCCTGGCGACGGCGGTGTCGCTGGTGCTGGCGGCGCTGCTGGCGGGGAAACTGCGGTTCTCGCGGTTCTTCCAGGGGGCAGTGTTTATTCCCACGCTCGTGCCGCTGGTGGCGAGCGCGATGGTGTGGAGCTGGCTCTTCAACGGCGAGTACGGGCTGGTGAACAAGGCCCTGGGATGGGTGGGGATTGTGGGGCCGAACTGGCTGATCGACAAGAACTGGGGGATGGCCGCCCTGGTGCTGATGAGCCTGTGGTCGATCGGCCAGGGCGTGGTGGTCTATATCGCGGCTCTGCAAGACGTGCCCGAGCAGCTCTACGAAGCGGCGCGACTGGACGGCATGGGGCCGGTCGGACGGTTCTTCCGCGTCACGCTGCCGATGATCTCGCCGGTGATCCTTTTCAACATCATCGTGCTGACGATCAACACGATCCAGATCTTTGCGCAGCCGTACATCATGTTCCGGACCAAGGACGGCCAGAACGATGCGGGACTCTTCTACACCATGCACCTTTACGACAACGCATTCGTGTACCAGCAGATGGGGTATGCAAGCGCCATGGCTTGGCTGCAGTTGGTGGTCGTGCTGGCGCTGACGGCGATCATGTTTGTGGCGAGCAAGCGATTAGTTCACTACAGGGCGGCGTAGTTGATGAGTAGCGGAGGTTCGAAACCTAGGTTCTCACGACTGTTGCTCTACGCGGCGATGGGCGTGCTTTCGATCGCGTTCCTCGCGCCGCTTGCGTGGATGATCTCGACTTCGGTGAAGCCCGAAAAGCAGGCCGCGAGTCAGGAGATTCGGCTGCTGCCGGATCCGGTCTCCAGCACGCCGTTGCAGGCCGCCGAGAACTACAAGGCTGTCTGGACAGACAGCACGGTCCAATTCCCGCTCTACCTCCGCAACACGCTGATCGTGGCGGTCCTGGCAGTGACTGGCATGACGCTCTCGAGCGCGATGGTGGCGTACGGGCTCGCGCGCGTGGAGTGGCGCGGGCGCAGGGTTGTGTTCGCGTTGATCCTGGCGACGATGATGATCCCGTTTCCCGTGCTCATGGTGCCGCTGTTCATGATCTTCAAGCACTTGGGATGGAATGGGACGCTCCTGCCACTGTGGGTGCCGGCGTGGTTCGGCGGAGCGTTCAACATCTTCATGCTGCGACAGTTCTATATGGGCATCCCGCGCGAGCTGGACGAAGCGGCGCGGATCGATGGACTTGGGCACTGGGGGATTTTCTGGCGGGTGATCGTGCCGCTGAGCCGGCCGGCGCTGGCGGTGGTGGCGCTGTTTCACTTTGTCTACGTGTGGAACGATTTCGTCGGGCCGCTGATCTACCTGCACCACCGCGACACGTTTACGCTGGCCTTGGGGCTCCAGCTCTACCAGAGCCAGGCCGGGCAGACGCCATGGAACCTGCTTATGGCCGCCAGCACGCTGGTGATCCTGCCAGTCCTGTTGCTGTTCGTGCTTACCCAGCGGACGTTCGTCCGGGGGATCTCGGCCGAGGGGCTCAAGGGGTAGACGGGCTTATCGGAGGACCGTCCTTGGGCAAGGCACCTGACAAGGCGAAGTTCGGGGTTTGGTGTCCCGAATTGGGTTGCCGGGAACCGGGATATGGGTCACAATGTAAAGGCTTACGTAAGATGGCTTATTGCCGAATTGGTTCTGATCACCGGTGACCGGGCCTGTCGCTTTGGCCCCGCTGGATTCCGCGGGCACACTCTCTTCGGAGAAATATCGATGAACGTGACGCAACAGATCGTGGCGATGGCGGCGGTGTCGGTTTTCGCCGGCGTGGCGCTTGCCCAAGTGCCCATGACCAACGGCGGGTTCGAGACGATCGACTTGGGCGCCGCCGGCGCATTGGCCAATTGGAACAACTCCGGCGATGACAACGAGTGTCATCTGCGGCAGGTGGGCGATGGTCAGCAGCCCCCGGCACTGGTTCGTACCGGCACCAATTCGATCCAGATCGGGCCATCGGGACCAGCGACGTTCCGGTCGTACAACACCGACCGGCTCGACTTCAACACGTTCATGTATTTCGATCCGCCGATCAGTTGGGATGCCGGGGCAATCGTCGTCCGGGCGTGGTACGCGATTCCGGCGAGCGATCCGCTCTCGGTCAATGGCCCGACCGGGATCCGGCTGGACATCAAGGGCGCCGGCAGCGGCCAGCAGAACAACGCAAGCTTCGATCCATGGGCTGCCGAGCCGGGTACGACGCCGGTAGTAAGCGGCCACACCAGCGGCCAGTGGCGAGAGTACATGGTCCGCTGGCCGGCGCGGACGCCAGCCGGGACCGGGTGGAAGGACGAGGTCGAAGCGAACACGCCGATGTTCTTTACGATCCCTCCGTATCCCAACCGCTGCAAGATCGTCATCGGGCGATTCAATGGTTCGAACACGGCGGCGACCGGGACGGTCTTCTGGGACGATGTGACCGTTTCGCAGGAGCCCGGGGCGCCGGCGGCGTGCAACGGCGCAGACGTCGCCACTCTCGGCGGCGCGCCGGTGCCGGACGGCCAACTCACGGCCGACGACATCATCGTCTACCTCGGCGCGTTCTTCGCCGGCAACGTGGAGATCGCCGACCTGACGGGCCTCGGCGGCTCGGGCGGGCCGGACGGGCAGATCACCACCGACGATCTCATCGAGTTCCTCGATCTGTTCTTCGCCGGCTGCGGCGCCTGATCGAGCGGAGCGACGCGGAATGAAGATGACAGGAGCACGGACGCTGCTGGTGGGCTGCATCGGCGCGGCGGTGATCGGTGTTCGCGCCGGAGCCGAGCCCGTGGTGACTCCGTACACGATCGTTGTGCCCGCGACCGGAGACGTGCGCGTGGGCGCGGCGGCGCTGGCCGGGGTCGTTGCCACGGTGGACAAGGGTTCCGGTCGTGTCGAACTTCGCGGGGTGCGCGGCGAGTTGATCCGGGCGATCGCCGCAGCGGATTTGATGCCGTTGGCGTCGTGGATTCCCGCGGCGCAATTCAAGGTCCTGGATGCGGCCGTCACCGACTCGGGACGGTTGGCGTACATCGCGGCCCAGGACGACCCGGCGACTGGTGCGGTGGACGATGCGATCTTCCGCGTCGATATCGAGACGGGGCAGACGACGCTTTTCGCACGCCGACGGCTTGATGCCGGCTTCGGGGCTAATCCCAGGACGCCAATGGTGCACTTTGCCGGGCGTCTTTACGTCGGCGGCGAGGGGAGTGTGGCGGTCTTCCAGGCGGGGCGGAACGACCTGACGGGGACGTTGTTCGGGCAGGTGACTTTCAACGACCGCGTGGACGGTCTGGTGGTGGATCGCGACACCCGCGACCTGTTCATCGCCGGTCACAACGTTGTGTACCGCACCAGCGTATCGACTCTGGCCGCGCCGGTGCAGGTGGCGTTGACAGGCCTGCCGACTGGGAGCGTGATCGGGCTGGCCTACGCCAAGCACTATGGCGGGGCGGCCAACGCCGGGCTGTACACCGCGACAGCCGACGGCTCGGTGTGGTTCTACACCCCGGCGCTGGCGCACGGTCAGGCAACCGGCCTCCCGGCACTCTACGGCTCGCTCGCCGCGCCCACGGGCCTGGCCGCCACGGCCGAGGGATCGATGCTCGTCGGCGGGACGACGGCCTCGGGCGTCCGGACCCTGCGCGATACTGCCGACACACGCCTGGGTTTTGAGGCGTGGCTGCGCGATGAATTCGCCCAGGAGGTGCTCTTCGGCAAAGGCCTGGTCTCGCCCGACGGCGAGCCCGCTGGGTGGGTGATCGATGCGGACACCTGGCCTGAGTGGAACCGCTTCCACCCCGCAACACCCGACGCCGCGGCGTGGACGGTGCTGCTATGCCTGATGAGCGACCGGATCACACCCGGCGGCGACGCGCAGGCCAGGCCGCTGGTGCGACAGATCCTGATGCGTTACGCAGGGCAAATTGCCGACGGAATCGCGCCGAGCCGCACGAGCGATGGAATCTTCCGCCACTGGATAGATCCACTGACCGGCCAGACCAAGCCAGACGGATGGTCGAACGAATTCGCGACGCTGAGCACGATGAAGATCGTGGCCGCCGCGGCACGGGCCCGCCAGATGTACGGCGACGACCCGCAGATCCGTTCTGCGGCATCGGCGATCATCTGCAATGTTCACAACTGGGACGCGTACGTGCGGGCGAGCGACAACGCGATGTTCTTCACGGCGCTCCAGGGTGGCGGGCCGAACACTGGGTCCTCGTCGCGTCCGTTCCAAGAGGGGATCATCTTCACCGAACAGGTGGGGCGCTATGGCACGACGGTGGGTCAGTCCATCTACGCTAACTGGCTCAACCGCACGCTCTGGCCGACGGCGACATACCTCACCGGGCGTCAGGTCACCGGCGGCTCGTCGGGGAATTTCCTGCCCGCGTTCGTGACGATGTACCCGTCGCTGCTGATGGCCGACTATCGCCATTCGTCGCCGTGGCGGACGCACATCGAGAACCTGCGTGCCTCCAATGCCGGCTGGACCGACGACAACGGTCCGGCGTGGAACACGGTCTTCTCCGCCGGCACGACCAAGGACATCTGGGGCGGCTACCACGCCGATGCGATCAACGACTCGCCGGGCAATGTCGCCACGTTCACGTCGCTGATGGCCTTCGCCGGGCGGCCCAGCCCCGCCGTGCCGCCCACGATCGAAGCCGTCGGCGCATACCAGGCCTACCGCACGGGGGCACGCCAGACCTTCCGCACCGGCGCGACGATGCTCTACCGGCGGTCGAATGTGGACACGACCTATCTGCCGAACTCCGCGGGCTTGCCTGACGTCGCCATCGGCGCACTGGGACTGGCCGAGTTGATCCAGCCCGGTTCTGTGGAAGCGGTGCTCACCGGTCATTACCCGAGCTGCTCGACCTGTCAGGCGGATGTGGCCCGGCTCGGCGGTTCGATCGGACAAGACGGTCAGTTGACCGTGGATGACGTGATCGTCTTCCTCGACACGTTCTTCGCGGGCGACCTGATCGTTGCGGACATCGCCTCGCTCGGCGGCGGACCGACGCCCGACGGCCTGCTCACGGCCGATGACGTGATCGCTTTCCTCTCGTCGTTCTTCGCCGGCTGCCCATAGCCGGGCTGCCCATCAGGGCCTGCTGCCGGAGGCCGTCGGCACCTCGAACTTGATGCGGTTGCGCTCCAGCGCCGTGCCGACCGCTCCATAGAGCCTGGCGATGGCGGTGTTGTAGCTCGTGAGCGCATCGCTCTCGGCGATCTCCGCCCCTGCCAGCGCCTGCTGACGACGGAACTTCAGGTCCAGGAACTCGGGGGTCAATTCCTGCACGGTGATTTCCGCCACCGACAAGGCCCGGACGTTCTCAGCCGCAGCGATGCGGGCGGCGCGGGTCTGCTCGATCAGCCGGAAGCTCGCCTCGATGGCACGGAGTTGCGTCTTCAGGTCCACCACCACGCGCTGCACCACGTCGCGGTAGGCGATGACGGCCTGGCTCTTCTCCAGCCGGCGGGCGAGGGCCTGGGCCTCGGGGCCGCGGTTGCCGATCTGCTGCTCGAAGTTCAGGCCGACGAGGTAGCTGATGAACGAGGTGTTGCTGTTGCCGATCTCCTGCGACAGCGCATCGTCCATGTTTCCCTTGAGCCCGGTGAAGCGAGTCTGGGCCCGCAGGTCCAGCAGCGGCAGACGCTGGTTGTCGGCGACGAGTTGGCGGATCGAGGCGTCATCGATCGCGAGCACCGCCCGCTGGATCTCGGGGCGGTTGGCCAGCGCCATCGCGATCATCTCCAGCAGGCTGAAGCGGATCGGTTCGTCCGGTGGGCGGTCCACCGGCAGGAGCAAGACCTCGCCGCCGACGGTGAGTTCCGGATCGTTGATGAGCTGCTTCAGGCGGTCGCTGGCAAGCCGCACATTGTTCTCGGCGCGGATGACCTCGGCCCGGCGCTGTTCAACGGTCGCCACAGCGTCGGAGCGCTGTGCGATCTTGGTCTCGAAGGGGCGGGCGTTGATGATCGTCAGGACCTCTTCGCCGCGCTGCAGCAACCGCTTGGTGATCTGCAGCTCGGCGTTCGTCTGGACCAGCCGCCAGTACGCCGTCTCGGTGTCCGTCACGGTCTGGATGAGCGTGGCTTTGAGTTGCTGGATGTCGTCGCGCTCGGCATTCTGAGCGATGCGGACCTCGGCGAGGTTGGCGTCGGTGCCAAATCCGCGCAGCAACGGCTGGTCGAGCTGCAGCGTGAGCTGGGATTGGTTTGAGGGATTGGGCGACGGGACCGAGACGAAGGGCTGGTTGAACGTGTTGTCGTTATATCCAACTTGCTGCTGGACGACGAATGAGCCGCCGGTGGTCAGCCGACGCCGGATGCCCGCCGTGCCGCCGATCTGCTGGTTCTGCGTGGCGGCGGGAGAACCGAAGCCGTTCTGGACGATCGGCTCATCGAAACGTTGCCACTGGGTGTTGGCGAAGACCGTCCAGTCGAACGCCGCCTCGGCCGCGGTGATCCGCTGCTCGGTCACAGCGGGGGCGATGCGGGCGAACTGCACGCCCAGATTGTTCTGCACCGTGGTGACCACCACCCGTTGGAGGTTGACGGGAATGTACGTCTGTGGCGTACCGAGCAGCGAGGGTCCCAGGTCGGGGTTGATCCCCTGGTAGGAGACCGGACCGGTGGTGCGCTCAAGTTCGGCCAGCACCTCGGGAGGGAGCTGCAGTTTGTCCACGCGCTGCTCGCGCTGGGTTGTAACGGTGTGGCCCTGTGCTTCGGCCTCGCGGATTTCGCGGGCCGCGGAGTTGACGATGCTGTGGCGCAGGTCCGACTCGTCGGCGCGGTCCAAGGGCGAGGCGCAGGAGGCCATTGAGCCAGTCGCGGCGGCCAGGAGCAGGTTCTGCGCGATCTGTTGACGCAGGGGGGGCATGGAAGGGTGGAGGCTATCGCACGATTGCCGGGGCGTCAAAGTGCGCCAACAAGACCGCAACGGTCGATCTCCATACGCTTGCGTGTACCAAGGAGGGTCCGTCATGTCATCTCGATTCCTCGTCTCCACTCCGCTGATGCTCCGGCTGGTCTTTGGAAGTGCGGCGGTCATGGGTCTGGTCCCCTCGGCCGCGATCGCCCAAGTTGAGGCCGTTGCCCCCTATTCGGTGGTTACAACCGCCAATGACGCCTCGCTGCGCTGCGGCGACAGCGGGACGTATTACGTCGTTGCGGGACTGAAGTCCGGGACTGTGCTGAAGGTGGACGGGCAGTCGAGCGGCTTCCTCCGAGTGGCCTACCCCGCCGGATCACGGGCACTTGTGCCCGCGGATGAGGGAGCGCCCGACCCGACCGGCAAGGTCGTCAAGCTCACCAAGCCTTCGCGGCTGAAGGCGGCCAATGCCGCCATCGCGCGGAACAGTTGGAACTCGTTGCTCGATCACGATCTGACCCCCGGCACTGAGCTGCCGCTGATCGATACGATCAAAAACGACGACGGCAAACCGACTTATTACGCGGTGACGCCCCCAGCCGAGGCTCGCGCGTTCATCAGCGCCAGCCTCGTGCGCAAGGCCACACCTGAGGAAGTTGCGGCCGCAGGTTCCGCTGCGCCGCCCCCGGCCGTCGCTCCCAGCACGCCGAAGATCACGATCGCGCCTGCGCCGGGCTCAGGTCTGGCAAACACGGTGCAGCCGGTGGTCGCGCCCCCGGCGAGCAATCCGGGCACGGCTCATGTGCCGGCGGCCACGGATCCCAACCTCAAGCCCGCGATGCCGGGTGTGGGGGGGAAGATGGGTGAGCCGCCGGTGCCGCCATCGCCGGTTGAGCCTTCGACGGTCATTGTGCCGAGCACGCCTGCCCCGACCCCCGCACCGACCGAGGCGCCCGCAACGGCGAAGGTCGAGCCGCCCAAGCCGAACCAGAGCGAGGTGTTAATCAAACTCTTCGAGCGCGTGCAGAAGCAGCCGCTCGCCGAGGCTGAGCTTGAAGGAGCCGTCTCGCAGTTCGAGTCGTACATCAACACGCTTGGCAGCAGCGATGCCGACCGCCGTATGGCCCGCGGCATGGGCCGTTACGTCGAAGCTCTGAAGCTGCGGATGGAGATCCGCGAGGCGCAGCGGGCCAACGCCGTCGCCGACAAGGAACTGGCCGCCAAGCAGGCGGAGACCAACGCGCGACTGACCGAGTTGCAGAAGCAGCGGTACTACAGCGTGATCGGGCGTCTGATGAGCAGCACGATCTACGACGGCGTGCGCCAACCGCTGATGTTTCGCATCGTCTCGCCAGAGCCGGGGTTCATGCGGACCCTCGGGTACATCGTGCCGGACAAGAGCTTTGACTTGGCATCGAAGATCGGGCTGGTCGTCGGGATCGACGGTGACTCCAAGCGGGATGAAGCGCTCAAGGCCAATGTCATCACGCCGCGCCACATCGACATCGTCTCGCTCTCGCCGATGGGCGAGGTGCTGGGGACCGAGCCGCTTGCGCCGTCGGGCGTGACGATTCCACCTGCCGCGACGACGCCCGCTTCAGGTACGGGGACGGGGCAGATGCGCCCCGCCGTGGACCTCGACGGCACGGGCTGGCGTCCCGCAGTTCCCAAGACTCCGCCGGCACCCGGCACCGCCACGCCGAGCCCGGCGTCCGAACCGCAGAAGCCGTGAGCGAGACGAGATTGACCTGAAACGACAAAGGCCCGGGCGAGTTGCCCGGGCCTTTTCAATTGACGCGCGTGGTTGGGCGCTACTTGCAGCAACTGCCGCCGCAGGCGCAGACGCACGGGCCGCCGGCGCTGCAGGTGTCTTTGCAGCACTCGCAGGAACAGACGCACGCGTCACCGCCGGTGCAGCAGCCGGACGCGGCCGGCTTCTGGCCCGCCGAGGCGTTCAGCGCCAGAGCGCCGATTGCCAGGGAAGCGAGGCCGATGGTGGAAGCGATGAGGGACTTGGTCGAAAGCATGATGATTCTCCGTCATGTCGCCACAGAAGCGGCGACGGATTGCATGTGTGTGCGCTCGGGCACGCGCCCGGGCGAATGGCAGGAACATGTTGGAGGTAAGTGGCGCTCGGACGACGGGCGTTCCCGTGCGGCGTCAAATCGTCCAGACGCACAGCCACGCACGCGGTGAGCCCGAGCGCACGTGCGCTGCGTGGTCAGCCACTCGCACCAGCGGCTGCGGCTGTGTTGGTTCGGACACAACTTCGAGCGGAAAGGCCAGGTCCAGCAGCAGTGCAGACGGGAGGAGGTCGGCGGCGAACTGCTGGACCGGCAAGTTCACCGGGTGCGGCGGAAGACAAACGCACGCGGTGGAATCGACCGAGGCCGTCGTGAAAACGGCCGGGTCGGTAGGGTCATTTTTGCCGCGGGAGGAGAGGTCGCGGCAAGAATGGTCGTCGGAATCGCCCGTGGCGCATCGGGTGTCGCGTTCGGTGCAGCACGGGCAGGTGTCGGTCACCATCGGCGTCGCGCACACACAAGCCCCCGCAGGGAGGGCCAGTTGCACGATCAACGCCAAGGTGACCAGCACGCGGAGAAGCACACCGCTCATACGACCCGAGTCAAAAAAAGTTCGGCCCCGCCGGTGAGGGCAGGGCCGAGAAGCAGGGGTACTAGGATTTGAACCTAGACTAACTGAGTCAGAGTCAGTTGTGCTACCGTTACACTATACCCCTAGAAATCAGGCTGAAAACCAGGCTTCATGGGGCGGGCTCGACAGTGTCGGGCACGCTCCGAAGGCACCATTTTACCCGCCCGAGCATGTGAAATCTCAGCCGCCGATGTTCGGCCCGCCCTTAAACAAGCCCCGGCCGGCGCTGGTGACGATTTTGGCTTTCTTGAGCGCGGTGAGGCCGGCTTGAGCCGAGCCCTTGGTGAGGCCGGCCTTGACGCCGGCAGCGACCAGGTCAGCACGGCGGAGGGACTTGCCCTTGCCCTCGCCGGCGAATAGGGCGGCGACGGCGTTGCGGAGCCCGCCGCGAGTGGCACGCTTGCCCGAGCCACTGCGGCGGATGGTCTTGGCGCCGGGCGGGCGGCCGCGGCGGGCAGCGCCGAGGCCGTTCAGTCGGGCGAGATCGGATTCGAGGGAAGCGAGTTCGGACCGGAGAGCCGTGATGCGTTTTTCGGTGGCGGCGCGCATGCGAGGGATGTTGGCGAGCAGGTCGGCGATGGTCAGGGCCTTGGGCATGGGTGGTTTCCAATCTTGGGGAGGCTGTGGACGATTATCGGGGAGGACGCTAGTGGTGTTTAGTTAATGGGTCAAGTGCTGAGCTTATGTATGCGTGCTTAATTAGATTCCGGCAAATGCGATGTGGCGGTCGGCGGATGACGCGGATGTGACTGGTGCTCGCTTGGCATCGGTGAGCAGGGATCGGTACGCTTGTGTCATGATTCCGATTGCAGCAATGGTGTTGGCGTTGGCAGCTTCGGCGGTGCAGCCTGCGGAAACTGCCGCGGTTGATGAGGCTGCCGTCCGCGCAACGGTGCGCGAGATGCTGGCCGACCTCGACACGCGCGTGGACGTCGACGCGGACCGGCTCGATAGGCTGTTGGACGAGCACTACCAGCAGATGCTCGCCGGCGACCCGGTCGGCGCTTCCATCCGCGGCGATGATCGCTATGGAGCGCTGCTGCGAGACGAATCGCCCGCGGCGTATGCGCAACGGGCCGTCGCGCGTGCGGCGCGGTTGGAACGATTACTGAAGATCGACACGAAACTGCTGAGCGATGCCGACCAGCTCAACTATGGATTGCTGAAGTGGGAGTTGGAGATGGCGACGGCGGGGGAGCGGTTCCACGCCGAGCAGATGGCGATCGACAACCAGGAGGGGCCGGCGATCAGTCTGCCGCAGATGTCCGACCGGCTGGCGCTGGTGACGGACAAGCAACTGGGCGACTACGTGGCGCGGCTGGAAGCTATCCCCACACTTCTGGACCAATGCACCGAGCAGTTGATGGCGGGGATGGCGGCCAAGCGCGTGCCGCCGAAGACGGCCGTTGCGCACGTAGCCGAGCAGGCGCTCGGGCAGGGCAAGCCGGAACTTGCGGCGGACCCTGCACGCAGTGTCTTCTACCGGCCGCTGGCTGGGCGGCCAGGGGGGGATGCGCTGGCGGACCGGGCGAAGAAGGCAATCGCGACCGGCGTGGTTCCGGCGTTTAAGAAGTTCGGGGTCTTCCTGCGGGATTCCTACGTGCCGGCGTGCCGCGAGAGCTTCGGCGCATCCGAGGGCGTGGACGGGATCGCGTACTACGAGTACCGGCTGCGGCGCGAGACGACGACGAAGATGAGCGCTGAAGATGTGCACCAACTCGGCCTGCGCGAAGTGGCGCGGATCCGTGCCGAGATGTTCCGCGTGATTGCACGGACGGACTTCGCTCGGAAGGATGAGTTGAAGGGCGACGAGTTGTTCAAGGCGTTCACGGACTACCTGCGGACCGACAAGCGGTTCTACTGCACCGAGCCGGAGGAATTGCTGCGCGGCTACCGCGAGATCGCCAAGCGGATCGACCCGGAACTGGCGCGGCTGTTCGGCAAACTGCCGCGCAACCCGTACGGCGTGCGCGAGATCCCGCGGTTTGTCGCGATCAGTTCGCCGACGGCGTACTACTACGAGGGCTCGATCGCCGCGGGCCTGCCCGGCTATTTCATGGCCAACACCTACCGGCTGGACCAGCGGCCGCGATACGAGATGACTTCACTCACGCTGCACGAGGCGATGCCGGGGCATCACCTGCAGATCGCCCTGGCGCAAGAACTCGAGGGTGTGCATCCGTTCCGGCGGATGCTGGGGTACACGGTCTTTGTTGAGGGGTGGGGGTTGTACGCCGAGCGCCTGGGACTGGACATGGAGGGGCCGATCCTCAAGCCAGGCGAAGATGAACTGGGGCGCGGGCTCTACAAGGACCCGTACACGGATTTCGGGCGGCTGACCTACGAGATGTGGCGGGCGACGCGGCTTGTCGTGGACACGGGGCTGCACGCCAAGCAGTGGTCGCGCCAGCAGGCGATGGACTTCATGCTGGCCAACACGGCGCTGTCGGCGTTGAACATCGAGCGCGAGGTGGACCGGTACATCGCCTGGCCCGGTCAGGCGTGCGCGTACAAGATCGGTGAGCTGAAGATCCGCGAGCTGCGCGAGCGAGCGCAGAAGCGCTTGGGCGACAGGTTCAGCATCCGCGCGTTCCATGACGCGGTGCTTGACGCGGGCGCGCTGCCGCTGGACGTGGTCGAAGCACGCGTGAACAGGTGGATCGAGAAGTGCGCTGAGGGGTCCCGATAACGGCGCCGGTTACGCGCTGCGGAGGGGAGTGGCACGGCCGTAGGCAGTGCGCGGCGGCGGGGGGGCCACCGGCTCGGGCTGCTTCATCGGCATCGGGAGCACGGGCATGATCGGTGTGACGGGGACGGCGGCAATCACCGGATCGGTGTTGCGCCGCTCACGGAGCGCGTCGATGCGCTGGTCCAGCTTGCCCAGGATCGACTTGACCTGATCGAAAGTCCGTTGCGACGTGCTCATGACATCCTCCGTGACGAGGTGACCTATCGGCCTCCCTGTCACGCGGGTTTGGGAGCAGGCGGCAATCTCCGCGCGAAAGGTGCGATGGCGGTGCCGTCTGTAACGCCTGGGGTGATGACTCGCCGCCAGGAATGCGATCGCTCAAAGAAAACCGCCGCGGACAAGCGTCCGTGGCGGTTTGATGTGACTCGGTTGTGTCGAGGCTTAGCGACGGCGGCGAGCGCCGACGAGCAGGCCCAAGCAGGCGAGGGCCGCGGCGCCAGGGGCTGGGATGGGGATGGTGATGTACTGGGCGCCTGCGTACTGGTTGAAGTTGACGTTGCGCGGGTCGCCGAGGTTGGGGCTGCCGCCGAGGCCGGCCATGACCTGGTTGGAAAGGAAGTCGTGGCCGCTGCCGTTGACCATGATCGCGATGCGCAGCTCGCTCGGGTTGCCGAGGGCCGACAGCGGGATCATCATCTCGAATCCGGTGTCGCACGCGTTGTAACCAGCGAGCTGGCCGGGGGTCAGGACACCGTCGCCGCCGGCAGAATCAACGAACGAATTGTTGATCGCAAAGAGGGTGTTGATGGCGTTGGTGCCGCCGCTGAGCGGGGCGCCGAGGCCGTTGGTGGTGCCGAGGTATCCGCCGGGGCCGCCGCCGCCGGGGAGCAGCTGCGCGTAGCTGGCGAACATGGCGAAGGGGCTGCCGCCACAGGTGGTGGTGAAGTAGAGCGAGGCTTGGAAGCCGGCATCGAAGGTGAGGCCGTTGCCGGTGCCGCTGTCGCCCATGCGGTTGAGGCCGTTGAAGTCAACGTCGGCGTTGTCGCCGCGCAGGCGGTTCTGGCCGGCGACGCCGGTGTCGAAGAAGATCTCGAGCTTGTTGAAATTGGACTCGAGGTTGCCGCCGACGAACAGGTAGAGGTTGCCGCCCTCGATGCGGTAGGCGGCGTTGGCGAGCGCCGAGCCGTTGGCGTACAACGGATCGCCGAGGTTGGACGCGCCGAAACCTGTCTGGTTGTTCTGCGTGGCGGCCGAGGTGTACGACGCATCGCGCGTGCCGTCGACGACCGGATCGGCGAATGCGGAACCTGCCAGCGCAAGCAAAAGTGCGGATGAGACAGCGAGCTTCATGTTTCTTCCTCCCTGGGACAAATTGAGCGACACGGACTCAACAACAAGGCGGAGCCGGAACCACACCACGGGGCTCGGCACGCCGGAAACGACAACGCGCGACCAACTCAAATTGAACAGTCTGACACGAAAAAGCGCGGCGGACCAAACCCGCGGAAGCGCTTACACCACACAAGGAAGATAAACCCTGCCGTTCGTTCGTCAAGGGGAATTCGGGGGGTTCCGGCGCGCGCAGGGTCGGTTGTTAAAGCAGGAAAGCCCGCCCGAGTCGGCTCGGGCGGGCCTTTGGAGTCAATCCCCCCTGATTCGGGAGGAGGGTCAACGCTTGAGAGCGTCCGATAGGCCCGGGATCTGGTCCGCACCGGCGGGGGCGGCGATGGTGGAGTTTTCGAAGTCAGAACCCACCGGCTGGAAGCGGCCGCCAAGGTGCTGGGCGAGGAAGGCCTCGGCCACGGCGTAGAAGGCCATGCGGTTGGGCGGCCGGGCGAAGCCGTGGCCCTCGTCGGCGAACAGGACGTAGGTCACCGGGATCTTCTTGTCCTGCATGGCCTTGACGATCTGGTCGGCCTCGGACTGCTTGACGCGGGGGTCGTTGGCGCCCTGGCCGATCAGCAGCGGCTTCTTGATCTGGTCGACCTTGCTGATCGGCGAACGGCTGAGCAGGAAGGCCTTGCCCTCGTCGGACTGGAAATCGCCAACGCGGGCGGTGAACTGGGAGATGATCGGCTTCCAGTACGCCGGGATCGTGGCGAGCAGCGTGTTGATGTTGCTGGGGCCGACGATGTCCACGCCGCAGGCGAAGACATCGGGGGTGAAGGTGAGGCCGACGAGTGTGGCGTAGCCGCCGTAGGAACCGCCGTAGATGGCGACCTTATCCTTGGTGGTGACGTTCTGCTTGACGGCCCAATCGACGGCGTCAAGGAGGTCGTTGTGCATCTTGCCGGCCCACTCGCGGTTGCCGGCGTTGACGAAGTTCTTGCCGAAGCCGGTGGACCCGCGGAAGTTGACGCTCAGAACGGCGTAGCCGCGGTTGGTGAGCCACTGGTGCTCGGGGTTGTAGCCCCAGGCGTCACGGGCCCAAGGGCCGCCGTGGACGTCGAGTACCATGGGGACGGGGGCCTCGGGCTTGCCATCCTGGTTGGCGTCGGCGTTGAGGGGGAGCGAGAGGTAGGCGACCAGGTCGAGCCCGTCGCGGGACTTGATGACGACCGGCTGCATGTGCGTGAGGGGGAGGCCGGCGAGGCGCTGGTTGTTGACGAAAACGAAGGTCGCCTTCTTGGCGTCTCGGTCGTAGATGTACGACTTGGCCGGGCCGTTATCAATGGCGTAGGCGACGACCCACTTGCGGTCGTCGAGGGTGCGGCTGGTGATATTGACCTCGCCGTCGGACACAGTCTTGAGGTAGTCCAGGTCGGCCTGGATCGACTTGTCGAGAACGGTCCACTCGTTGCGCAGGTAGTTGAAGCTGACGGCCTGGACGTTCTTTTCGGTCGGGTGGACGATGACGCCGCCCACATCGGCCTTGGGGTTCTCGGCGATCAGCGTCTTGGCCTTGGTCTTGGCGTCAACGAGGTAGAGCGCGCCGGTGTCGCGGCCGCGGCTGTCGCGCATGTAGATCTTCTGGTTGGACTTGTCGAACCCGAGGGCGCCGCTGGTGAGCGAATCCTCCTGCGGGATGGTCTCGTAGGGGGCCCAGATGACCTGCATGCCCGTGCCGCCCTCACCGGGCTTCACCTCGGTGGCGACCATGCTGTCGATGCCGCCATCGCTGTTGAAGGCAGAGGCGAAACGGATGTTGTATTCGTCGTCGAGTTCGACGCCGGCGAACTTGTCGTTCTGGTAGAGGAGCGTGAGCTGGCCGCTGGCGAGGTCGCACGAGTAGAGATCGTGGAACTGCGGGTTGCGGTTGTTGAGGGCGAGAATGATCGAGCCGGGGAATTTCTCACTGACCTCGTTGATGCGGGCAGCGGGGCGGGTGGGCTTGCCGCTGGGGTCCTTCATGATGCTGCCGTCGGGGAGCTTGATGTCCTCGAAGGGCGTGAGGTCGCGCGCGGCCGAGCCGGGCTTGGTGGTGTCAACGGCGAAGACCTTCCAGTTTTCATCGCCGCCGACGTCCTGGAGGTAGAGCACGTGCGTGTTGTCGTAGGCCCAGAAGTACTGGCGGATGCCGCGCTTGGCGTCGGAGGTGATGGCGCGGGCCTTGTCGAGCTCGCCGATGGGGGCGACCCAGACGTTGAGCACGCCGTTGACGGGGGCGATGAAGGCCATCATCTTGCCGTCGGGGCTCAGGCGGAGCTGCGACTTCTCCGGGTTGCCGAAGAGCACATCGCGCGGGATGAGCGTCGCTTCGTTGACCGGCTGCAGCACGCCCTTGAGGGTGCTCTCCACCACCTTGCGGCCGCTGTCCTTCATCTGGTCTCCGATGGGCTTGGGATCAGGCTTGAGCTGGGCGAGGGAGCCGGAAGCCATCAGCAGGCCGGCACAGGCGGAGACGAGGACGCAGCGCATGTTCATTCAGAAACTCCAAAGGGGGTGGCGGGGGCTTGGCCCTGCGCCGCGGCGGACGGAAGGTCCTGCCACGGGCAAGGGTAGGTGTTGCGGACCTTCATTTGGATGATTCCGAACGGGATTTCCGCCCGGATTCAGCGTGGAAGGGGACTTGGCGGGGGCGTGTTCGTACCATCCCCTCCCATGCCGATCCTGGCCGCCACCAATCTGAAGCATTCCTACGGCGATCGCATGATCATCGAGGGGGTGTCGCTTTCGGTGGAAAACGGCGAGCGGATCGGGATCGTGGGGCGCAACGGGTGCGGCAAGAGCACCCTGATGAAGATCCTGACGGCGCAGCTCAAGCAGGATTCGGGCACCGTGGCCCTCCAGAAGGGGAGCCGCGCGGGATACCTGCAGCAGGATCACAACCTCGACCCCGATGAGACGCTGCGCGGCTCGGCGGAGGCGGCCTTTGCGGAGCTGCATCGGCTGCACGCCGAACTCGACAAGGTCTTCGAGAAGATGACCACGGCCGAGGGGGACGAGCTGGACAAGCTGATCCAGAAGCAGGTGAAGCTGGAGCAGCAGATGGAGGCCGCGGGCGGGTACTCGATCGATCACAAGATCGAGGCGGTGCTGCACGGCCTGGGATTCACCGACGGGCAGTTCTCGGTGAAGGTCGGCGGGCTCAGCGGCGGGCAGAAGGGGCGGCTGGCGCTGGCGCGGCTGCTGCTGGAAGAGCCCGACGTGCTGCTGCTGGACGAGCCGACCAACCACCTGGACATCGACGGGCGGTTGTGGCTCGAGAACTTCCTCACCAACGAGTTCCACGGCGCGGTCATCATGGTCAGCCACGACCGCTACCTGCTGGACAACGTGGTGAACCGGATCATCGAGGTCGAGCAGGGGCGGCTGATCGAGTACCCCGGCAACTACACCGCCTTCCGCGAGATCCGGGCGCAGCGGCTGCTGACCCAGAACCGCGCCTTCGAGAACCAGCAGACGCAGTTCAAGAAGGAAGAGCAGTACATCATGCGCTACAAGGCCGGCCAGCGGGCCCGCCAGGCCAAGGGGCGCGAGACGCGGCTGGAGCGCGCCAAGCGCGATGACCGGCTCGAGCGCCCCGTCGAGATGGGGACGATGAAGCTGAATATCCCCAAGGCCGAGCGCTCGGGGGACATGGTCTCGTCGGGCCGCGAGATCAGCAAGAGCTACACGCAGGAGGACGGGACGACGAAGGTCCTGTTCAAGGACTTGGATATCGCGATCCAGCGCGGCGAGCGGTGGGGGATCATCGGCCCCAACGGCGCGGGCAAGAGCACGCTTGTGCGCGTGCTGCTCGGCGAGCAGCCGCCCGACTCGGGCGTGGTGCGCACCGGCAGCAACGTGAAGCTCGGCCACTACTCGCAGACGCACGAGCATGTGCCGACCGAGCCGGCGGTCTGGCAGTATCTGCAGGGGATCATCCTCAAGGAGTCCCCCGGCGCCTCGATGAGCGAGCAGGCGGCCCGCGACCTCGCCGGCGCCTTCATGTTCAGCGGCCCCCGGCAGGACCGGCCGATGGGCGAGCTTTCGGGCGGCGAGCGCTCCCGCGCCGTGCTGGCGGGCCTGCTGTGCAGCAGCAAGAACCTGCTGGTCCTTGATGAGCCGACCAACCACCTGGATATCCCCGCGAGCGAGCGGCTCGAAGAGGTTCTCCAGCCGCCGGACGAGGAAGAGGGGATCGACGGGTACGAGGGCTCGCTGCTGCTCATCTCGCACGACCGTGCGCTGATCGATGCCACATGCGACCACCTTATCGTCCTCGACGGGCAGGGTCGCGTGGAGCTGTTCACGGGCAACTACACCCAGTGGCACGAGAAGCACACGGTGCGGGCGAAGGAAAAGGCCGCGGCGGAGTCGCAGGCCAAGGACCGCCGCGAGAGCGAAGAGAAGAAACGCCGCGCGGCGGAAGAGGCGAAGAAGAAGCAGCAGCAGGAGGCTGCGCGGCCCAGGAGTGGGGACGGCGGCAGTGGGGGGCGCGGGGGAAGTGGCGGCAGCGGTGGTGGGAACGGGGCAAAGAGCAGTGGCGGGAATCCGCTCGCCCGCATGAGCACCGAGAAGATTGAGGCTCGGATCGCGGAGATTGAAAAGCGCGTCGGCGCGATCGACCGCGAACTCGCCGAGAAGTGGAGCGACCAGCGCGCCTGCCAGAAGCTCGGCGATGAACGGCAGAGGCTGGCGGCTGAGCTGGAGCCGCTGGAGTACGAGTATTTCTCGCGGCAGGGTTAACGCCTAGCACGAAGACGCGAAGGAACGAAGGGATTGCATGAAGCCCGACCAGCAGGGAGGGTTCTGGTCGCTCTCGTCTACCGCATCACCCGCTCCAATTCCTTCGACCAGATCACGTACCCCGCGGCTGAAGGGTGGACGGCGTCGGGCATGAGTTCCGGCGGGATGGTGCTGCCGTCGCCCGCGAGCATCTGCGGCCACAGGTCGAGCACGGTGACCCACGACCACTCCGGTTGCGCGAGGTCCAACGTCAGGATGTTCAACAGCTCCAGCATCCGCCGGCGGATGGGAACGTTCGAGTTCCGCTCGCGGGGAAGCATGGTGAGCACCACCCGTGCATTCGGAAGGCGGGTGTGGAGTTTGCTCAGGATCGCCTCCGTGCCGGCGGCGATTTCTTTGGCGGAGTCCACATCCGTGTTGTTGGAACCGATGTTGAGCACGATCCAGCGGATCGAGTTTCGGTCGTTGGCCAGCGCTTCCAGGAGCCCATCATCGAGCCGCCATAGCACGTGTTGCGTACGGTCGCCGCCGATGCCGCAGTTGATGGCGTGACGCGGCAGCCACACCGCGTCCCAGCGCTCCCTGCCGACACTCTCCCACCGTTCGACGATGGAGGCGCCGAGGAAGACGATCTCGTAGCCGCCCTTGCTGGCGGCGGCGACGATCCGCTTGTGCCGCTGCGGCGCGTCGCCGTCGGTGCGGAGCGCCGGCGTGGTGGTGCGATGCTGGGCGATTGGCTCGGCAGCAGGCGGGGGGAGGGCGGCGACCGGTCGCGGTGCCTCCTGCGGCGTGGCGCATCCGGCGGCGAGCAACGGCAGAACAAGCAGCAGCGCCCGGGCGATTTTCATGCCGCAGATGTTCGGCGATCGGCGTGGGGTTGCGGGAAAGATCAACCCCGCCGCCTAGAGTCGCTCATGAGACACAGGCGGCCGATCGCTGTCGTTCTCTTCGCCATCCTGGCGGTGGCGGCGTCCTGCGAGCAGCGTGCGAAACCAGCGGCTCCCGCTGGGTCCGCCGCACCCTCCGCCCCGAGCGCCACAAGCACTCCGACAATCCCCGAGCCGTCGCCCGTCGTCACCGCGCCGCCGAAGCCGGTCGCTCCTGCGGAAGCGCCGGGCGCAGCCACGCCCTCCGCGCCCGCCACGCCGCAGACAACACCGCCCGCGGCACCGACGACCGCGCCGCTGAGCGAAAACCAGAAGATCGAGAAGATGCTCACGCTACTGGCCGAGTCGGACGCCGTGTTCATCCGCAACGGCGTCGATTATGACGGCAAGGCCGCGGCGGCCCACCTGCGCTCGAAGTGGTCAACGGCGGGGAGCCGCATCAAGACCGCCAATGACTTCATCGACGGCCTCGCTTCCAAGTCCTCGACGTCCGGCAAGCCCTACCAGGTACGCAAGAAGGATGGCTCGACGGTTCTCGCCGGGGACTGGTTCAGGCAGTTGCTGGCGCAGATTGAAGCCGGCAGGTGATCCGGATGTGATGCTCCCTCGTCGGATGCTCCGCTCCAACGAGGCTTTGAGCGTCGGGCAGTCGACGCGATCGTCAAATATGGGGCGGGCCGCACACCGAAGGCTTACCGCGGACTGTCACCCAATGGCACGGAGCGCAGGCTTTCAGTCCCGCACTCCGGGCACGGCTTGTTGTCCAGCCCGGTCCGGTCGTACCCGCACTTGCGGCAGAGCCCCGCAAGTGCGCGGCGGCGGGCGGGGCGGTCACGCCATCAGAGCCAGGCGGTGGGGAGGGCGGCGAGGAGGGCGGGGAGCCAGAGGGGGATGAACACGGTTCCAGGGCTGTATCCCCCGCCTCTCCAGGCGGGCTGCTCCCATCCGACTTTCCAGCCGTGCCCGGGATCATGCCGGGCAGGTGCCTGAAAGTCGACGGTCCATTGGCCCGACGTGTCCAAGCTCCAGGCCCACAATTGTCCGAAATCCAATCCGGCAGCGCCGACGAAGAAGCGGCCCACTGACCCGGGCGGGTTCTCCGGTACGAAGAGGTGAGCTGCCACGCCCCACCACACACTCCACACATCCGCCGCGACGATGAAGAGCACCGCCACAAGCCCGAGCCACTTGCCCAGTCGGCGCAGGCGTGGACGACGCGGTTGAACGGCCACAGAGCCATGAGATGGGAGTGTAATCGGATCCGGGTGAAGAGCCGTCAAGGCATGATGGGATGGCGTGAGGGCATGGGGGCACAGGATGGCCGCGGGCGCAGCGCCCCCCACGCCCGCACGCATGGAGGCAATGGAGAAGCGGTCCGTAGCCGTGGCAGGATGCCGGTATCCTCTGTGCGTGAAGCTGTGGCGTTGGATCATCCTGCTGCTGGTCGCCGCGGCGATGAACTATCTCGTCGCGTGGTACTTCGTCTGGAAGCGAGAGCGGCTGTACGGGGACGCTTGGCGGAACGGCGGACCGGCGCGGCACACGCCGCCCGGTGGACGAATCTGACCGCCCATGTTCGAGGGGCGGTGCATCGCCCGGTCTTGTGGTTTTCTTCACCCGTGGGCAAGCGATGAATCTGTGGACGCGTTGGTTCGGTCGCGCATAAACGTCAGGGCTTGCCCGGGCGGCACGGCTTCACGGGCAAAGCACGCCGATGGGCCGCCTTATCGCCCCTTTGGAGCTCTTGGCGGGCCTGCGGCGCGGCCGCGCCACGTGGATGTGGCAAAGTTTCGCATGGATGCGCAGGAGTTTCGCATGGATGCGGGGGGAGCGCCACATGGATTCGACGCGGCGCAGCATGGACGTGGAGGAGCTGCGCATGGACGTGGCGCGGCTTGGCATGGATGTGGAGGGGCGTCGCATGGACGTGGAGGAACGCAGCGTGGATGCCGCGAAGCTCCTCATCGATGTGGTGTGGCTTTTCCGCTAGTCGTACTGCTTGTCCTTCAGCCATTTCCAGCTTGCCTTAGGCAGCCAGCCTTGACGGTCGGATGGATCGACTTTGATGATGAACAGATGTCCCTTGTAACCCTTTACGAGGTCGCCAAGTCGCGCATACCACTTCGCGGCGTCGCCGGTCGTATATACCAGCCAGCAGTTATCGCCAAGGCGCAACCAGTCCGTGGCAAGATTGAGCTTCTTCTCCAAATCCGGATCAGCCGAGTCCAGTCCTGGAGCATTGATGAAAATGTGATATAGGCTAGCCATTTGAAGCACCCCCAGGCAGCGCCCGTGGCGGTGGAGGCTCGTCAGGTACTATCGCCCCTTCGATTGTCGTTCGATCTGGCAGGGGGACCGATGGATCGGTAGTGGGCGGCGCCCCATCGTCGGTGACACCGAATTTTGTGGCGATCTGCAACCGCTGGTACTGAAGGACTTCCTTCCCCTCCAACGTTGCCAGCTCTGGGTTCCGCCATGCAAACACAAACATCGCCGCGCCAAATAGCAGTGCGATTAGTAGCACCGACGCAAGTCCCGCGATTGCAAGCGCAATCTCAACCTTCCAATATGCAGCGGCGGCGAAGATCCCGAGAACGCAGATAACGGCGACCGCGGAAAGCCCGAACATCCGGCCGACAAACCCGCCTTTGAATTTTGTAAGCTGAGTAAAAGTGCCCGTAGCACCACCGACGGCAGTCGCCCACGCGCCACGACTTGATTTGTTGGGCGGTGTTTTCGTCACATCGAACACTATGCTGTTCTGCGCGCGGGCGGTTAGCAGGGTGTCGGGTGCCTCCCCTACGCAGCTCTTAGCCGGGTGCCCCGCCCCTACGCCGCTTTGAGCGTTGGGGGGTGATGCGGAGCGCGTGCGTCCGATCTACAGAAGCGGACCGCGCGATACCAAGACTTCACCATGCTTGATCTTCCACAACGATCCGGCAGCTCATCCACGCTCGCCCGACCCGCCGCGCGTCAGGGCACCCGATGCAGAAGGCGGACGTGGGGCGGGCCAACGATGTCGGCTCCCGTCTCGGCTACCAGCTGCGCAACGGCCGCCGCGTTATTATTGTGCCTGCTTACATTCCAAAATAAGATTCGCGGCATAAAAATCCGACCTGTTTGAGCGACATGCCGACATGCAGAGCCCATTGTAGCGGGGCACCCTGCCATCCCTCTTGTGTTCTCTGTGCCCTCTGTGGTGAAACGGCCTCACACCAGCCCGGAGAGCTTGTGCACTGCCCGTGCCCCCACGTTTGCGTCCCCTTCGAGCCCTTCGAGTTCGCCTTTGTTCCGCCCCCCTCACGTGCAGTTGGCGAAGAACACCTGCAGGAACTTGACGAGGTCGTCGGAGGTGAGCTGGTTGTCGGGGCCGCCGCTGCCGCCAAAGCCGGTCACGTCGGCGATTCCGTACTTGTTGGTGAAGAAGGCGTCGAGGTAGGCGATGAGGTCGTCGATCGTCACCGCGCCGTCGGGGCGGCCGCGGCCGCCCAGATTCGTGACGTCGGCGAGGCAGTCGATCGTGATCAGCACGCGGGTGGGTTCGTAGCGGACGTTCCACTTGCTGATCGGCGAGATCACCTGCGGCGGCAAAAACACCGCGCTGAACTGGCCGTTGATCTGCGAGCCGGTGATGATCGCCCACTCCGAGCCGATGTCGGTGGTGATGCCTGGGCTCCCCGTGACGATGTGGAGCGTTCCGTCGAGGTTCCAGACCGCGGTGCCCGTGATGCGGGGACCGGACTGCGCGTTGACGGCGGGGGGCGTGTCGATCAGCAGCCAGGTGGCGGTGGTGGAGGACATGGAGACGGTCCCGGCCACCATCGCGGACCGCGAAGAGAACCGGCCCTGCGGCTGGATGTTGCCGGTGATCGTTCCCTGCGGGATGTCCAATTGGATGTTCGGGCCGAGCGTCAGGGTGCGGCCGCCGGCCACCGTCAGGTTGTGGGTGGAGGACCCCCCGAACCGCCCCGTGCCCGTGATGGTCACGCTGGAATTGAACACGGAGCTGCTCGGGTCATAACCGCCGTAGTCACCGTTGTGGAGCGTGATCGTGCTCCCGGCGAACTGCGCGGTGGAGTTGGCGGCGATGAACATGTGGCCGGTGATGTCCGGGTTGATCAGGAGCACGTTGTCGCGCAGTTCGATGAAGGTCGACGAGGATGAGGTGAGCCTCGGATTCGTGTAGCTCCCCCCGCTGAGGGTGACGTAGCCGCTGCCGGTATCGATGACCCCGTTGCCGCTGGTCACGTACGTCAGGGCGTCGAGAACCAAGGGGCCGCTGGTGCCGCTGAGCACGCCCGCGTTGACGACCGAGCCGAAAACCCTTCCGTGGCCGCGGATGGTGAACGGAGCGCCGATCGTCAGCGTGGCACCGGGACCCGTGCCGACGGCGGCCATCAAGGTGTTGCCGGGGTAGCCCATGGTGATCAGGCTCGGGCCGTCCACCGTGCGCGTGAGGGTGGTGTTCTGATCGAAGCGGAGGTACGGCGGGTTCGCCGTGCCCCCGATGAGCTGGATGGTGCCGCTCAGGCGGCAGGTCGGGGCGTGCGACACCACGAATGTGTTGTTGCTGTTGAGCAGGAGCGTGGCGTTGGGATTGTCCACGTACAGCGCACCGATGGATGCGCCGATGTCGCAGTTGACGGAGTACACGCCGAGGCCGCCGAGCTGGGCGCTCTGGGAAGGATCGCTGGGGATCGTGCCGCCGACCCAGCTCGGGCCGTTGCTCCAGATCCCCGTCGACCCGCCCCAGACGCGCGTCGTCTGGCCGAGGGCCGGGCCCGCGAGCGAGGCGGCGACAAGTATGGCGACACACTTCATGGCGAGGAACTCCCTCGCGGCAAAGTAACTGATTTTGCCGGAATTGGCAAGGAGAATCCCGCCTACACCAGCCCACACAACTTGTACAGCACCCGTGCCCCCACGTTCGCGTCCCACTGCGGCTCGTCGGGATTCGGGCCGGGGCAGACTTCGACGAGGTCGAAGCCGACCACGTGCTTGCCCGAGTCGGCCAGGGCCTTGAGGAGGACCGCGGCCTGGGCGAAGGTGAGGCCGCCGGGGACGGGGGTGCCGGTGTGGTGGCAAAGCGAGGGCTCGAGGCCGTCGATATCGAACGACACATAGACGTGGTCGGGGAGTTCGGCGACGATGGCCTTGGCGAGCTGCGGCCAGGTTTTTCCTTCCATCATCGCCTCGGCCATGTCGAGGTCGTAGTGGACGCTGACGCGATCCTTGGAAGCGTTGGCCAGGTCGCGCTCGGCCTCGCAGTAGTCGCGGATGCCGACCTGCACGAGCTTTGACACTTGCGGGATGTCCTTCAGCACGTTGTACATGATCGACGCGTGCGAGAATTTGAACCCCTCGAAGGCCTCGCGCAGGTCCATGTGGGCATCGATGTGGAGGATGCCCAGGCCCCCGCCCGTGCCATTCGCCGCCGCGCCGCTCTTCGCCTTGCCCTTTCCCTTCGTGCTCTTGCCGCCCATCTTGGCAACATGCTCCGCGCACGCCTTGATCGCACCGTAAGGCGTCGAGTGGTCGCCGCCGACCAGGCCGGGGGCCTTGCCCTCGGTGAGCACCTGGGCGACCTGCTTCTCGACCCAGTCGTTCATCTCCTCACTGGCGGCGTCCACCTTCGAGAGGATCTTGCCGTCGTCGTCGGTCGCGCCGCCGGCGGCGATGATCGGCTCGGCGAGCTTGCGGGCTCTCTTTGAGAGCTTCTTGATCTTGCCGGGATGTGCGAGTATGTGGATGCCGCGGGTATAGATGTTGCCGAACTGGTGATCGAGGAGGTCCACTTGGGCGGAGGCCTCGCGCAGGGCTTCCGGCCCTGCGCTGGTGCCGCCGCCGTAGCTGGTGGTGGCGTCGAAGGGCACGGGGATGAGGATGACCTTCGCCTGCTCGCGCGTGAACGGAAGGCCAAAGACGCCCGAGCCGGGTGCGGCCGCGGCGTTTGGGTCGAAGGCGGGCGTAGCGACGGAGGGTGACTTGGGCATGGGCGGACCGTAGGCGGAACGGCGCCGAGCGCGGGCGGGAGCCTTCGGCCCCTGGTTCAGTCGGCGCCGGGTGGGGGCGCGATGTCGCCGGCGGCCGGCGTGTCGGCCTCGGCGTGGGGGGCGACCGGCACGGTCACGGACGTATCCCCGAAGTCGAGTTCGCCGGTGAGGTACAGCCGCACCGCCTCGGTGGCGGCGTCGTAGGCGGCCTGCTCGCGCTTGGTAAGGGAGCGGCCCTTGATCTCTGCATCGCAGGGCGCGACGAGGTGGTTGCAGTAGGTGAGGAATTCCATCGCGGCCCGGATCCGTGCCGGGATGGGGCGCTGCTGGCCGTCGAAGGGCGGGACGATGATGAGCATGGGACACCTGCCTGGAACGAGCGCCCCGGCGCGACGCAGGAGCGGCGCACGGCGAGCGCGAGAACAACGAACGTTCTGAAACGAGTGGGGGAGCGGAGGAGTGGCGAACCGCGCGGTGGTAAAGCCCGAGGGAGGGGCCGACGGTCAGCCGCGAGGCATTCGGGGGGATGTCAGGTTGGTCGTTTGTTGAACCGACATGACAAAACCCTCGTGCCGCAAAGAGCGGCGGAAACCCGGACGAATGCCCCCGATAGGACTCGAACCTATGACCCGCTGATTAAGAGTCAGCTGCTCTACCAACTGAGCTACGGAGGCGGTAGGAAGGGAGTTTAGGCGGGAGTGTGTGAAGGGTGAAGTGGACGGGCACAAGACGACAGGACGAACAATGTCGGGCGGCGTGGCGAACAGCACCCGGACGATGTTTGGCCGGGCGTTGACGATGGGCTCCGACCCTTCTAACCTTCCCTCCCGACCCGCAGCTTTGCGGTGCGGCCGATTGCCTTGAAAGGACTGCCATGCTCCCTCCGCAAAGAGTTTCCTACGGCCGGACCCGCCGCCGGCGTGCGCACCACGCCCTGGAGGCGATCACGACGGCCCTGTGCCCGATCTCGGGCATGCCGAAGCAGCACCACCGCGTGAGCAAGGAGTCGGGGTACGTCCGTCCCGGCCTGCGCATCAGCGTGCCGAAGCTCGGCATCGGTGTTGACAAGAACGCCTGAGCCAGTCTGCTGACCGACCAACTCACCAGGGTTCCATATGCGGCTGTGCGTGGACATCATGGGCGGCGATCATGCGCCCAACGCCATCCTCAAAGGTTGCCAGCAGGCGATCCAGGACCTCGGTCCGGATGACCAGCTCGTCATGGTCGGCCCAACCGAAGTCATCAAGGAATACCTGCACGAGCAGGGGCTTGAAAAAGACCCGCGCCTGGTCATCGAGCACGCCTCGGAAGTGATCGGCATGGACGAGTCGCCGGTTGACGCCGTGCGCTCCAAGAAGGATTCGTCGATCGTCGTCTCGGCTCTGCTGGGCTCCAAGCGGAGCACCAAGACCCTCTGCGACGCGGTGATCTCGGCCGGCAACACCGGCGCGTGCGTCTCGGCGGCGACGATGCAGATGCGCCGGCTGCCGGGTGTGCACCGCCCGGGCATCGCGGTGACGATCCCGACATTCCACGGGCCCGTCGTGCTCTGCGATGCGGGGGCGAACCCTGAGCCGCGGCCGACGCACCTGTGGCAGTACGGCTTCATGGCCGAGACGGTGGCGAAGGTCATGAACCGCAAGAGCGATGTGCGGATCGGACTGATGAACATCGGCTCGGAAGAGGAGAAGGGGACCGACCTCATCCGCGAGACGCACGCGCTGTTCAAGGCGACACCGGGCGTGAACTACGTCGGGTTCGTCGAGGGGCGCGACTTGTTCAGCGGCGTGACAGATGTGGTGGTGACCGACGGCCTGGTCGGCAACACGCTCCTCAAGATGGCCGAGGGCATGGCCAGCAGCCTGATCAAGGGGATCATCCACGAAGTGACGATGGCCGATGCGGACCTGATGCTCCGCCTGCAGCCGATCTTCGAGGAGATGTTCCGCAAGAACGACTATCACGAGCACGGCGGGGCGCCGCTGCTGGGCGTCAACGGCACGTACCTGATCGCGCACGGCTCCAGCGAGGCCAAGAGCATCCGCTCGGCGCTCAAGCAGGCGCGGCGGTTCGTCAGCACGCACATCAACGACGCGATCG
>JBOHNM010000019.1:0-36293 GCA_050730675.1 Phycisphaerales bacterium | reverse complement strand
GGATGAATGATGCCCTCGTCAGCGCACTGGCGATCCTGTACCACAAGCAGGATGTCCACAACGTCGGTGAGCGCTACTACCCGCAGTTCCTCGTCGCCGAGGGCCTGCTGGAACTGGAGGAGAAGCTCCAGATCTGGCGCTTCCACCACGTCAAGATGGTCGAGCGGATGATCGGCGCCGGTATGGGCACTGGCGGCTCGGCTGGCGCCAAGTATCTCGCCGCGACGCTCAGCACCCGCCTCTATCCGGACCTCATCGCCGTGCGCGAGAAGCTCGCCGGCCCTGCGCCCTATTGAACGATGTCTACACCTCCCACACCGCCAACCAGTGCGCTCCCCCACTCGCCAAGCTCGTGCGATCCGCGCAACCGCGCGGTCAACAAGGCCCGCGCCAAGGGCGCGGTGGTCTCTCTCCCGGTCCTCGCCGTCGATCCAGCCGCCCATCACCATCCCACCAGCCGCATGGGCAAGTGGCGGGCCGCGGTGCTCATCCTCGTCCACGTGATCTTTATCGCTCACCTGGCCCAGTGGTACATCAGCGGCATGAGCGACGGCGTCCGCGAAACGCTCACCCCGATCGAACCGTCCGAATCGATGGCCACGCTGGAGATGGGACAGGTCAACGCGGGCTTCGTGATGTTCTGCGTAGCGATCCTGGCCACGCTCATCTTCGGGCGATTTTTCTGCGGCTGGGTCTGCCACGTGGTGGCCCTCCAGGACTTGTGCGCCTGGATCATGAAAAAGTGCGGCGTCCACCCCAAGCCCTGGCGCTCGCGCCTGTTGCTGTGGGTGCCGCTCGGCCTGGCGCTCTACATGTTTGTATGGCCCACGTTCCGCCGTGAGGTGCTGGAGCGTTACATCAAGGACCTCCCCGATTGGGTCGGCCGCTCCTATCCGCTGCGCGGGTTTCAGCACCACTTCGTCACCGAGAACTTCTGGGCCACCTTCGCTCCGTGGTACGTCGCGATTCCCTTCCTGCTCATCTGCGGGTTTGCCACCGTGTACTTCATGGGCGCCAAGGCGTTCTGCACCTACGGCTGCCCCTACGGCGGGTTCTTCGCCCCCGTGGACATGATCTCCCCTGGGCGCATCCGCGTCACCGACGACTGCCACCAGTGTGGCCACTGCACCTCGGTCTGCACCAGCAACGTCCGCGTCCACGAGGAAGTCCGCGACTTCGGCATGGTCGTTGACCCCGGGTGCATGAAGTGCCTCGACTGCGTCAGCGCCTGCCCCAACGGTGCGCTCTACTGGGGCATGGGCTCGCTGCCGATGCTGATGTCGCCGCGCCCGGGTGCCAAGATCGAAGACGCCCGCGACAAACGCCGCAAACGCTACGACCTGACCCTCCGCGAGGAGGTCATCCTCGCCGGTTGCTTCCTGGTGCTCTTCTTCGGCTTTCGCGGGATGTACTTCAACTTCTTCGGGCTCGACTTCTCCATCCCCATGCTCATGGCCGTCGCCATGGCGGGCCTTGGCTGCTTCGCACTTCACAAGCTGTGGCGGCTTCTGCGCGACCTCAACGTCCGCGGACCGTACTGGCAGCTCAAGCTCTCCGGGCGCGTGCGCCCCGCCGGATGGCTCTTCGCACTCGGCGCGGTGTTGTGGATCGCCCTCGGTGTCCAGGGCGCGATCATGAGCTACGGCGAGCTGCGCGGCGGCCTGCTCTACGGCCGCCTCGCCGTCCAGCCCCGTCTCAGTCAGGAGGTGGTGTACGCCGCCGGTTACAAGCCGACACCGCAGGACCAGGCCCAGGCTCGCGAGGCGATCGACCTGCTCCGGCTCGCCGGCCCCATGGATGACGGCGGCATTGGTTTCTATCGCCGCTATCTCACCCGCATCCGCCTGGTCTACCTCTATGCCGTCGCGGGCGATCTGGCCTCGGCGGAGCGCGAGTTGGTGCGGTCCGTCAGCCAGGCGCCGCACAGCGCCGAGTCTGTGGACGGCCTGGTCATGCTCGCTCAGGCCCAGGGCAAGCCGGTGTCCGACCTCGAGGCGACGCTCACCCAGCTCCAGCGGGCCCACCCATCCAGCGAGGCGATCCGGCACACACTCGCTCAAGTCCTTGTCACGCGGCAGCGTGCTCCCGACGCTCTGGACCTGTACGAAGCCGCTCTCAAGGCGGACCCACGCGATGCCACGGTCATCATCAACACTGCCCAGTTGAACTTCGAGCTCGGTCGCGCTGCCCGCGCCATCGAGATCCTCGAGCAGGGCGTGCAGCGTGTGCCCAAATCCGTCCCGCTCAACGGCATGCTCGCCGAGATCTACCTCGTCACCGATCGCCCCGCTGATGCCCTGCGTCAGGCCGGCCGCGCCGTGGAGTTGATAGCGGGCTTCGAACAACTCAAGGTCCTGGCTCTTGCGCAGGGCGCCAATCACGACGAGGCGGCGATGGCAAGGACGCTCGCCCAAGCCGCGGCGATTCGAGACTTGTCTCCTGAGCAACTCGAAGTGCTCGCCCAGATCTACGAGTCGATCAATCGACCGGAGGATGCGAAGTCCGCCCGCACGCGGGCCGCCGCCAAACCCGGACCTGCCACCCCCAACCCACCCCGATCGCCCGTGGGGAACTGACCGAATTCAGACGCTTTCACGCGGCTTTCACTGGCCTGCCCCCGGTTTTTCCCTAACCTGTTGATGTTGGGCGAGCAACCCCAATGGGGCCCCGCCCGTACAGAACGCCGCTCCGAGCCCAAGTTCACCCCACCGTGATCGGGGGCTTCCGGAGAGCATGGGAGTAGATATGGGATTTTCGACCGCACTGGTTCGCTGGGTTGCTGTGATCTCGCTCGTTGCCGCGGGTAGCGTCCGCGCCCAAACCACTCCGCCCGTGGACTTCGTGGATGCGCAAACGTTCGCGACCGGACTGAACACCACCAACGCCGGGTGGTCCTTCGCACCGTGGCCGGCCGGCACGGGCGCCGGCTTCTCCAACGGCGGCTGGTCCATCGGCAGCCCGGTCTACCTCTGCTCGCCCCCCGGCGACAACAGCCGCATATTTGTGGTGATGCAGACCGGTCAGATCATCCTGTTCGTCAACGGCGTCCGCCAGGCGACGCCCTTCCTCGATATCGGCAACCGCTCGGTCGTGACGCCGACGGCCGACCCGAACTACCCGATGCGGACGCCCGCGCCCGGCACCGCCTACCGCCTCACGCCCATCGGCAACCCCAGCGGCGCATTCCTCATCGGCACGCGCAACGGCACCTACACCCGCGGCAATGAACAGGGCCTGCTCGGCATGGCGTTCGCTCCTGACTACGCCACCAGCGGCTCGTTCTACATCTATTACATCGGACCGCGTGGCTCGACCAGCGACAACTCGCCCCAGGGCCAGACCTACGCCACGCGCACCGACAACGGCAGGAGCTTCCTCGCGCGCTACCAGCGCAGCGCCGCCGATCCCAACCTCGCCGACGTGAACTCCGAGCAGATCATCCTGGCGCTGGACCAGTCGTACACTAACCACAATGGTGGGTGTCTTCAGTTCGGCCCCGACGGCTACCTCTACCTCGGCCTCGGCGACGGCGGCAGCGGCAACGACCCGCTCAACGCCGCCCTCAACCCCGCCAACATGCTCGGCAAGCTCCACCGGTTCGATGTCAGCGGCGTCGACGATTTCCCCGCCGATCCCAACCGCAACTACCACATCCCGGCGGATAATCCACGGTTCAAGCCCTACGCCACCGCGACCGAACCGCAGCGGCTGGCTCCTTCTTCGGCCTGGGCGCTGGGCCTGCGCAACCCCTGGCGCTGGTGCTTCGACCGCTGGAACGGCGACCTCTACATCGCCGACGTCGGCCAGGACGCCATTGAAGAAGTGAACTGGGTTGCGGCCGGCACGGGCGGCGGTCGCAACTACGGCTGGCGCCGCTACGAGGGCCTGGCCACCACGGCCAACAGCAACGCTTCGAGCAACCCGCCCGTCGCCACCACCACCTACGACATCACCGAGAACCTTGTCAACCCGGTCTGGACATACGGACACGGTAATGGGGCAACCCAGGGCAACTCGATCACCGGCGGATACGTCTACCGCGGCAAGGCGATCCCTTGGCTTCGCGGGCGCTACTTCTTCGCCGACTACGTCTTCTCCAACCGCATCTGGACTATGCGCATCGTCGGCGGAGCCGCCACCGATGTGCAGACCTACGCCGCCGCCCTGCAGAACCTTGGGTCCAACGCCGGCGTCACCAGCTTCGGCGAAGACGCCGCCGGCGAGCTGTACATCGTGCTCCAGGGAGGCACAATCCGTAAGATCGTCCGCGCCGCCACGGTTCCCAGTCTCGCTGATGTTGCCGGCCTCGGCGGCACCATCGGTCCCGACGGCCAGCGCACCGTGGACGACATCGTGACCTTCCTCACACTGTTCTTCTCCGGCGACCAGCTCGCCGACCTGGCCTCGCTCGGCGGTGTTCTCACGCCCGACGATCAGATCACCGTCGACGACCTGGTCGCGTTCCTTAGCGCGTTCTTCCAGTAATCCTCGCCGAAACCGCATGCACGCGCCCGGGCGATCGCCCGGGTGTTTTCATTCCTAGACTCGTCCATGAGCCGTCTCTGCAGTGTCGGGAATGTGACGATCGGGCTGGGCTGCCCGCTGGCGATCATCGCCGGGCCGTGCGTCCTCGAATCCTTCGATCTCGGTTTGCGCATCGGACGCGTCGTGCGCGACGCCTGCCGCGAGCACGGCCTTGCCTACATCTTCAAGGCCAGCTTCGACAAGGCCAACCGCTCCAGCATCCGTTCGGTCCGCGGCCCCGGCCTCGAGCAGGGCCTCGCGTGGATTCACGAGATCGGTCGCGAGCTTGGCGTCCCCGTCACCACCGACATCCACGCCCCCGACCAGGCCGAGCCCGCCGGCCGCGTCATCGACCTGCTCCAGATCCCCGCGTTCCTCTGCCGCCAGACCGACCTGCTCAGTGCCGCCGGTGAGGCCGCCACGCGCCACAAACGGGCCGTCAACGTCAAGAAGGGCCAGTTCCTTTCCCCGGGTGAAATGTCCGGTGCTCTCCGCAAGCTCGCCGAGGCCGGCTGCACCAACGCCATGCTCACCGAGCGCGGCACTACCTTCGGCTACCACCGCCTGGTCAACGACTTCATCGGCCTCAAGGACATGATGGAACTCAAGGCCGAGCCCGGTCCCGCCCCCGTCTGCTTCGATGTGACCCACAGCACCCAGACTCCCGGCACCGGCGATACCACCGGCGGCCGCCCCGACGCCGCGCCGCTGCTGGCCCGGGCCGCGACCGCGGCTGGCGTCCACGCCCTGTTCATCGAGTGCCACCCCGAGCCGACCACCGCGATGAGCGACGCGAGCACGATGCTCCGGCTCGATTCCATGCCCGCGCTGCTGAAGCAGGTCGCGGCCATCCGTCGCGCGATCGCCTGACCAAGAAGCCTGATTCAAAAAGAAAAAACCCCGACGATCGTCGGGGTTCCTGAATGCTGCTTGCTTCTGCGCGATCACTTCGCGGCGGCGGTCTTCTTTTTCGCGTTGGCGTTCTTCTTCAGCCAGAAGGGCTTCGGTGTCGCGGCATCCATCGGCTCGACGTGGACCTTGCGGCCCAGGAAGACGACCTTGCCGTGGCCGGTCGAGAAGAGCGTGTCGTCCTTGCCACGCAGCACCTGGAAGCCCGCCTTGAAGGGCGTGCCGACCTGACGGATGATGATCGCGCCGGGCTGGGCGATCTCGCCCTCGAAGAGCTTCACGCCGCGGTACTGCGGATTGGAGTCACGACCGTTCTTGGTCGAGCCTTGTCCCTTTTTATGAGCCATGACAGTCGCCTCCGCAAAAGAGTCTCGTTCAGGGCCGGCATGGTAGATGCCACCCCGCGGGCGGTCCACTCCAAGGCCGGTTCTCACGCCAAATGTTTGGTTGGTGCAAGGGCTTCGGACTGCCGTTTACCGCATGATCCAGCGGTCTTCGAGGATGGGGAACGGCTGATCGCCCCGGCCCGACAACTCGCCGACATCGGAGTATCGGATCATCTTGGTCTTGCGGAGCGTCACCCGGTTCTTTTCGTCTGTTGTGCCGGGCTTCTGGACGACCGCCGTCTCACCCGAGAACCCCGCGGCGTAGAGCGTCAGGGCGCCCGGGTGGTAGCTCTCAACCGGCCAGGCAACCAAACCCTGGCGGGAGTTCTCCGGCCCTTGCTGGAGTTGACCGATCATCGCGATCTGGTCAAGGACGAGCGGGTTGTTGAGGCGGGCGATCAGGGCCTTGTTGGCCTCGACCGAGACGCCGCGGCCGGAACGCATGACCTTGAGATCGTCACCGACCAGCTCGAAGCTGGGGGCAAAGAGCAGGTCCTGACCGGAGCGGTTGGTCACGGTGTACGTGAAGTAGAAATAGGCCTTATCGACGGTCTTGCCGTTTTCAACAGTCCGAACCGTCGTCATCGAGAAGACGCCGGGCTTGAGTTCAAGCTCCCAGCGGCGGGCGATGGGGCTCGGCTCGGGCGCCAAGCCAAATGCCGCCAAGACGGCGATGAGGAGCACGGGCAGGCACAGGCGGCTGAGGTATTGGGTCATAAGCGGAGCCATGATACGGTCTATCGTGGTCCGGCGATACGCCGATTACACCTGTTTGGTTGCTTGTGGATTCCAGGCCCCACCCCCACCCAATGGCCAGCCTCACCCACGAGATCGGCACGCCCCTGGACCGCCCCGAGCGGCCGCGGGTGGTGCGTGTCGGCCCCGACCGGCTGGGAGAGGCCGTGATGCGGCTGTTGGGCGACCGGGCGGGCGGCCCAACGGTCGACGAGTTCATCGCCACGGCCGAGTCCGACGGGCTGGACCTGACGCTCATGTGGGCAGCCTTGCGACCGGCTGGGGATTTGGGCGAAGTCGCGCTGGTGACCCCGGGCGTCGGCAAGGCCGCGTCGGTCTTTGTGTCAGGCGCCGGGTCAGAATCCCGCCAGCAGTGGGAGGCCCGGCGTTTGGCGACGGCCGAACGTGCCGCGGCGCTGACGGCGGCGTGCCACTGGCTTGCCGGACCGGGCGGAGCGGAACTCGGGCCGACGCACCTGGTGCAGACGCTGATCGAGCCGCGCGATGAGCATCTGATCCAGCCGTTTCTGGATGCAGGGTTCACGCGCCTGGCTGAGTTAGGGTACCTGCGCCGTGAACTGCCTGCCAAGGGGCGGATCGCGCCGCCGGTCTTTCCCGCCGGGGTCGAGGTCGTCTCCCTGGCGGCGATGGACCCGCGCGAAGGGATGGCCAGCCTGCAGCGCGCCATGGAACGCTCGTACATCGGCACGCTCGATTGCCCGCAGCTCTGCGGCATCCGCGAGCCGCGCGACGTGCTGGAATCGCATCTGGCCGTCGGTGATCATGACCCACGGTTGTGGTTCCTCGTCACGCAGGACGGGCAGCCCGAGGGGTGCATGCTCCTGACACCCTGCCCGAGCCAGGAGAGCGTGGAACTGGTCTATGTGGGCATCGGCCCGGAACTGCGCGGGCGCGGCATCGGCGCGGGTCTGCTCACGCTTGCGCTCTCGCGCCTGAGCGGCCGACGTGAGACGACGCTCGCGTGCGCGGTCGATCTGGCCAATGGTCCGGCGCTCAAACTCTACAAGAACGCCAAGTTCCGACAGTTTGCCACGCGCACGGCGATGGTGCTGTCACTGCGGAAGTAGGGGTGCACGTGGCTACACGCCCTTGAGCATGTGGCGCACGACGTCGGCGCGGGCCTCGCGGCGCTGCTGCTGATCGAGTTCGCGCCCCAGCATGCGCTGCAGGTGGGCCGGCTGGGTCTGCACGACCAGTTGTGCGACCGTCTGCTCGACGACGTCGGTGATCAGCCCGCAGAGGATGCCCAGGCGCACGAGGCTCAGGTGGGCCAGCGCCTCTTCCGGCGGCAGCAGGCGGGCGCTGCGGAGCGAGCCGAGGGCGCGGAAGACGCGGTCCTCGAGGAGCTTGCGGCGTTTTTCCATGAGGTTCTTGCGGGCCAGCCGCTCGTACTGCAGCACCTGCGGCAGGATGTCGCGGTCGAGTTCGGCCAGCAATTTGGCCTCGGGCTTGCCGAGGGTGGTCTGATTGCTGATCTGGTAGAAGTCGCCGATGGCGTCGGAGCCCTCGCCGTAGAAGCCGCGCACTGCCAAGCCCATGTCGCGGGCGGCGAGCTTGACCTTGTCCACCTCGCCGGTGATCTTGAGCGCCGGCAGGTGCAGCATGGCGCTGCAGCGGATGGCCGTCCCCACATTGGTGGGGCATGCAGTCAGGTACCCGAAGCGCGGGCAGAAGGCGTAGTCGAGTGCCGACTCGATCCGGTCATCGGCCGCGTCGATCTGGCGGTAGGCCTCTCCCAGGGACAGTCCCGGCAGCACCACCTGCACCCGCAGGTGGTCTTCCTCGTTCACCATGATGCTCAGTCGCTCGTCGGGGATGCTCACCAGCAGCCCGCGTGGCTCATCCCCCTTGCCGTGCTCCTTGCTGATCAGGTGGCGCTCGACCAGCAGCGTCCGATCGACGCCGCCGAGCGCGTGCACATCCACCCAGGCGCACTGCTCGTTGAGTTGCACACTCAGCAACGCGGCCTTGGCGTGCGCCAGCAGGCGCGTCCGCGCCTGCGTATCGGCCCGGCACACAAACGGGAAACCCTCGATGTTGCGGGCCAGCCGCACACGCGAGGAGATGACCACGTCGTTCTCGGGGCCGTGCCCGGTGAGCCAGTGCGCCCCCGCCCGTACCGCATCGGTCGATCCGAGCCAATCGGCGTTCATGCCGTGGCTCCGTCGGGTGGACGAGAGCCTCCGGCGTTGGGCGGTCCATCGGCGCCGAGCCGGCGCAGCTCGTCGCGGAGTTGCGCGGCGAGTTCGTACTGCTCGGCCACGATCGCTTCGGCGAGCTGGCGCTTGAGGGCCGTGGCCTTGCGCTGGGTGTCCTCGATGCTCTGCGTGCTGACGGTCACCACTGAGCCGGCCCGCTGGACGGCGTGCGTCACGGCCTGCTGTGCCCGCTCGACGCGCGTGGTGGCCCACCGCCGCGGCACCTTGCCGACGTGGTGCGTGCCGCCCTCCTGAGCTCTTTGCAAGAGCGGCGACAGCGCGGCCTCGAACGCCGTGTAGCACGCGGGGCAACCCAGTTGTCCGTTCTGCCTGAACCCCGCGAATGTCAGGCCGCACGACGGGCACACCGCCGCGGGGCCCGCTTCGGCCTTGCCGCGGCCGCCGGGTTGAGCGGCGCTTTCGGTCGTGGCCGGCGCGGGCTTAGGGGTGGGTGCTGGCTGGTGGATGACGCCCATCTTGCGGGCGCACGCCTCGCAGAGGTGGCGTTCGACCAGCGCGCCCTGCACCCGCAGCGTCTCGCTGACGGTCGCCTCGTCGTTGCCGCACCCGTCGCACCTCATCGCCGAAAGTCTATCGCTCGCGCGCACGACTTCGGTGCTCGCGCCAAAAACAGAACGGGCCGCCCGGCTGAGCGGCCCGCTTGAGAAATTCGTGAGCAGTGGGGCGAGAGCCCCCAAGAACGCATTACTTGGCCTTGTGGGCGGCGGCCTTCTGCAGGCGGGTGTAGCCGTCGCGGCGCTTGAGGGGTTTGATGACCAGGCCCTGCTTGATGGCCTTGGTGCTGGCCATGATGATCGTCGGCTGGCCGTCGATGACCGCCGTGACCTTCTGCAGGTTGGGGCGGAACTTGCGGCGGGTGATGCCGGTGGGCTTGAGGCCGAAGCCGCCCTTGGAGATCTTCTGGCCGCGCCACGTGCGCTGCTTGCCGAAAGACGACTTCTTACCTGTAAAATGGCAGACGTATGGCATGTGAAAATCCTCCGAACCGGGGCCGAGATAATTGGCGCGATCGGGGCCGGAGGCAAGTCTGCGGAACGCGTCGGTGAGCGAACAAAGTCCGTCCTTTGTGCAGGCGAGCGGCTCTTCTCGTCAGGACCGCTTGAGATTCTCCCGCTTGATCATCAGGTCGAGCGTCTGGCAGACCATGTCGATCTCGCGGTCGGTCAGCGAGTTGTAGAAGGGCACGGCGAGGGTGCGCTGGCTGACGGTCTCGGCGATCGGGAAGTCCCCGGGCTTGAAGCCGAACTGCTCGCGGTAGAACGGCTGCAGGTGGATGCACGGGAAGTAGTCGGTCGCGCCCACGTCGTGGCGGCGCATGCCCGCGATCACGCGGTCGCGTTCGTCCTTGCTGTATCCCGCGGCCAGGCGCACAACGAAGACGAACCAGCTCATCACGCTCTCGGGCGAGAGCGTCGGCAGCACCAGATCGCTGTGGGTCATCAGCCGGTCCATGTACGCCCGGGCCACGCGCTGGCGGCGCTCGATGATCTCCGGCAGGCGTTTCATCTGGGCCACGCCGATGGCGGCGTTGACCTCGCTCATGCGGTAGTTGTATCCGAGGCGCTCGTGGCTGAGCCACGATCCTGTGGTTCCGCTGGAGGCCGACGGCCCGCCGCTGTCGCCGCCGGGTGTGGGGACCGGGCGCCCCTGGCTGCGCATCGAGACACACAGGTCGGCGAGGCGTTTGTCGTCGGTGACGATCATGCCGCCCTCGCCGGTGGTGATCTGCTTGTTGGGGTAGAAGCCGAAGACGCCGACGCGTCCGAAGCTGCCGCAGGCGCGCCCGCCGAGCGAGCACCCCAGCGCCTCGCAGCAGTCCTCCACCAGCGGGACCTCGTACCGGGCGGCGATCTGCTCGTACTGGTCCATATACGCCGGGTTGCCGAACGTCTCGACCGCGAGGATCGCCTTGGTCCGGGGCGTCACCGCGGCCCGCACCTTCTCCGGGTCCATGTTGAGCGTCTTGGGGCAGATGTCCACAAAGACGGGTGTGGCTCCGACGAAGAGGATGCAGTTGCTCGAGGCGATGAACGAGAAGGGCGTGGTGATCACCTCGTCGCCCGGGCCGACGCCCAAGGCCTTGAGCGCCAGGTGCAGCCCGCTGGTGCCGCTGTTGACGGCCACGGCGTGGCGTCGGCCGACACGGGCGGCGACCATCTGCTCGAACTGCTCCTGCACCGGTCCGATCGACAGCCGCCCCGAGCGCATCACGGTGCTGACCAGTTCGACCTCCAGGTCGGAGATGTCGGGCTTGGAGAGAGGGATCTCGTGCAGGGAGTTGGGCATGGGTGGTGGGCTCTGGGTCGGGTTCGGGATTGTTATCGGCCCGACCGACGGCCACCCTGACCCATTCGGGCCTTCCGCACCCGAACGCGTCAATCACCCGAGAGGACCCGAGCCAGCGTCGCCCGGTCGTCGCCCACCGCCCGCAGGGCCTGCCAGGCGGCTTGGAACCGCAGGACCGGCGAGAGGTTGCCCCGCCCCGCGGCCACCGTGGCCAAGGCCTCGAACCGGGCTTTGGCCTGTGGATCGTTCGGTTCGGAGCAGCGGGCGCGGAGCACGGCCGCCACGGCGCTGCTCACGTCATCAGGCCACACCGGTTCGCTCTCCGGCAGCGCCTCGCACGCGCGCGGGCTACGCGACGCGGCGGCCCCCAGCAGGATCACTTGCACACGTCTGGTTTCGCCGGCTTTGAGGGCCGCTTCGAGCGGCGCCCGCAATGACGCAGGGTCGTCGTCGCACAACTCACCAGCGGCTTGAGCGCCGCACTCGATCAATTCCCGCGACGCCTTGGCGGTCACCGAAGCGATCACGCCCAGCCGGATTTCTTGTGCGTCCTGCCAGGCCCGCTTGCGTGCGGCTCGCAGGGCCCACGCCGCGCTCGGCCCATGCCCGCTGCCGGCGAGCGCGCCCAGCGGCGTCGGCGCTGAGCCGCAGCCGGCGAGCACCGCCCGCATGGAATCGCCCATCTGCTTGATCAGCGGGTCGCCATCGGCCAGCAGGCCATCGACAACTTCCGAGGGCGCCTGTTCGCGGGCCAGCCCCGCCTCCAGCACCGCCAGCCCGGTCATCAGGCGGCCGCCAAGATCATTCTTGTTCCCCAGCGACTTGAGGCATTCGCGCGTCGCCTGCTCGTCGCTGGGGTTGCAGGCCAGGAGTGTGGCGATCGCCTCATAGCGCAGCACGAGGTCGGCTGCGGCGGCCGAGAGCACGCGACGGGCGAACTCCGCTCCGCCTTTCCAAAGTGCATCACGGCGGACATCGCTCATGACGCTGATTGCCTGCTCACGTCCGCTGCTTTCGCCGGGCTTTGCCGGAATCGCTAGCAGATCATCGGTGGCCGAACGGATCAGCGCGGTCAGTTCTTCGGTCTCCTGCCACTGCATCGCCGAGAGCGCCACGCGCAGGCGCACGGCCGGGGCCGCGGTCTTCAGCAGCCGGTCCACCAGGTCGCGCGGGGCGGGTTTGCCGGCCGCGGCCAGGCGGCAGGCGATCTGGGCGCAGATGCGGTCGTCGAGAGCCTCCCAACGCAGCACGTCTTGGAGTTGATCGACCGTGACCAGTTCCTCGGCCATGGCTTCCTGGATGGTCAGGGCTCGCTCACGGGGATCGGACATCTTGGCGATCGCCAAGAGGTCCAACTCGCCCGCGCGGCTTAACTCGGCGCTGCCGAGAATCCCGTGGCGGCGCAGTCCCGGGTCGTTCGAGACGGCCAACCGCGCAAACAGCGGCTTGAGGCTGGTATCGCGCAGGCGGCGCAGGCCCCCGAGCAGGCGATCACGCGAGACGCGGTCGCCAGTATCGAGCCAGTGGCGGATCAGTTCGGTGAGTTGCTCACGGCGGTCCAATACGGCTTGGGCGGGGGAAGCCGACGGTGCTCCCGCCGAATCGGGGGGTTGCCGCGGCGCACCGATTCCGGACGCAACCGTTCCGGTGGAACCAGCGGCCAGACAAAGCGCCAACAGCATCGTGCCCATGCAATGCATCACGGCGAGTTTACGCTCCCAGCGACCTTTGGCTTCACGAAACCGCGGCAATTGGGGTGCTCGACGCGGGACGAGGGGCGATCTGCTGGCTCAACCCCGCGGCAAGTTCGGTCAGCGCGATCGACCCGCGCTGCGGCCCAAGGTCCACCACGAGCTTCTCGCCCATCTGGCGGGCCAACCGTTGGTGGGCGGTGATGACGGTCGAGTGGTTGGGTCGCCCGATCGCCCGCGCGATCTCCGGGTAGCTCATGGTTGTCAGTTGCCGGCACAGGTGCGTGATGAGCGCCCGCGACAGGACCACGCGCGGATGGCGGCCGTTGCCCCGCAACTCGTCGGATTGCACATCCAAGTGCTCGCAGACGCGGGCGATGATCTCATCGGCGCGGACCGGCCGCTGGACCGCCATACCCGGTCCCGCCACGCCCGGCCCGCCCTGCGAGCCATCGTGCAGCGCCCGTGCCACCGCGAGCATGCCGATGGATGCCGCATTGCGCGGATCGCCCCCGGCGCGAGACGAGTGACCGAGCAAACGATGCACCGCCTCGACTTTGGTGACCAGCCCTTCCAGTTCGCGCACTGAAAGGTCGCGGGCCTTGGCCAGGATCGCCATCTCCGCGGCTCCGTCGATGCTCAATCCGCGCACGGCGCACAGAGACCGCACGATGTGCCGCGTCGTCTCGGCGTCGGGGAGTTGCACACCCGCGACCATCCCCGCCAGCAGACGTGAGCTGAGCGCCTCATTCAAGGACCGCTCCAGACGCGGGTGGACCGGGCCGGCCAGGGCCACGCGTCCGCCGCGCCGGATGATGGCGTCGAGGGTGTGCTGCAGTTCGGTCTGCGTCGCTGGCTTATTGCCCAGAGCCTGCACATCGTCGATGCAGATGAGGTCCAGCCCGCGGTAGGCGCGGCGGAAAGTCTCGACCCGCTTGTTGCGGACCGCGCCGATGAACTCGTTGGCGAGCGCCTCGGCCGTCACGTAGCGGGCGGAGCGCCCCTGTGCCTGGGCCCATGCCACCGCGCCCACCAGCAGGTGCGTCTTGCCCGTGCCGCACGGACCGTGGAGGAAAAGAGTGCTGTGCGTGCTGGCGGCCGTGGTGTCGGCGATGCGGCGCACCGCCTCGAGCGCCAGCCGATTGCATGTGCCGGCAACGAACTGTTCGAGCCGGTGACGGGCCACGGGAGGCGGCACGGGGCGAGCTTTGGCGGCGGGCGCACTGGCGCGGGCAGCGGTAACCGCCGCGGCCTGGGCGACGGCATGGGTATCGATCTCGAAATGCACCTGCAGGTCCGCCTGGCCGGTGTGGTGGCGCGCGGCGTCACGGAGTGAGTCCTTGAACCGGCGGTCGAGCAGGCCAGCAACCACGGGGCTGCTGACGCGGACGCGCAGCGCCCGGTCTTCCAGACGCAGGGCATCGCCGCCGTCAAAGTACCGCTCAAACCGTTCGTGGCCGAGTTCCTCCCGGAGGCGCTCGCAGACCTTGTGAAGGTCCGAACTGCCGTGGGGCTCCTGAGTCGGGGAAACGGAGCGCGATGAGATCGCCGCGTGCGGTGTTGCCACGTGCACTGCCTCTCTACGTATGAAGCTGGTATCTATCCGCGCCGAGCGCGGCGATGAACGCATCCAGCCGAACCAGGGATCACCCACGAGTCCATTCACCAGCCAAACCACGCCAATCGGTCCGCCGTCGCGGGCAGAGCCACCGCGCCGCCGGGGTTGGGCTTTCCCAATCCGCGGCTTCGACGTTCCGACGTGCGTGTCGTTTGCCGGCCCATCCTTGGCCGCCAACAGAATAACAGAGTCTTCACGCGGCTCAAGGCCGTCGCGCAGAATTCTCGCCCGACCGCAGACCAAAACACGCGTGTTCCGCTTGGCGAGACGTCGAAAAATTTTCTTATTCACCGCATGTAAGCGGTGCGCTGAATAGACGGTGCAAAACCACGGCAAGAGTGTCCCGAACCGGCGCTCGGCGCGCGAGCGCATGCACGCTGCTGAGACAGCGCGGCGCGCACAAAGCCCGCAAATCTCGAGTTCGGCGCTTGCAATGTGCCGCGGGGTCTCGCGGCGCACCCGCCCGGTATACTTCGCCCGCGCGTCGCTGTGTAAAGTTCCGACGGCGCGATGGAGCTCTTGCAATGACCCTTGCGTCCCTTACCACACTCGCACAAGGCACCGGTGGCGGCTCCGGCGGCGGCACCAGCACCGCCACCATCGTCGTCATCGCCGTTGTCTTGGGCGTCATCCTCCTCGCCGTCGCGCTGATCATCGGTCAGTTCATCAGCCTCTACATCCAGGCCCTGGTCTCGGGCGCCCGCGTCGGCCTGATGCAGCTCATCGGCATGCGCCTGCGGAAGGTCGATCTCCGCACCATCGTCTTCAGCCGCATCCGCGCCGTGAAGGCCGGCCTGAGCATTTCCACCGACCAGCTTGAGACGCACTACCTCGCCGGCGGCCGTGTCGCGCAGGTCATCACCGCGATGATCTCGGCCCAGAAGGCCAAGATCCCCCTCACGTGGGACTCGGCCACGGCCATCGACCTCGCCGGTCGCGACATCCTCGACGCTGTCAATACCTCGGTGAATCCCAAGGTCATCGACTGCCCCGCCCAGGGTGGCCCGCGTTCGACGATTGACGCCGTGGCCCAGGACGGCATCCAGCTCAAGGCCAAGGCCCGTGTCACGGTCCGCACAAATATCCAGCGCCTGGTCGGCGGCGCGACCGAGGAGACGATCATCGCCCGCGTCGGCGAGGGCATTGTCACCACCATCGGCTCTGCCCGCTCGCACAAAGAAGTGCTCGAGAACCCCGACAATATCTCCAAGACCGTCATGGCCAAGGGCCTCGACGCCGGCACCGCCTTCGAGATCCTCTCGATCGACATCGCCGACATTGACGTCGGCGAGAACATCGGCGCTCAGTTGAAGAAGGCCCAGGCCGAGGCCGACAAGAGCATGGCCCAGGCCGAGGCCGAGAGCCGCGCCGCCCGCGCCCGCGCTCTGGAGCAGGAGAACCGAGCCAAGATCGAGGAGAACAAGGCGCTGGTCGTCCTCGCCGAGGCCGAGATCCCCCGCGCCATCGCCGACGCCTTCCACAAGGGCAACATCAGCGTCCTCGACTACTACAAGCTCAAGAACGTCCAGGCCGACACGCTCATGCGATCGGCCATCGCCGGCGGCGGCACCCAGTCGGTCGGTGAGAAGGGCCCGATGTCGTAAGGTGACGCCGCTCTTCCGGGCGGTGTGGATCGGTGTGGTGCCATGCTACACAAAGTAAGTTAAGTAGGTCCTATTGGCCTCGGTGCCCTATTCGCTTCGCCTCACATCACCGCATGTTTTGTCAGCCACCCGCGCACCTGTCCCGCCGGGTCGCACAGGTGATCGATCTGCTCCGCCCGCCACCTCTTCGCCCGCGCCGCAGCCACATTCTCCGCCAGATCATCGAAGAACAGCACCCGCGCCGGCTCGACCGCCACCCGCCGACAGAACTCGTCGTAGATCGCGCCGTCCGGCTTCGCCAGCCCCAGCAGGTGGCTCGCGTGCACGTGCCGCGCCCGCTCCACCGTCGGGAACTTTGCCGGCCCGTGCGCTCCGCTGACCAACTGCCGCCAGTGCGAAGGGTTGGTGTTGCTGAGCACCCCTGTGGCAACACCTGCAGCGTGGAGGTCCTCAATCACGCGGTCCATCCCGGCGTACTCGTGCAGGATCCAAGCCAGATGGGCCCGGCGCACCTCGTCAACGGAGTACAGCCCATCCATTGACGCGCTCATGGCCGCGTAGAACGCCTCGTCCTCAATCGCCCCGATCTCGTACTGACGCGACACCGCCCGCCGCCGCGCGATCAGTTCCTTCGATGCCACCGCCGGCCGGAACTCCAGCCCCGCTGCGCAGCACGCCTCCTCCCACGAGCGGCAGATCCGCACGACCACGCCGCCAAGGTCGAAGACCACAAGTTGCACGGGCGGAGCATTCACGGCGGAGGGTACGGGACCCGACGGCGCGAATTGACCGCCAGCAACCCCCGCTATCCTCACCCCCATGATCGACCTCAAGCACCTCCGCGAGCACCCCCAGCACTACAAGGACGGCGCCAACAAGAAGGGCGTCGAGGTGCAGATCGACAAGCTCATCCGGCTTGATCAGGAACGTCGCTCAGCGATGACCCAGGCCGAGTCCCTGCGTTCGGAGCAGAAGAAGATCGAGAAGGAACTCGGTCCCCAGCTCGGCAAGCTCTCGGGCGAGCTCAAGAAGGCAGAGGGCCCCACCAAGGCCGCCCTCGAGAAGCAGCTCGCCGAACTCCGCGCTCGCCCCGCGGCGCTGAAAGAGCAGATCTCCGAACTCGACATCGTCGTGCAGCGACTCGAGCCCGAGCTCAACAGCATCCTCCTCACGATCCCCCTCCCGCCCGATCCCGACGTTCCTGTCGGCTCGTCCGCCGCTGACAACGTGGAGGTCCGCCGCTGGTCACCTCAGGGCTACGACTTCGCCAAGCCCTTCGCCGCCAACAAGGGCTTTAAGCCACGCAACCACATCGACCTCGTGCGCGACCTCAAACTCGCCGACTTCCCCCGCGGCGTCAAGATGGCCGGCACGCGCTCGTACGTCCTCACCGGCGCGGGCATGCTCCTGCACCAGGCGATCCTCCGCTACGCCGTGGACTTCATGGTGCACGCCCACGGGTTCAAGGCGATGAGCGTCCCCGTGCTCGTCCGCGAAGAGTGCATGATCGGCACCGGCTTCTTCCCAGCCGGGCGCGAACAGGCCTACCACATTCCTGAGAAGGAGCGGGGGGGCGGCCATGACCTCTATCTCACCGGCACAGGCGAGGTCGGCCTCATGGGCCTCCACCAGGACGAGATCCTCGACGAGTCGCAGTTCCCGCTCAAGTACGTCACCGTCAGCACCTGCTTCCGGCGCGAGGCCGGTGCCGCGGGCAAGGACACCGCGGGCCTCTACCGCGTTCACATCTTCGACAAGGTCGAGCAGGTCGTCATCTGCCGCCCCGACGAGGCCGAGAGCCGCCAGTGGCACAAGACCATGCTCGGCTACGTCGAGCAGCTCCTCCAGAGCCTCGAGCTGCCGTACCGCCTGCTCCAGTGCTGCACCGGCGACCTGGGTGTCAAGAACGCCGACATGATCGACGTCGAGTGCTTCATGCCCGGCCGCGGCGAGCCCGGCCCCGACGGCACGCCTTCGGGTGAGTTCGGCGAGACCCACTCGGCCTCACGCCTCTACGACTACCAGTGCCGTCGCCTCAACATGCGCTGCCGCCCGGGCGGCGAGGCTGGCAAGGGCCCGACGGCCTTCTGCCACTCGCTCAACAACACCGTGGCCGCCTCGCCGCGACTGATGATCCCCATCCTCGAGATGCACCAGCAGCCAGACGGGAGCGTGAACATTCCCAAGGCCCTGCGGCCGTACATGGGTGGGATGGAGAAGATCGCGCCCTGACGAGCCGCGCGAGGTGGTAGCGTGAGTTCACGCCGCCTTCGTCAGCCCGCCGATTGTCTGGAAGAGCACGCCGTTCTTCTGCCCGTGCTTCACCACGTACTGCAGCGCATCGGCCTGCCGGATGAGTTCATCCGCCGAGGCCGGCGGCAATCCGAAGGTCACCACGCCCATCGAGAGCGTGATCGGCCAGCGCCCCGCGGCCATCGCCTCCGCGACGCCCGCACGCAGCTTGTCCACAACGTTCTTCGCTGCCGTCGCGTCGGAGTTGGGGAGCAGCACCACGAACTCATCGCCGCCGATCCGCGCCACCACGTCCGTCTGGCGCGTCGTGCTCTTGAGCGTCTGCGCGACCGTGCGCAAGGCCTGGTCGCCCGCGGTGTGGCCGAGCTGGTCGTTGAGCGTCTTGAGGTGGTCGCAGTCCATATAGATGATCGAGATCGGGTTGGCCGAGCGCCGCGCCCGCACCAGCTCGGATTCGGCCGCCGCCAGGAACGCCCGCCGGTTGCACACGCCCGTCATCTCGTCGGTGTTGGCCTGGGCTCGCGCCCGCTCGACCGCCTCGCGCAGCCCGGCGACCAGCCACATGATGAGCACGAAGAAGGTCGTCTTGACCGCACACGCCCAGGCGATGATCGGGATCCCCGCGTTGGGCAGCAGCCCCGCCGAGTCGTACGACCACAGGCATCCACAGATCGTCGCCGTCAGCAATCCCCAGATCCGACCCAGGTAATACGTCGCGAACGTGAACGGCACGAGGTAGAAGACCGCCAGCGACACGCGCGGCCCGTTGGCGATGTCCGCCCACCCGATGATCCCCACCGCCACGGCGCAGCAGAACGCCAGCACTCCACGCGGCAGGTGCCCGAAGCGATCGACCCACGCCGCCAGCCGGCGATCAGCCTTGGGGAACAGGGGCATGCTTCAGGTATCGGCCCGTCTCACCCCGAGCGATAACGCCCCCCGCAAACAAGCGGATGATTGAGGTATCCGGCAGGTGTGATAACCGCCGCGGCAACGCCTATTTCGTCGCCGCGGCCACGTCCCGCGCCGCCACCGCCAGCGCATCGCACCGCTCGTTCTCGGGGTGCTCGTTGTGCCCGCGCACCCAGTGGAACTTCAGGTGGTGCGTCGCGCGCAGCCCGTCGAGGGTCTGCCACAGGTCCTGGTTCTTCACCGGCTTTTTGTCCGCGGTCTTCCACCCGCGCTTCTTCCACGAGTCCATCCACTCTTTCAGCCCGTTCAGCACGTACTGCGAGTCGGAGAACAGCTCCACGTTGGTGGGCTTGTTGAGCGTCGCCAGTCCCTCGATCACCGCCTGCAGCTCCATGCGGTTGTTGGTCGTCGGGTTCTCCCCGCCGCTCCGCTCGATCTCCTTGCCTGTCGCCGGGTGCCGCAGGATGAACGCCCAGCCGCCGGGTCCGGGGTTGCCGGAGCACGCGCCGTCGGTAAAGAGATGAACGTGGGGAAGGGCCATGCGAGCGGTGAATGTAGGCCGCCCGCGCCGAAACACTGGTCGCCTCTGGACTGTTCTTACGGCATATCGCTCTGCGCCGACTCCAGCACATGCTCGGCGACGAGGATCGGCACGTTGTTGGCGATCCCCATCGCGATCGCATCCGACGGGCGCGCATCGATGTTCCGCTGCTTCCCCGTCGAGTCGCGCACGTTGAGCTGCGCGTAGAACGTGTGATCGACCAGATCGTTGATCGTGATCGACTCCAGCTTCGCCCCCAGCTCCGTCAGGATGTTGGACATCAGATCGTGCGTCTGCGGCCGCTTGACCACGATCCCTTTCAACCGCCGCTCGATCGCTTGCGCCTCCGGCAGACCGATCACGATCGGGAACGACCGTCCGCCCTCGACCTGCGAGAACGATTGCTTCCCCGGTTCGTCCTCGGGGTTCTGATTCGGCGCGACTTCGCGCAGCTCGATCAGCTGGTAGTCGTTCAATTCGCGGATCAGGATGCGGGCGAGTTCCATCCGCACAGCCATCGCACCAACCTCCAGATACTGCACGCCGCGTAGAGCGATCACCGACCGATCTCCGCGTCCGCACAGTGATACGCACCAGAAAGGCTTTCGGCTTCGGTACCCGCGTTTATCGGCGTGACGGTCGGTTGGGCTTTTCTCCCCCCGGCCCACGCGGCCGCGCTCCCTTGGCAGGATCGCCCGGGTATCCGCCGCTGCCCAGGGGCCGCCCAAATCGCCGCACAAGCTCGCGTGGCGCTCCGATGTCCGCCACCAGCACGTCCCCCAAGAAGGACTGAGCATCCAGCGACGCGAACCCTGGCTTCAACCCTGCGAAGCTCACTGTCAGGTCCGCTCGCACCGCCGGGTCTGCCTCCGGTCCCCAACCGCGGCCTGAGTCGCAATCAAGCCCCGAGGGAAGGTCCACTGCCACCACCCGCACCCCGAGCCGACGCGTCGCGTTCACCACGCTGATCAGCGCCGCCGCCGGTCCCACAATCGCTCGCTCGCACCCGGTGCCGAAGAGCGCATCGACGATGACCCCGATACCTCCGAGCCGGGTCGAGAGTGTGTCCAGCGTCCGCTCCGGGTGGGCGGCATCCACCGGTCGCACGTCGATCCCCATTTTCTGCGTTGCCCGAAGATGGACCGCCGTGTCCGCGCTCGCCCGCGCCGGGTCGCCGTGGAACGCCACCGCCACCGGCACCTCGGCGTTGTGCAGGTGACGCGCCAGTGCCAACCCGTCGCCCCCGTTGTTCCCCGGCCCTGCCACCACCACCACCGTGTCGTGCGCGGCCCCCTCCAGCACGTCGATCACCGCCCCCGCCAAGTGCCCCGCCGCGTTCTCCATCAGCACGATCGTCGGGATTCCGTACTCGTCCCGCGTCAGTTCATCGATCCGCCGCAGCCCGGCCCGGTCGATCACGAACACATCGTGCGGGGGGAGCGCCCCGGCGGGTTTGGGACGAGCACGGCCTGGGGACTTTCGGGGCATGTGTGGGGGGAGTGTAACGCCCGAACGACCACCCCGGCCGGGGCGTAGTGTCCCCTAGGATTCACTGATGGCCGGGAACCGCGAAAGCATGACCGCGATCACCGGCGGGCTCGTGAGCCTGTCGATCCATGCGCTCATCCTGAGCGTCGTGCTGATATTGCCGTCATCACCTGTCATCGCCGTTCCCAAGTCCGAGGGCGACGGCGCAGTCATGCTCTTTGACCCCGCCAAGCTTCCGCCCCTTGACGAACCTATCCCGCCGCCGACCGAAACCGCCGACCAGACCTCTCCTCCGCCGATGCCCGTCGAGGAGCCCAAGCCGCAATTGGTCGAGGTCGAGCCTCCCAAGAAAGAAGTCGCTCTTGGCGTCGAGGGCGGAAAGCCCGACAGCAAGGCCTGGATCAAAAGCGTTTCCGAAGGCGAGCACTCCGCGCGCCAGTCCGTTGTCGAGCAGCCTGCCCTTTCCCAGGACGGCGGCATGTCCGGCCCCGCGGGCATCCCCACGCCGCCCGCCGCGGCCCAGCCCGATCAGGCGGCCAAGCCCACTCCGGCATCACCAGCCCCCGAGGCTCAGCCCGTCGAGGAGCCCTCGCGGGCCCCGATGCCCGCCAAACCCGACGGCGCCAGCCCCAATCCGCGACCCGGCCTCCCCGCCGAGGTCGAGCCCCCGAAGGCCGAGCCCAAGCCCCAACCCGAAAATGTGCCTCCGGCCGCCAAGGAGCAGGAGGGCCCCAAGCCCCTGGAGCTTGACCCAAAGCGGCTGGCGCCCAGCGATCTGCCCGATGGCCCGCAGAAGGAGAAGATCGAGGGCGAGGCCGGCGCAGCTCCCTCCACGCTCCCCACCGGCCCCAAGCAGGACGGCGCCGTCGCCGCTTCTAAGGACAACGCCGACAAGAACCAGCCCGCCGTGACCATCGGCACCACCCCCGACCCGCGCGAGATCACCGTCCAGCCCGAGCGCACCCCCGCCCAGGCCCAAGCCCCGCGCCCCGAGCAGCCCGCCACCTCTCCAATCCCCGCCGCGGCCGTCCCCGCTCCTCTGGCCCCGCCCGCTCAGACCTCCGACACAACTGCCCCCGGCGTCCCCCGCATCACCGACGCCGCCACCATCAAACGCACCGGCAAGTTCTACAAGTCCGGGCGTGTCGATGCCGGCGAGGGACTCGAGGTCCGCACCGTCCGCCCCAACTACTCCCTCTACGCCCAGACCTACGCCAACCCGCGCAGCCCCGTCATGGAAATCCACTTTGCGCGCGACGGCACCGTCCGCAAGGTCATGATCATCCGCTCCAGCGGGTATCCCGCCGACATCGACGAGCCCGTCGTCACCGCCTGCTACAACTGGCAGGCCGCTGGTAAGGCCCTCCGCGAGCTTCCCAACCGCTCCGACTCGACCGTCGTCCTCACCATCCAGTTCCTCCTGAACTGACCGGACAAGGCCTGCCGTCGCCGCAAGTCGCCCCGCCTGTCGCCCCCAGCCGATACCCAGTCCATGACCGTTACCAAGTCCCACATCCCGGGTCTTCTCCTCGCCGGCGCTCTCGCTGCGGGTGCCGCCGCCCAGCAACCGCAGCTAGCCCCCGGCACACGCCCCAGTACGATGGGTTCCGGCGGCATCGCGGCGGCCACGCTGCCAGGCTCGCGCCCGCTCATCGGCGCCGACCTCGAGCGCGTCACCATGGGCGCCGGCGACATCAACTACCTCAGTGCCGATGGCCGCCTCCCCCTCGCCAATCTCCGCGTCTTCAACGATTTCACCGGCCTCTACCGCATCCCCACCACCGCGCGCACCAAGTACGCCGGCTGGTACGCGCGAGAGCAGGGGGGCGTCATGGCCGTCTTCCCGCAGTCCGTCTATTCCAAGGATGGTGACGGCAACATCATCGCTGACGTTCCCCCCGGCACCATCTACCTCGTCGGCGGCATCCCTCAGGACGATTCCCACCGCGCCGACACGATGCGCCCCGAGAGCAACCTTGTCACGCGCCGCCAGGACACCTCGATCAACGCCCCCAACGCCAACGCCCACCCGACGAACCTGCCTGCCAGCCACCGCATCGTCGCGATGACGCCCACCCAGCTCGGCGCTGTGCAGCAGGCCACCATCGACGCCCTGGTCAACGACGAAGCCTTCGCCGCCAAACGCATCACCCAGCGTCTGGAGCAGGCGCTGGCCGCCAAGCCCGCCCCGGCCAAACCGTCCGAAACGCCAGCCGCAACACCTCCTGCACCGACCCCGCCCCCGGCCGCGGCAACAAACAAGCCCGCACCCGCGGCCGCTCCTCCAGCCGCCAGCGGCTGGAAGCGTTCGCCGACCCCGGAAAAGCCCGAGCCGGCCACAGTTCCGGCACCCGCTCCGCAACCGGCCAAGCCCGAATCCAAGTAAACCCCGACGCGAAAACATCCCCGATGCCGGTTCCCTTCGGCCCGCGCATCGGTTAGGCTCTTCGCACGGAGGTTCCCATGCGCCCACGCTCGCTCGCGGCCTGCACACTCTTGACGCTCTCCACCCTCACCCTCGGCGGATGCCTCATCGGCTCCGGCTCGTCCGACACGGTGACGGGCACCTACATCGGGCGCGAGACCCTCGCCCAGATGAAGCCCGGCGAGACCAAGGAGGATTTCGTCGTCGCCACCCTCGGCCAGCCCTCCAGCAAGGCCAGCCTCTCCGATGGCTCGCAGCTGTGGAAGTACAACTACTCCCGCACCAAGCGCAGCGGCGCCTACGTCTTCGTTCTGCTCACAGCCGGCAGCAAGGAGCAGACCGTCGCCACCACCTTCGTCGAGCTCAAGGACGGTGTCGTCTCCAGGGCCTGGCAGGACGTCAGCGCCCCCAGCGAAGCAACAACGGTGAAGACCTCCAGCTCCCCCGAGCCCAAGTAACAGCATCGCTCGATTGATGTCGAGCACAACTGCGTGTCGCGTCACAATGACCTTGTGGCGGCTTCGGCGGTCAGCCCATCAGGTCCAGCAGTTGACCCATCATCTCCTGCTGCACCTTCAGCACCTTGACGTTGGCCGCCACCGCGACGTTCGCCGACGTCAGCTCCACGCTGTCGCGGGCCACATCGCCGATGTCCGCCGATGCCTCAGGGTCAAACACTCCCGCAATCCGCACCGCGGCCTCGTCCGCCTGCGCACGCGCCCGCTCCAGCCCCGCAAGGGCCGCCGCGCCGGCATTGACTGGTGAAACGCTGTCCATGGTGATGCCCAGTGACCGAAGCCACTCTCCTCAACCCCTTGCATCGTGCGTTCGTACGCCACACTTCACCCTGGACGAAGTTATCGCTCCCTGGACCAACGCTGACACCAGTCTAACGTCGGGTTCAAGCGGCAGCGCGGTGCACATATGCGTGTTTTTGCTCTGACCCTCGAGTCCCATCAGAACGACAGAATGCTCGATGAACCAGTTCGGCTGGGCACAACCAGCCATCCCCATCCCTCAACCTTGAACTTTGAAGTTTGAACTTTGAGCTTTCTCCCCGCTCCCAATCCCCTTCATCACCGCCCCCATCACCTCTTCCTCCCCGAACTCAAACTTCATCTCCAGCTTTACCCGCGCCACCGGGCACGGCCACCGCTCCCGGTCCACACGCGACAGCTTCGACCAGTCTTTCTCTGTGGTCAATACCACCTCCGCCCCGCGGTCCCTCGCGGCCGAGATCACCCGCGCCACCGTCCCTTCCGCGTACGGGTCGTGGTCCGGCAGCACGATCTCCTCGACCAGGTGCGCCCGCTTCTCCGCCTCCTCCACAAACGCATGCGGGTTCCCGATCGCGCACACCGGCATCGCCATCCGCGATGCCAGCCACGACAGCGGCTCCTCGCGCTCACTGCTCGCATCCACTACGCTCACCCCGCGCCACGCGTGCCGGCACGCCGCCACCACCGCGCCCGGCGCGATCTTCTCCAGCCGATCGCACTGCTCCCGTGTCAACTGCGGCCCCACGGCCTCGGCGTGTGTGACGATCACCACCGCCGCCCGCGCCAGGCTTTCCACCGGCTCGCGCAGGTCCCCCGTGGGCAGCAGCCGGTCGTCGAACGGGCTCCGCGTCGCGTCCACCAGCACAATATCCACATCTCTGTGCAGTTGCCGATGCTGGAACCCGTCGTCCAGCACCACCACGTCCAGTTCCGCGATCCCCCGCTCGGCGATGAACCGGCTCACCGCCTGCAGGCGCCGCGGGTCCGCCACCACCGGCACGCCCGGCGCCAGCCGCCCATACTCCTCCGCCTCGTCCGACTTCCCCTCCCCGTCGCGCTTGTACCCGCGCATCGCGATCACCGCCCGCACCCCGCGCTCCCCCAGCCGCCGCACCAGCCACGCCACCACCGGCGTCTTGCCCGTCCCGCCCGTTGACAGATTTCCCACGCTCACCACCGGCAGCGGCAACCGTTCCACGCCCTTCCCTGCATCAAACCCCCGGTTCCGCGCCGCGATCACGCGCCGGTACACCGGACCGACCACCGGCCCCACCACCCGCCGCAACATATCCCATCGCCTCGCCACCGCAAACTCCTATCGCCCAGTGCCCAGTGCCCAGTGCCCTAGTGCCTCATTTCAGCTTCCTTCTTCAACTCCTCGCGCATCGCCTTCATCAGTTCCCGTTTCTCCCGCACCGCCAGCCTCGCGCTGTTGAGCATGTCCAGCACCGCCAGCGCGATCGCCATCACCACCAGGCCCATCACCACCATCCACACCAGCACAAACCGCCGCCGGTCCGCCGTGTCCACACCGCTCAGCGCAATCCCCAGCAGCGGCCACATCACCAGCAGCACCAGCCCCGTCACCGTCCGGATCCGCCTGCGGCTCGCCGGCATCTCCGCCCGCTGGACCGCCCACACGTGCGCCGCCGTCGCGAGCATCGCCAGCGCGCACACCGGCGCCACTACCCACCCCGGCGCGAGCGGGCCGGAAGTCGCCGCGAGCACTCCGAACGCCCACACGCTCACGCCGCGCCTCCCGGCCCCGCCAGCCCCATCGCGCGCAGTTGTGGTATCAGCCTCGTCATCGGCAGCCCCATCACTGTCGTCGGATCGCCCTCCCATCGGATCGGCCACCCCGCCGCCACGCGCTCCTCCAAGTTGTAGGCCCCCGCTTTCCCGCGCCACCCGCCCCCAGCCGTGTACTCCGCCACCACTTCCCGTCCGATCCGCCCCACCCACACCCGCGCAGCATCGAACCACACCGTCCTTCTCTGCGGCAACGGTTCCACCACCGCCACCCCCGTTACCACCTCGTGCCACGCCTCCTCCATCTCCTCGATCATCCGCCGCGCCTCCCCCTCGTCCCGCGCCTTGCCGTACAACCGCTCCCCCTTGATCACCATCGTGTCCGCCCCCAGCACTACCACCCCGCGCACGTCCTCCCCCGCGCGGGCCACTGCCTCGAACCCCGCCACCGCCTTCAGGTACGCCAGCGCACACACCCACTGCCGCGCCGTCCCGCACCCCACGCCCAGTTCCGCATCGTCCAGCCCCGGCGACACCGCAGCATGCACCACCCCCGCCTCGTTCAACATCTTTCTCCGCCGCGGCGACGTGCTCGCCAAAACCAACCGCCGCGCACCCCCACCCGCGCCCGGCCAACACACGCGTTCGTCAAACGTGAACACACCGCCAGCGTACCCAAATGGCACGCCAGCCGCTCCGTTGCTGTCGCTCAGCAAACAGAGTGTCAACGGAGCAGCGAAGGAATCGAAGTTCGAAACGCCGCGTCATCGCCTTTCTCGCCCTCTGCGATCCCTTGGCTCCTTCGCTGAAACAGGACTTCGAACTCGGTCTACTGTGAACTTCTATGCAAGCCCACCTCCTCCAGCCCGACACCGCCTGGGAAGACCCTGCCGAGAACTTCCGCCGCGCCGATGCGTTGCTCGCCTCGGCGCCCGTTTCTCCCGGCGACCTGGCCGTCCTCCCCGAACTCTTCGACACCGGCTTCTCCTTCAACCTTTCCGTCACCACCGACACCCAGGGGCGCACGCTCGACTACCTCCAGCGCACCGCCGCGCGCCTCAAGATCACCCTCGTCGGCTCGCGCAGCGTCATGGGCCCCGCGGGCAAGGCCTTCAACCGCTGCACCATCGCCGACGCCTCCGGCAAGGTCATCTGCGAGTACGACAAGATCCACCCCTTCACCTTCGGGCGCGAGAACGAGCACTACGTCGGCGGCGACACCGTCCGTACTTTCCGTCACGAGGGCACGACGATCTGCCCCACCATCTGCTACGACCTGCGATTCCCAGAGCTCTTCCGCCTCGGCATGCTCGCCAGGGCCGAGGTCTTCACGGTGATCGCCAACTGGCCCGCCCCCCGCGCTTTCCACCGCCGCGCCCTCGCCACCGCCCGGGCCATCGAGAATCAGGCCATCGTGCTCTGCGTCAACCGCGCCGGCCGCGACCCACATTTGTCATATGAAGGTTGCTCCTTCGCTATCGGACCCAAGGGCGACACGCTTGCCGAGCTGGGCTCCGCCCCCGGCGTCCTCTCGGTCCAGCTCGACCTTGCCCAGCTTCACGCCTGGCGCGCCGAGTTCCCCGCCTGGCGTGATGTGAAGTTGATCGGCCGCTAACACACTCCCGGGCCGCTGAAAGCGATTTACCCTCCCCAGCTTCACGCAGGCTTGCTGTCGCCGCGCTCAAAAATCCAAAAGTCCGTGGCATTGCACACGGAAGTGTTGTAGATTCGCCTCCGGTTCCTGACGGGAGAAGTGGCATGGTTTTCAAACTCGTGGCGGCGGCCGCCCTCGTGGCGTCCGCCGTGTCGTCCAATGCCCTCGCACAGATGAGCATGGACAAGAGTGTCATCGGCGCCGGAGGCGAAACCTCCGTCGGTGGCAACATCACCCTAACCGGCACCATCGCCCAGCCCATCACCGGCCCCGCCGATGACGGCGGCCCCACCTCCATCTGCTCCGGCTTCTGGTGCGTCGTCACCGTCGCCTGCGGCCCGGCCGACGTCGCCACCCTCGGCGGCACGCCCGGCCCCGACGCCCAGCTCACCGTGGACGACCTCGTCTATTTCCTCAACTGCTTCTTCGGCAACATCCTCGCCGTCGCGGACATCGCCCAGCAGGGCGGCGCCCCCGTCCCCGACGGTCAGCTCACCGTTGACGACCTGGTCCTCTACCTCCAGCTCTTCTTCGCCGGTTGCACCAACTGAGCCACACATCCGCGCCCATGGACGAGCGCAACTGCACAGATCCGTCCGAACGCGCCGGGCCAGCACCCCGCCGCACCACACGCTTTCTTGGAGACCCACCGTGAAGAACCGCCCCATCCGCCGCCGCGCCGCCCGCCTCGCCCTCTGCGCCGGGATGGCCCTGGCCGCCGGAACCGCCCTGCTCGCCCCGCGCAGCGCCATGGCCCAGGCCATCGACACGACCTTCGTCTACCAGGGCCAGCTCAAGGTCTCCGGCGTGCCCTACTCTGGCGCCGCCGACATGATCTACACCCTCTGGGACTCCTCCAGCGGTGGCACATTGTTGGGCACCATCCCCCTCGGCAACCAGCCCATCGCCGTCGGCCTTGTCCGCTCCGAGCTCGACTTCGGCGCGGCCTTCAACGGCCAGCAGCGCTGGCTCGAGATCCAGGTCCGCACCACCGTCGGCTCAGGCCCCTTCACCACCCTGACGCCGCGCCAGAATATCCGCGCCGTCCCCTACGCCCTGTACGCCCTCAACAGCCCCCCGGGCGCAACCGGTCCTGCCGGTCCCACCGGTCCTCAGGGCCCCGCCGGCGCTGACGGCGCGATGGGTCCCGTGGGCCCCGCTGGTGCGACTGGTCCTCAGGGTCCAATCGGTTTGACCGGTCCCACTGGCGCTGATGGCGCGGTTGGCCCTGCCGGTGCAACGGGTGCGACGGGCCCCCAGGGTCCCGCCGGCGCGAACGGCGCTGATGGCGCTACGGGTGCAACCGGTCCCGCCGGCCCCACCGGTCCTCAGGGCCCGATCGGCTTGACCGGCCCCGCCGGTGCTGATGGCGCGACGGGTCCCATGGGCCCGCAAGGCCCGATTGGTCTCACAGGTGCAACTGGCGCGACCGGAGCAACGGGCGCGACCGGTTCGACCGGTCCTCAGGGCCCCGCTGGTCCCGAAGGTGCGACTGGTCCGATGGGCCCGCAGGGTCCAATCGGTCTGACAGGTGCCACTGGATCAACTGGCGCAACCGGCTCCATGGGTCCGCAGGGTCTGACGGGCGCTACCGGTGCGACCGGTGCTGATGGTCCGATGGGCCCGCAAGGCCCCGCCGGCGCCGATGGTGCTGCGGGCGCTCAGGGCCCCGCCGGCGCGACCGGTTCGCAGGGCCCCGCCGGGCTCAACTGGATGGGCGACTGGGCCGTGGGCTCCACCTACGCCGCCGGTGACTCGGTCCTCTTCAACGGCGCTTCCTACCGCGCCCTGATGACCACCACGGGCGACCAGCCCGACGTGGTCGCCACCGCGTGGAAGCTCGTGGCACAAAAAGGTGCCGATGGAACCAACGGCTCTGACGGCGCGGCCGGCCCCATGGGCCCGCAGGGCCCCACCGGCGCCGACGGTGCAACCGGCCCTGCCGGTGCAACGGGTGCGACAGGCCCCCAGGGTCCCGCCGGCGCGAACGGCGCTGATGGCGCTACGGGTGCAACCGGTCCCGCCGGTCCCACCGGTCCTCAGGGCCCGATCGGTTTGACCGGCCTCGCCGGCGCTGACGGCGCGACCGGCCCCGCTGGTGCGACTGGTGCAACGGGTGCGACCGGCCCTCAAGGTCCTGCCGGTCCTGAAGGTGCAACAGGTGCGCAGGGTCCGATCGGTCTGACAGGTGCGACCGGTGCGACTGGCGCAACGGGAGCCACGGGCGCTCAAGGGCCCGCCGGCCCCGAGGGCGCCACCGGTCCAATGGGTCCGCAGGGTCTGACGGGCGCTACCGGTGCGACCGGTGCTGATGGTCCGATGGGCCCGCAAGGCCCCGCCGGCGCCGATGGTGCTGCGGGCGCTCAGGGCCCCGCCGGCGCGACCGGTTCGCAGGGCCCCGCCGGGCTCAACTGGATGGGCGACTGGGCCGTGGGCTCCACCTACGCCGCCGGTGACTCGGTCCTCTTCAACGGCGCTTCCTACCGCGCCCTGATGACCACCACGGGCGACCAGCCCGACGTGGTCGCCACCGCGTGGAAGCTCGTGGCACAAAAAGGTGCCGATGGAACCAACGGCTCTGACGGCGCGGCCGGCCCCATGGGCCCGCAGGGCCCCACCGGTGCCGACGGCGCGACGGGTCCCGCTGGCGCAGCTGGTGCAACGGGCGCGACGGGACCCCAAGGGCCCGCCGGTGCTGATGGCGCGACGGGTCCCGCTGGTGCGACTGGCGCAACGGGCGCGACTGGTCCCCAAGGTCTCGCGGGCGCCGACGGTGCAACCGGTCCTGCCGGTCCGACCGGCGCCACAGGCGCGACGGGTGCTCAGGGCCCGGCCGGCCCGGAAGGTGCGATGGGGCCCGCTGGCCCGCAGGGTCTGACCGGCGCCACCGGCGCTGAAGGTCCGATGGGTCCGCAAGGCCCGATCGGGCTCACCGGCGCGACTGGCGCCACCGGTGCGACAGGTGCTCAGGGCCCCGCTGGTTCCGACGGTGCGACCGGCGCGATGGGTCCGATGGGGCTGCAGGGCGTGACCGGCGCAACTGGTGCTCAGGGCCCGCAAGGTGAAATGGGCCCCGCCGGCGCCGATGGCGCGGCGGGCGCAACTGGTCCCGCCGGCCCGACCGGCTCCCAGGGCGCGGCCGGCCTCAACTGGATGGGCGCCTGGGCCGTGGGCTCCACCTACGCCGCGGGCGACGCCGTGAGCTACGCCGGTTCCTCCTACCGCGCACTGGGCGCGACGACCGGCGACCTCCCCGATAGTGTGCCAACCGCCTGGTCGCTCCTGGCCGCCAAGGGCTCGCAGGGTGATACCGGTCCGCAGGGCCCCGCCGGTCCCGAGGGCGGCCCCGCCGGCCCGCAGGGTCCCGCCGGTCCGGCCGGTCCCCAGGGCGAAACCGGTCCTATGGGTCCGCAGGGTCCGGCCGGCGCTGATGGCGCAACCGGCCCGCAAGGCCCCGCCGGCGCGACTGGCGCTCAGGGCCCGCAGGGTGAAGTCGGCCCCGCCGGCCCGACCGGCGCAACAGGTGCGACCGGCGCCACTGGCGCTCAAGGTCCTCAGGGTGAAGTTGGCCCCGCTGGCCCCACCGGCGCGACCGGCGCAACAGGCGCGCAGGGCCTGCAGGGCCCCCAAGGCCTGACCGGTGCAGCCGGCGCCACGGGCGCGACCGGCGCCGCAGGCGCCACTGGCTCTCAGGGTTCGCAGGGCATCCAAGGCATTCAGGGTCTGACGGGCGCCAACGGGACCAATGGAACCAACGGCTCCAATGGCACCAACGGGCCGGTCTTCCTCATTGGCGGCTCGGGTCCCACCACCCTGAGCGGCACCACAACCCAGTACACCCCTATGGGTCACTCGGCCCCCGTCACAACTTCCGCAGCGGCCGACGTGATCATGCCCATGGCCGGCACGCTCTCCAACTTCTCCGTTCTTCTCTCCGGCACGCCCGGCTCCGGCAACAACTACACCTTCACGCTGGTCAAGAACGATGTCGATGTCGCCACGATCACGTTCGTGATCTCCGACTCGTCCATCTCGGGGACCGATGCCGACACGCTGGCCTTCGTGGCCGGCGACAAGATCTGCGTCAAGAGTGTGCCCAACAGCAATCCCACCTCCCGCACCATGACCTGGTCCGCCAAGTTCCAGCCGTAATCGGCGCGGTCCCATCGCGAAAGAGAATTCATACACGACCCGGCGCCCCGCGCCGGGTCTTTTTTTCGCTCAATTGCACAACACTGAGTGAGAGCGGCCGTCGCTACACCCCGCTGCCGCAGACCCGCTCCACCTCTTCCAGGCTCGTCTTCCCCTTGGCCGCCAGCAGCCACCCCGCGTGCAGCAAGGGGGTGAACAGGGCGTGCTCCACGCACTTGCGGATCGCGCCGATGCTCGGGTCCTTCAGCACCACGTCGCGCAGGTCGTCGGTGAAGTCCAGCGATTCGTAGATCGCCAGCCGCCCGCGGTACCCCGTCCGCAGGCACTGGGCGCACCCCGTCGCGGCGTACGTCTCGTTCTTGCCGTCCAGGAACTTGCCCATCCGCGTCGATTGCCCCGGCGTCACCCGCACCGGTGTCTTGCAGTTGTCGCACAGCGCCCGCACCAGCCGCTGGGCGATGATCAGGTCCAGCGAGCTGGCCACCAGGAACGGCTCGACCTTCAGGTCCAGCAGGCGGAAGACCGCGCTGATCGAGTCCTTGCTGTGGACGGTGCTGAAGACCAGGTGCCCCGTCATGGCGGCCTGCATCGCCGTCCGCGCCGTCTCCTCATCGCGGATCTCGCCGACCAGGATCACGTCGGGGTCCTGGCGCAGCACACTCCGCAGCAGCTCCTTGAACGTGTTGCCCTTGTGCTCGTCGATGGGGATCTGCGTGACCCCCTCGAGCTGGTACTCCACCGGGTCCTCGATCGTCACCACGTTGGTGGTGTCGCGGTCGATCTCACGCAGCGCGTTGTACAGCGTCGTCGTCTTGCCCGAGCCCGTCGGCCCGCACACCAGAACGAACCCCTGCTCTTTCGTACACACCTTGCGCAGCCGCTCGTGCATGTACGGCGGCAGCCCCAGTTCCGTCAGGCTCCGCGGCGCGTTGGCGCCGTCGAGCACGCGGATGACCATCTTCTGCCCATGCATGCTCGGCGTGATCGACACGCGATAGTCCACCCGGCGCGACTGCAGCTTGGCGGCGAAGTGCCCGTCCTGCACCGAGTCCGCCGCCGCCTGGCGCATCAGGCACCCGGTCTTCACCAGCCCGATCGCCAGCTCGCCGATCTTCTGCGGCAGATCACAGATGTGCACCATCTGCCCGTCCACCCGCACCCGCACCAGCCACTTCGCCCCCTTGGGCTCCACGTGGATATCCGTCGCGCGGCTCTTGGCCGCCATCAGCAGCAGCAACCGTGCCGCCTTGGACCCGTGCGCATCGCCCGCCAGCGCCGGCGTCACCTCGCCCGAGGCGTTGATCATCGTCACCGGCTCGTCGCCCTCGCCCTTGGGCGCCAGCGCCTCGAGGATCCCCTCCAGCTCCGCCCCCCACGCCTGGTCGGTGTCCAGCGTCCGCGAGCGGACCTCCGCCCGCACCTCGCCGATCGTCCGCTCCTGTTCGTACACAAAACTGTGCGTTCCGACCTTGATCGTGTCGCCCGGCTTGAGCTGGTGCTCCATCCCCACCACGCGGAACTGGTTCACCTTTGTCCCGTTGCGAGACCCCAGGTCCCGCAGCTTGTACCCGCCGAAGCCGTCGGGCTCAACCACGCAGTGGTACCGCGAGGCCGCATCGTCCCCCAGCGCCAGCACGTTGTCCTTGTTCCGCCCGATCGTCACCGGCGTCTCGCTCAGCGTGACCAGGTACCCGCGGCCGTCGGTTGAACAAAGCTGAAAAGTGGACATCGTTCCCCAAGTAGGCTGAGTTTCCCCGTCGAAGACGCAACGCTAGGCCGCGCCGTCGAGAGTGGACGGGTCAAGCGCGGGAGGGTCGAGCGTGGGCGGACCCGACGCGGGCGCCACCTCCGGCTTCATCACCTCGCGCATCACCACCGTCGCGAAGCTCCCCGGCGGCAGCTCAAACGAACACTTGATGTACACCCCGTTCTCGTCCGATCCCCCCTCCACGCTCGGGTACATCAGCGGCACACGCAGCGGCCGCCGCTCGCCCACCAGGGGTTCCCCGGTGCGCTCGGCGTACTTCGCCAGATCGTCGGGTGTCACGCCCAGCCCCGCCAGCATCCGCACCTCGATCTCGTCGGCCCTTCCCTTTGGGCGCAGCATGCCTGTTCCCCACATCGGCCCGCTGGGGCTGATTTCGATCTTTGCCAGCCGCTCGGTCAGTTCCCCCGAGTCGATCATCGACTGCTCGACGGCGAAGACCGCGTTGTTCTCGTGCTTGCTCGCCAGGTCCCCCGCCTCGAGCGTCCCCAGCAGCCCGTCGGCAATCCGCTGGTCCAGCACCGCGTTGAAGACCGCCGACTGGAAGGCGGATAGCACAAACGTGCGCTGCAATTCGCCCATCGCCCGCAGCGCCCGCTTGGGCTTGTCCCCCTTGGCCAGCGCCCGCAGCACGTTCGCCTCGATCTTCGACGCCGGCCACATCAGCCGCGCCGCCTCGGCGTACTCACCGCGCAGGTACGCCTGCCGCCCCAGCGCCTGCTGGTCGCTCTGGTGGATCCACGGCCGCGGCTTCAACAACTCGTCAAGCGCCCCTTCAAAGTTTCCCAGCAGCAGAGCCCGCCCCACCAGGTGGTTGTTCTCCAAGTGGCCGAACCGCTGCTCCCCCGTGCGGTTCGGCACGCCGCCCGCCTCCAGCCGCTCCAGCACCTTCTTGGCCCGCACCACACTCCCGATGCTCACCCCGCGCACCTTGATCGCGAACCGGTTCCCCTTCAGGTGCCCGCGCCGCAGCTTGTTGTTGTGCTGGTCCACCCACAGGAGCTGCAGCCGCTCGTGCCGCAGATCGGGAAAATCTGCCGCCGTCTTCCCCGGCGTGTGGATGCTCACCACTTGGCGCGTCACCGCGTGCTTGTCCTTCAGCCCCGCGTACCCCACCGCGAACTGCGGCACCCCGAAGTGCCTCGCCAGGATCTCCACAAGCTGCGTCGTCGACAACCCCACCTTCTGCACGAACAGATAAATGTGTTCGCCTTCGCCCGAGGGCTCGTACAGCGGGATCTCCTCGACGATGAAGTCCTCCGGCCGCTCCTTGAGCACCCCGCCGATGGGCGCGATCTCCCCCGTCAAGTACTGCCGCGGCAGCACATGCGTCGAATGATCAAAATTCCCTTCGTCCCCGTCCATCTGCATCTCGCCCCGTTGCCTTGGCTTCGTCGGTCCTGTCTCAGTCTTCTCGTTCCTCCTCGATTTCTCTTGCCTTCCTCTGTGCCCTCTGTGAACTCTGTGGTGAAAACCATCTACACCCCGACACCAACCGTCGCCCCGCCGAATGCCCGCTTCAACGCCAGGTCGTGCGCCTGGTGGTACGCCTCGCCCAGGATCGGCCAGTCGAAGTTCCAGGAGTACGCCTCGACCTGGTTGCGCAGCGCGATCCGCTCGCGCCGGTCCATCTGGCAGAACTCCAGCAGATGCCGCGTCAACTCCGCCGCGCTGTCCTGGTACGACTTGCCCCGCCGCCGCACCACCCACATCCCCGGCTGCGCGTGCTCGCTGGTCGATTGCGACACATAGCTGCCGAACCCCGCCAGGTCGCTCGTCACTGCCGGCACGCCCATCGCCAGGCACTCCAGCGGCGTGTACCCCCACGGCTCGTACGCGCTGGGGAACACCCCCACGTGGCACCCGCGCACGAACTCGTCGTACTCCATCCCCCACAGCGGGTTGGTCGGGTTGATGAAGTCCGGGTGGTACACGATCTTGACCGGGTCGTCCTTGCGGTTGAACAGCCACACGTTCCGCACCTGCGCCAGCACCGGGTCCTTCCCGTCGTCCTCGATCATGTGCGTCGTCACCAGCGGCAGCCGGTCCACCTTCAGCGCGTGCTGCGTCCGCCGATACCTCAGCACCCACGCCTCGTCCACCGCCCGGTCCAGGTCCACACGTTGCCCCGTCGCCCCTGTCTTGAACAGCTTCTCCCCCACGTGCGCCATGATCTGGTCGCACACCGCCTGGAACTCGTTGAGCACGCCGCGCTGCTGCAGCGCCCACGGGTGCAGGCTCCGCGTCGGGCGCTTGGTGATGATGAAGAAGACCACCGTCACCGGCGAGCCCCGCGCCTTCAGCTCCGCGTTCAGCCGCGCCATCGCCTCGATGCACAGGTCGAACCCCTTGTTCCGCGGCTCGAACCTTCCCGACGTGAAGAAGTACATCGTATTGTCGAGGTCGAACGAGTAGCTGGGGAAAAAGTGCCCCATCACAAAGCGGTGGATCTGCTCTTTGTGCTTGGCGTGCAGTGTCTGGAACTCGTGCCCCACGTTGTACCGCTCGATGTCCAGCCCGTTGGGCAGCACCACCTCCGGCCGTCGCCCCAGCAGCCGAAGCAATGATAGAAGCCCTTCTTG